>CAJYJW010000312.1 GCA_913775025.1 uncultured Sphingomonas sp. | reverse complement strand
GCCGAGGTAATTCTGGTTGGTCTGAAGCTGCGGATAGGCCTCCACCACGGTGCGAAGCTGGCCCATCGCCTGGGTAAGCTGATTTTGCGCGTCCTGATATTTCTTGAACTCGGCCGGATTGCTCAGGTCGTCCGTGGTGATGTTGATCGAGGTTGCGCGGGCGCGCGCATCGGCCACCTGCGTCAGCGTGGCCTGCTCTTGTGCACCCGCCGCTTTCACCGTTGCCACGAGATTGGGAATGAGATCGGCGCGACGCTGATATTCGTTCTGTACGTCGGCCCAGCGGGCCTTCGCCTCCTCCTGCGCCGCAGGCACGCTGTTCAGGCCGCAGGCGGAAAGCGCCACCGCGGCGAGGGGTGCGGACAGAAGCGACAGGCGGCGGAAGCTCGACATGACGGCGGAACCCTTCGGCGAATTGACCGGGCATTCTGATAGGCCGGGCGGAGGGCGGCGGCAATCGTCGGCTTGTAATCCCCGCCTGCCCGCGCGACACCATAGATCACTGCAACTAGGGGTGAGGCGATGCTCAGGGAATTCAAGGCATTCATCGCGCGGGGCAATGTGCTCGATCTGGCGGTCGCGGTCATCATCGGCGCGGCGTTCGGCCGGATCGTCACCTCCTTGACGGATGACATCATCATGCCGGTGATCGGAAAGATTACGGGCGGGCTCGATTTCTCCAATTATTTCGTCCGCCTCGGCGACATCCCCGCTAGCTATACGGGGTCGCCGACGAGCTATGCCGATCTGAAAAAGGCCGGCGTGCCGCTGCTCGGCTATGGCGAATTCATTACCGTCGCCGTCAACTTCCTGATCGTCGCCTTCATCATTTTCCTGCTGGTGCGCGGCGTGAACCGCGTGACCGAGAGAGACAAGGCAAAAGTCGAAACGACCCCGGCGCCGGATGCGCCCGATGTCGTGCTGCTGCGCGAGATCCGCGACGAGCTTCGTCGGCGGCCCTGACGGGGCTTTGCAATCGGTGGCCGCCCGCCTATATCCCCCGTGCCGGGCTTGCCCGGCTATGGTGATAAATGATGTCGCGTAATAGACGCAGCGGACCCGGGGGCAGTACCCGGCGGCTCCACCACAAACCTCGACGACGGGGTTTTTGACGGGGCCGAACCAGGATCGACGTGTGTTCAAAGGCGGTGTTTTTGCCGGGCCTGATTGAGCCCTAAAACCGATCAAAACCATAAGTGCTAACGACAACGAAGCACTCGCGATTGCCGCGTAACTGACGCCCTTCGGGGAATAGGTTACAAGGCTTAAGCGCGGTTCGGGCCGAACCGGGCAACAGAATCGGACACCGGCGGTACGGGGGGCACCGAGCAACAGAAGCCCCCCACCCTTGCTTTTCGCCCGCTGACGCGACCGAAGCTTGCGTCGTGCGTTCTTCCTTCCCGTAGATTGGTCGGAGGTTTTATGGCGATGAGCGATCCCGTGATTGGTGAAGATGCCGGCGACGACGCCACGGCGGCGAAGATCGTCAGCGATATAGATGGCGAGCGAACGCCCGGCGGTGGCGGCCTGGGCGGCGCGTCGGCGTCGAACCCGCTTGATCAATCCGGTCGGGGCAGCGGCGGCGCTTCGCCAAATAGCCCGATCGATGTACAAGCGCCCCACCCCGAAGGATCCGCCGAAGCGACAGGCCACGAGGCAGCGCTTCGCGCCGCTGGCGATGCTCCGGAAGACAAAATATTTTGACGCAGGCTGAGTGAAGCTGTCAGCGGCGCTTTCGGTTCATCGCATTTTTCGGAACCGTGCGCCGCCTAGGGCTTTGACCCCCGAGGCCGCGCCCGAAGTTGGACGTGCGGCGAGTAAGCAGGGGTATTCTCGCATGAACCGTATGGTCAAGATCGCCGTCGTTTCCGCCTTCATCGGCCTCGCCGCGTGCGGCGGCAAGGGTGATGATTCGCTCGGCGACAACGTCTCGCAGGCCTATGACAACAAGGCCGACGCGCTGGACGCCATGGCCGACAACACGTCCAACGAGGCAGCGTCCGACGCGCTCGAGAATAAGGCCGATGCGTTGCGCGCCGAGGGCGACCGCAAGGAAGACGCGATCGATGCGGCTGACGTGAATGCCGCCGCCGTGAACTCGGCGACCGTCAACGCCATGTAACGGACGGGCGGGCCTGCCCCGCCCCATCATCACGGTGCTAAAGAAAAGGGGCCTTTCGGCCCCTTTTCCATTCTCGATTAAATCTTCCGGCCGCCTGGACGGCCGGAAGGTCAATCAATCGTCGTTTCGCGTCAGGAAGGCCGGCGCGAACTCGGGCGCGGGGCCGTCGTCGTTTCCGCCGTCACGTTCGCGACGCGGGCCACGGTCCGAACGCTCTCCGCCTTCACGGCGCGGTCCGCGATCGCCACCCTCGCGGCGGGGGCCACGGTCACCGCCATCGCGGCGCGGGCCACGATCGCCCCGATCTCCACGCGGACCACGATCCGGGCGGTCACCGCCCTCACGCGGCGGACGGCTGTCCTCCAGCTCGGCTCCGGTCTCCTGATCGACCACGCGCATCGACAGGCGTACCTTGCCGCGCTGGTCGATCTCGAGCACCTTCACCTTCACCGCCTGGCCCTCGGACAGAACGTCCGACACCTTGGCGACGCGCTCATTCTTGATTTCCGAGACGTGGACGAGACCGTCCTTGCCGCCCATGAAGTTCACGAACGCGCCGAAATCGACGAGATTGACGACCTTGCCGTCATAGATCTTGCCGACTTCCGCTTCCTGCGTCAGGCCGAGGATCCACTTGCGCGCTGCCTCGATCTTATCGGGATCGGACGAGCTGATCTTGACCGTGCCGTCATCCTCGATGTCGACCTTCGCGCCGGTGGTGGCGACGATCTCGCGGATCACCTTGCCGCCGGTGCCGATCACGTCGCGGATCTTTTCCTTGGGAACCTGCATCGTCTCGACGCGCGGCGCGTGGGCGGAAAGCTCCTCGCGCGTGTGGTCAAGCGCCTTGGCCATCTCGCCCAGAATATGCGCGCGACCCTCGTTCGCCTGGGCGAGTGCGACCTTCATGATCTCCTCGGTGATGCCGGCGACCTTGATGTCCATCTGAAGGCTGGTGATGCCCTCCGACGTGCCCGCCACCTTGAAGTCCATGTCGCCGAGATGATCCTCGTCGCCGAGGATGTCGGAGATGACCGCGAAGTCCTTGCCTTCGAGGATCAGGCCCATCGCGATGCCGGAGACGGGACGCTTGAGCGGCACGCCCGCATCCATCATCGCCAGCGATCCGCCGCACACCGTCGCCATCGACGAGGAGCCGTTGCTCTCGGTGATGTCGGAGAGGACGCGGATCGTGTAGGGGAACTCTTCCTTCGTCGGCAGCACCGGGTGCAGCGCGCGCCAGGCGAGCTTGCCGTGGCCCACTTCACGACGGCCGGGCGCACCGAAGCGGCCCACTTCACCGACCGAATAGGGCGGGAAGTTATAGTGCAGCATGAAGTTTTCGTACGACAGGCCGTTCAGCCCGTCGATCATCTGCTCCGCATCGCGCGTGCCGAGCGTGGTGCTGACGATCGCCTGCGTCTCGCCGCGGGTGAACAGCGCCGAGCCGTGGGTGCGCGGCAGGAAGTGCACCATCGCCTCGATCGGGCGCACCGTCTTGGTGTCGCGACCGTCAATGCGGCGGCCTTCCTTCAGGATGGCGGTGCGGACGATCTCGCCTTCCAGCTTTTTGCCGAATTTGGCGGCTTTGAGGCGGGTTTCGGCATCCGCGTCGGCGAAATGCTCGTGCATAGCCTTCTTCGCTTCCGCGATGGCGGCAACGCGATCGGCCTTCTTGGTGTGCTTGTAGGCTTTGGTCAGGCCGTCGCCGATCAGCTTCTTGACCTTCTTCTTCAGGTCTCCGCCGTCGTCGAGCTTCGGCAGCTCCCACGGATCCTTGGCGGCTTTTTCTGCCAGGCCGATGATGCCCTCGACCACCTCGGCGCAGGCGCGGTGGGCGAACATCACGCCGCCCAACATAACGTCCTCGGAAAGCTCCTTGGCCTCCGACTCCACCATCATCACGGCGTCGCGTGTTCCAGCGACGACGAGATCGAGATCGCTCTCCTTGATCTGATCGATCGTCGGATTGAGGACATATTCGCCGTCGATATAGCCGACGCGCGCGCCGCCGATCGGGCCCATGAACGGCACGCCGGAGATGGTGAGCGCGGCGGAGGCGGCGATCATCGCGAGGATGTCGGGCTCATTCTCGCCGTCATAGCTCAGCACCTGCGCGATGACGTTGATCTCGTTGTAGAACCCTTCCGGAAACAGCGGGCGGATCGGGCGATCGATGAGACGGCTGGTCAGCGTCTCCTTCTCGGTGGCGCCACGCTCACGCTTGAAGAAGCCGCCGGGAATGCGACCGGCAGCGCTATACTTTTCCTGATAGTGGACGGTGAGCGGAAAGAAGTCCTGCCCGTCCTTCACGCTGCGCGCGGCGGTGACGGCGCACAGCACCACGGTTTCACCCAGCGTCGCGATGACGGCGCCATCGGCCTGGCGGGCGACGCGGCCCGTTTCCAGCGTCAGCGTCTTACCGCCCCACTGGATTTCCTGCTTCTTGATATCGAACATCTGTTTTCCTTCTCTCCGGCAGCCCTATGCCGCCGGGGCCTGTGGACGCCCATGCGGGGCGCCTGTCCGGGCAGGTCGCCCGGGAACCGGACCGCGGCCTCGTGCCGCGATGCGGGCAGTGCCGGGCGGCGGATGCGCTTGCCCGGATACGAAACGGCCCCCGTGAGAGGGGGCCGTCCGGTTACTTGCGAAGCCCCAGCTTCGCGATCAGTTCGGCGTAGCGGCTGCTATCCTTCTTCTTCAGATAGTCCAGCAGGCTGCGCCGTTTGTTCACCATCATCAGCAGGCCGCGGCGGGAGTGATTGTCCTTCGCATGGCCCTTGAAATGCTCGGTGAGGTTATTGATCCGCTCGGTCAGGATCGCGACCTGCACCTCGGGGGAGCCGGTGTCGCCCTCGGTACGGGCGTTGTCCTTGACCAGTTCGGTCTTGCGTTCGGCGGTGATCGTCATCTTCGTTCTTCCCTCGACATCACAGATTGAAACCGCGCACCACCCGTATCTCGGGCCCGGAAACTTCCACCAAGGCGACAGGCGTATGCCCGCTTGTCGCCATATGAAGCCCCGATGCTGCGGCGATCCCGATCACGACCCGCCCCTCGCGAAGCGCCCTTGCCTGATCGGGATCGACAGGTAGAGCCGGGATGTCGTCCAGCCCCGCCGTCAGCGGCAAGAGAATATCATCAAGGCCGCGCGTTTGGCCCATTTCCGCCAGTTTGTCCAGTGATATCGCCTGTTCCAGGCTAAACGGACCGGCTTTCGTACGCCGCAGCATCGCGACATGGCCGACGGTGCCGACGGCGCGGGCGATATCGCGCGCAAGGCTGCGAATGTAGGTGCCCTTCGACACGCGGGCGGAAAGGGTGATCGCGTCGAGCGGCCCCGCGCCTGCCTCGGCGATATCGAGCGTGTGAATGGTGACGGCACGCATCGCCATCGCGACCGTCTCACCGGCGCGGGCGCGATCGTAAGCACGGCGGCCATCGATTTTCAGAGCAGAGTAGACCGGCGGTACCTGCTCGATGGGGCCGGTGAAGCGTGGCAGTAACGCTTGCACGTCAGCCCGGGTCGGGCGCAGCTCATGTGTTTCCACGACCGGGCCTTCGCGATCGAGCGTATCCGTTTCCGTGCCGAACGCGATCGTGAAGTCATAGCCCTTGTCCGCATCGAGCATCCGCCCGGACAGCTTCGTCGCCTCGCCCAGCGCGATCGGCAGCACTCCGGACGCCAGCGGATCCAGGGTCCCGCCGTGGCCTACCTTTATCCGCGGATATTCCCCCTCCCGCAACGCTCGCTTGACCGCCGAGACGATCTGGGTGGACCCGGGGCCGACCGGCTTGTCGATGACGATCCAGCCGTTCAGCATGAAGCGCCAGCCCATTCGCCGCGAAGTATCGAGTAGACCGTGCTGGAGCGCACATGGCCGTTCCATGTCATCAAATGGTCTCGCAATGTCCCCTCGCGCGCCGCGCCCAATTTCGCCATCGCCGCCATGCTGCGCGCGTTGCGCAGATCGACGCGAAACTCGATGCGATGAAAGCCACAGGCGAAGGCGTGATCGATCAGCAATTGCTTGAACCGCCTGTTGACGCCCGTGCCGCGCACCGCCGGCACGAGGTAGGTATGGCCGATCTCCAACGCGCGATGCCGCGCCGCGATATACAGATATCCGCTCATGCCAACGAGAAGGCCGTCGGCATAAGCCGCGAATACCGCACAGTCCGAGCCGTCGAGCAGGGCGTCGAATGAAAGGTCAAAGGCATCCCCGCGATAATTCACGAGGTAGATGTCCCAGATCGACGGGTCGGCGGTGCAGGCCGCACGCAGCGGCTCGCGATGCTTCTGCTCCAGGGGGGCCAGCTCGACCGCTTCGTCGTTCAGCCGCGCGGGCAATCGATCGGCCCGCGCGATCTCAGTCGGCGTCATCGTCCGGCGCCAGATCGCGCGCGACTTTCGGGTCGCGCAGCAGCTGGTCGATGCGCCCGCCCTCATCGAAGCTCTCGTCGGGCAGAAAGCGAAGCTTCGCCGCGTAGCGCGTGTTGACGCGGCGAGCGACCTCGCTCTGCAGGTAGGCTGTATTGGTGCGAAGCGCCTTGATGATGACCGCCTCATCCGCCACGCCCAACGCCTTCACGAACGCGGTGGCGTGGCGAAGATCGGGCGACATGCGAACCTCGGTGATCGATACCATCGTGGCGCCCAGCGTGGCATCGTGAACGTCGCCGCGCATCAGCACGTCGGACAGGGCATGGCGGACCTGTTCACCGACGCGGAGAACGCGGATCGACTGACCTTCGGGGGTTTCATTGCGGCGCATGACTGTCTCGCGATACGGTTCGGGCGATAGCTGGCCGGGTCCGCGCGAAGGCGGCCCCGGCCGGATCTATCCGCTCAAAGCGTGCGCGCACGCTCCTCGACCTCGAACGTCTCGACGATATCGCCCGGCTTGATGTCGGTCGACCCCTCGATGGTGATGCCGCACTCCAGCCCGGCGCGTACCTCCGGCACGTCGTCCTTGAAGCGACGGAGCGAGGCGATCGAACCATTGTAGATGATGACGTCGTCGCGCAGCACGCGGGCGCGCAGCTTCTGGCGGATATAGCCCTCCAGAACCAGCAGACCCGCCGCCTTGCCATGCTTGCCTGCCGAGAACACCTCGCGGATTTCCGCCCGGCCCACGACATGCTCCAGATATTCCGGCCCGAGCGTACCCGCCATGCCGGCGCGGATCTCGTCCAAAAGATCGTAGATCACGTCATAATATTTGAGTGCCACGCCGTCCCGCGTCGCAATCTCCCGCGCCTTGGCATTGGCGCGCACGTTGAAGCCGATGATCGGCGCGCGGCTGGCCGCCGCGAGCGTCACGTCGCTCTCCGTGATGCCGCCCACACCGTAATGCAGTATGCGCGCGCGGATATCCGCCGTGCTGATCTTGTTGAGCGAGCCGACGATCGCCTCGACCGAGCCTTGCGTATCCGCCTTCACGACCAGCGGATATTCGATCGCCTGCTTCTCCTTCAATGCGGAGAACATCGATTCCAGGCTGGCCGGGGTGGCGGTGGTCCGCTTGGTCTGGATCAGGCCGGCGCGATAGGCCGCGACCTCACGGGCGCGCGCCTCATTCTCGACCACCGACAGCGGATCGCCCGCCGAAGGCACGCCCGAAAGCCCGAGCACCTCGACCGGCACGGAGGGGCCTGCCGTCTTCACCTGCTTGCCCTTGTCGTCCACCAGCGCGCGCACCTTGCCGCTCTCGGCGCCCACGACGAAAATGTCGCCGACCTTCAGCGTGCCGCGCCCGACGAGGATCGTCGCCACCGGGCCACGGCCCTTGTCCAGCTTCGCCTCGATCACGGCGCCTTCGGCCGCGCGATCGGGGTTGGCGCGCAATTCGAGGATCTCGGCCTGCAGCTGAATCTTCTCGATCAGCTCGTCCAGACCCGTCTTCTTCAGCGCGGAGACCTCGACCTCCTGCACGTCGCCGCCCATGCTCTCCACCTGCACGTCATACTGGAGAAGCGCCTCGCGGACGCGCTGGGCGTTGCTGCCGGGCTTATCCATCTTGTTGATCGCGATGATCATCGGGACGCCGGCGGCCTTGGTGTGGCTGATCGCCTCGATAGTCTGCGGGCGCATGCCGTCGTCGCCTGCCACCACGATCACGACGATGTCGGTCACGTTGGCGCCGCGCGCGCGCATGTCGCTGAACGCCTCATGGCCCGGCGTATCGAGGAAGGTGATCTTGTCGCCCCCCTCCACGGTCACCTGATAGGCGCCGATATGCTGGGTGATGCCGCCCGCTTCGCCGGAGGCGACATCGGTGCCACGCAGCGCATCGAGCAGGCTGGTCTTGCCGTGATCGACATGGCCCATGATCGTGACGACCGGGGGGCGCGTCGTGAGCGTCGTCTCGGCGTCCACGTCGCCCGCCACGTCGATTTCGACGTCGGCGTCCGACACGCGCTTCAGATTATGACCGAATTCGGTGACGAGCAGCTCCGCCGTATCCTGATCGATCGTCTGGTTCACGGTGACGGGCATGCCCATCTTGAATAGGGCCTTCACCAGATCGGCGCCGCGCTCCGCCATGCGGTTGGCCAGCTCGCCGACCGTGATCGTCTCCGGCACCACCACGTCCCGCACCTGCTTGGCGGACGGGCCGCTAGACTGATGACGCTTGCCCTTCTCGCGGCTGCGCTTGAGCGCGGCGAGCGAACGGGCGCGCGCGCTATCGCCCTCGGTATCGAGCGCCTTGGTGACGGTGAGCTTGCCGGATTGCCGGCGATCATCCACGCCCTTGGCGGCACGCACCGGGCGAACAGGCTCGGGCCGGGCGACCGGCGTGAAGCGACGTGGCGGCGGGACGGCGGCACGTGCCGGCGTGGCGGGGCCATCCGCAGCACCGGTCTCGGCGGACGGG
>CAJYJW010000311.1 GCA_913775025.1 uncultured Sphingomonas sp. | reverse complement strand
CCCCGCGCACCGCCGCCATCGTGGAGGCGCTGCCCCTATCCGATATGCCGGGGCGGACGCCGACCGTCTTTTTTTCGCTGTTGCGACCTGGTGCGCATCTGCCGGCGCACACCGGCGTCAGCAATGTGCGGACGATCATTCATCTGCCGCTGATCGTGCCGCCCGGCTGCCGGTTCCGCGTTGGCGGCGAGACGCGCGAATGGGTGGAAGGCCAGGCATGGGCTTTCGATGACACGATCGACCATGAGGCGTGGAACACATCGACCGAGACGCGCGCCATTCTGATCTTCGATGTCTGGAATCCCCATCTGACGGCCGCGGAGCGCGATTTGCTGCGCCAATTTTATACGATCAGCGATGCCGCCGATGGTGTCACGCCGCCGCGCGTGGCGGACTGACGGCCTACATGAGTGTTCGGGCGGTGATCAGGCTATAGAGGTCCCCGCCGCCACGCGCCGCCGCCCAAGCTTTTGCGCGGGCAATCTCTTCCGTGAGGTCGCTGTCCATCTCGGCTAGCCGGGCGAGGCGAGCGGCATTGTCGAACGGCTGGGCCGGATCCTTGGAATAGGTCGTGAACAGCGGCCCGCCGGTGATCGCCGAGATCGCGGCGGCGTCCAGCGGAACGTGCAGATGCGCGGCGGCGGCGGCCAGCGTGCGGCCCGGCTCGGCATAGAAATGCTCCGCATCCAGCGTGCGGGCCTGTGGCATCGCCACTAGAGCGGTTGCGAACGCCCGCATTTGCGCGAGCCACAGCGCGGCTACCCGCTCCGCATCCGGCAAACCGGACAGGTCGCCGATATGGGGCGCAAGCTGCGACGATACGCGCTTGGCCCAGTCGCGGTGCGGGCCGGTGCGCAGGATCGCCCGCGCATAATCCGGGAGGGATAGGACGAGCATGATCGCCCGCGCCATCGGCTGATGCGCCGCGATGTCAGGCAACAGGAAGTTGACCGGTACGTTCGCCTTCACGATCGTCGGCCGATCGGCGAGATACCGCTTGCCGACCATGTTCAGGGCCAGCGGCAGGATGGCCCCGGCCGGGCGACCGATCGCGAGTTGACGGAGCGACAGCGGCTCCCGCAAGACCATATTCGTCGCCGGCGTATCAAGCGCACGGGCCAGTAGGGTAGAGCCGCAGTGCGCGACATGGAATATCCACCCGGTCGCCCGGCTGCTGCCGACATGCCCCGCCACGGCGGAAAGCGGCAAACGCATCGAGCCGGGGGCGGCTGCCGCGATGCGATGATCCAGAAAGATCGAGCGATGATAGGCCGCCCGATCCATCGGCACGAACAGCGCATCGCCTCCATCGAACGAATGGAGATAGTGGTCGGGCGAAGCGAACAGGGCATCCATCGTCAGCGTCATGCCGCTAGGCTATAGCCTCGCACCGCCTTGGACACTATCTTGCCGGCGCGATGCTGACGATACGCCCGCCCGAGCCGGGCCGCCCCTATGCCCTCATCCAGCCCGCCGGCAACGCCCATATCATGGACGTGCCGGTCAACGATGTGATCCCCCTCTACAAGCAATTTGGCGCCTTGCTCTTTCGAGGTTTTGGGCTGGAGCTACCTGCGTTCGGCCAATTCGCCCGACAATATTGCAAAACGTCGGTGCTGAACGAGAGCCCGGGGCGGCAGGCGCTTGATCCGGCCTGCAACGTGCAGACTGTCGATGGCGGAACGCGGGCCTTCTCCCTCCACCCCGAATTGTCGCGCGAGCCGTGGAAGCCTGACGCGGCCTTCTTCGCCTGCCTGTCTCCCCCCTCGCGCGGGGGCGAGACGACGATATGCGATGGCGTGGCCCTGGTACGGGAAATGCCTGCCGAGGTGCGACAGGGCCTGGAAGGGCGCCGCCTGCTGCACATTCGCGACATATGGCCCGGCCTGCTCGACTATTGGCTTGGTACGTCCAATCCACCCGAGACACTGCTCGCCAATCCGCCGCCGTCCTGCCCCTATCGTTTCGGCCGGCTGAATGGGACGCTCGTGCGCTATTTTACCCGACCGGCGCTACATCGGCCGATGTTCATCGATGCGCCGGCCTTCGGCAATTTTTTGCTGTTCGCGCGGTTCAATAACAACCGGCCCGACTTTCCCGTGCTGGACGACGGCCGGCCGGTGCCGGAAGCGTGGTTGCAAGCGATCCGGGCGGCCGGCCAGCGCATCACCACCCCGATCGGCTGGCAGCGAGGCGATGTGCTGATGCTGGACAACACGCGCTTCATGCACGGCAGAGCCGAGATATTGGACATACGGGAACGGCTTATCGCGTCCTTCTTCGGCTATCTGAATTTTGCGCCGCCCAATCCCGAGGAACCACCCGCCCCGCCGTGGCGGAAGGCCGATTTCTCGCCGCCGCTTCCGCCCTTGTAGCAGGTCGCAAGACCAGGTCAGCCGCGGGCGCGCACCAGTATCGGCGTCGCGCGGTAGAAGGTCGGGAAGGCCTGCCGCAACGCTGCGACCTTCGGCAGATCGTTGATGCGGATGTATGGCGAGTCCGGGTGCAGCGTCAGATAATCCTGATGATAGGCTTCCGCCGGAAAAAAGCCCTGTGCCCGCTCCACCTTGGTCACGATCGGGCGGTTCCAGAGGCCCGTCTTGCCCAATTGCGCGACGTAAGCCGTCGCGACACGCCGCTGCGCCTCATTTTGCGGGAATATGGCGGAGCGATATTGCGTGCCCGTGTCAGGCCCCTGGCGGTTGAGCTCGGTCGGATCGGCCACGACGGCGAAGTAAATCTGAAGGAGACGACCGTAGCTGATGATGCGGGGATCGTAGGTGATCCGCACCGCCTCCGCATGGCCGGTATCGCCGCCGCCCACGGTTTCATATTGCGCGGTCCGTGCTGATCCACCGGTGTAGCCGGACACGGCCGACGTGACGCCCTTCACCCGCTGATAGACCCCCTGGACGCCCCAGAAGCAGCCGCCCGCCAGAACCGCCGTTTCCTGAGGGGAGGCGACGGGCGCATCGAGCGCGGGGGCCGGCACCCGGACGACCGGGGCGGCGGCGGACACCGCCGAGACCTGCGTCAGCATGACGCCTGCCAGCATGGCGGCGCCGGTCGCGGCGAGGATACGAATGCGGAAAGGCGTCATCGGCTGGTCCTGAAAGGAATGGATGACGGTTAGGTGGCCCTCGCCGGGCCGGTTGCAAGGGCCGCCGATGCGGAGGCGGCCCGAGCCCTCAGCGCAACCCGTCGACCGCCTCGGCGATGCGATCGCAGGCGGTGGTGAGGATCGACTCGGAGGTCGCGTAGCTGACGCGGAACGCCGGCTCCACGCCGAACGCGCCACCATGCACCGCCGCCACCCGACCCTCGTCGAGGAAGTAGCCGATCAGCATCTCGTCGTTCTGGATCTCCAGCCCGGCGGGGGTCTTCTTGCCGATCAGGCCCGTGACATCAGGATAGACGTAGAAGGCGCCTTCCGGCTTCGGGCAGCTGATGCCGGGAATGGCATTCAGTCGATCGACCACCAGATCGCGCCGCACCTGGAACGCGCGGGCGCGATCCTTGAGGAAGGACTGATCGCCGGTCAGCGCGGCGGTGGCGGCGGCCTGCGCGATCGAGCAGGGGTTGCTGGTCGACTGCGACTGCAGCTTCGACATCGCCTTGATCAGCCACAGCGGCCCGCCGGCGAAGCCGATCCGCCAGCCGGTCATCGAATAGGCCTTGGAACAGCCGTTCACCGTCAGCGTGCGATCATAGAGATCGGGCGCGACCTCGGCGATGGTGGCGAACTTGAAATCGTCATAGACGATATGCTCGTACATATCGTCGGCCATTACCCACACATGCGGATGGCGGCGGATCACCTCGGCCAGCGCCTTCAGTTCCTCGGCGGAATAAGCGGCGCCAGTGGGGTTGCTGGGCGAGTTCAGCAGCACCCACTTGGTACGCGGCGTAATCGCGGCATCCAGCTGCCCGGGCGTGATCTTATACGCCTGATCCGCGCCCGCGCGGATGATTACGGGAGTGCCACCGGCGAAGTTCACGATATCGGGATAGCTGACCCAGTAAGGTGCCGGGATGATCACTTCGTCACCCGGGTCGATCGTGGCCACCAACGCATTGAACAGGGTGTGCTTGCCGCCCACGTTCACGCTGATCTGGTTGGGCGCATAGTCGAGGCCGTTGTCGCGCTTGAACTTGGCGGCGATCGCCTGCTTCAGCTCCGCCGTGCCGTCGACGTTGGTGTATTTCGTCTTGCCGGCGCGGATTGCCTCGATCGCGGCGTCCTTCACGAAATCGGGGGTGTCGAAGTCGGGTTCGCCCGCGCCCAGGCCGATCACGTCAATGCCCTTCGCCTTCAGCTCCAGCACGCGGCTCGTCATCACGAGCGTGGCGGAAGGCTTGATGCGGCCGAGGGCGGCGGAGGTGAAGGTCATCGGGTTCCCCTGGATGGGAATGGAAAGGGCGGCGGCGCTATAGACCGGGGTGGCCATGCGGGGCAACGGCTATGGCCGGGATCAGCCCGCGCACCGCATTGCCTATGAGGAAGCCGCCGGCCAGATCGGCGGGGGTCAGCGCCTGCTCCATCGCGCGCCCCTCATCGATCAGGCGCGCGCGCAATATGCCAGGCAACAGCCCTGCCGCCAGCGGCGGGGTGAGAAGGCGACCATCCCTCTCCACGAACAGATTGGTGAAGCTGCCCTCGGTCAGGCGGCCTTGCGCGTCGGTGAAGGCCACCTCGAACGTGCCGGCGGCGCGGCGGGCGTGGTCGTAGAAGGCGCGGTCGCTGGTCTTGTGGCGCAGGCGGAAGTCGGCGGGGTCCACTGGCAGCGGCAGCACCGCTACCTCCACCGGGCCGGCGGGCGCGGGGGGCAGCGGCTTGGTCTCGATCGCGATGGCGCCGCTTGCCGCCAGCAGCAGGCGTACGCGGGCCGGCTCGCGCAGGCGGAAGGTGGCGGCCTGTAAGTCGTTGCGCGCGCCGTGCCGGTCGAAGCGGAAGCCGAACAGCGCCGCCGATCCGCTTATGCGCGCGATGTGCCGCTCCAGATCGATCAGGCCGTCCATCGGGTCGAAGCGCATCGTCTCGATCAGGTCGAAGCGACGCCCGCCCGCCGTGACGAACGCCCCCTTGGCGAGGCATTCGCGATATTCGCCGCCCGCATCCGAATCGGCGACCACGGCGGAGCCCAGGCCTAGGGTCGCGTCCCCCCGGCCGACCTCCGCCACGTCCGCCTTCATTACCAGCGTGCGGATGGCGACGTTGAAGGCGGCGTCCCCATCCGGCGAAAGCAGGCCCACCGCTCCGCAATAAGGGCCGCGCGGATCCGCCTCCACCGACGCGATCACCTCCATGGCCCGCACCTTGGGCGCGCCGGTGACGGACCCGCACGGGAACAGCGCGGCCAGCGCATCCACCGCGTCGCGCCCGTTTGCGAGCGTTGCCGTCACCGTCGAGGTAAGGGTGTGGAGCGTCGGGTAGCTCTCAACCGTAAACAGCGCGGGCACCGCAACGCTGCCGGGGGCCGCCACGCGGGCGAGATCGTTGCGCAGCAGATCGACGATCATCAAATTTTCCGCCCGCTGCTTTTCGTCCGCCGCAAGTGCGATGGCGGCGGCGGCATCGTTGGCCGGCGATAGGCGGCGGCGCACGGTGCCCTTCATCGGCCGCGCCGTCAGCGCATCCCCCGCGATCGTGAAGAACAGCTCGGGCGAGCAGGAGAGCAGCCAATGCGCCCCTGTGAAGCACAACCCGCCCCACGCCGCCGCCGATGCCGCCCGCAGTCGCGCATAGAGCGCCAGCGGGTGCCCGGCGAAGGGCACGGCGGCGCGAAAGCTGAGGTTCGCCTGATAGATGTCGCCCGCAGCGATCCATTCGGCCACGCGGGCGAAGGCAGCGTCATAGGCCGCACGGGTCACGCCGGGGCGGGGCGGACCCATCCATCCGCCGGCGGGATCGGGCAGCAGATCCGCGGGGGAAGCCTGCTCCGCCTGTGCGAAAAGGCCGAACCATAGCAGCGGCAGATCGCCCGGCGGGGGCGCGAGCGGGGCGAGCCTAGGCTCCAGCGCATAGCCCGCCTCATAGCCGATCCAGCCGGCGGCGTGCAGCCCGCGCCCCCGCGCCGCGCGCAGGCGATCGAGCGCCGGCCGCACCTCTGCCATGCGGTGGGCGGTCACGATCTCCACCGGGTCGCGCAGCAGCGTGCCCGTGCCCGATCGGGCGTCGTCAAGCAGCACGAAGGGGCGGTCGCGGGCCAGCATCATGCACCGGGATGCCCTCTGATCGGCGTCAGGTAAAGCGCGGGCGCTTGTGTTTGGCCGTACGATGGGCATCTAGGCGGCATGACGAGCCCAGCCAGCAAGCCCACGCCGCCGCTTCAGGCCGCGATCATCCCGGTCACGCCCTTACAGCAGAACTGCACCCTGGTGTGGTGCACGGCGACGATGAAGGGCGCCTTCGTCGATGCCGGCGGCGATCTGCCGAAGCTGAAGGCGGCGGCGGCGAAGGCGGGCGTGACGATCGAGAAGTTGCTCGTCACTCACGGCCACATCGATCACTGCGGCGGCACCGGCATATTGGCCGAGGAGCTTGGCGTGCCGATCGAGGGGCCGCACGAGGAGGACCGTTTCTGGATTGACAAGCTGGGGGACGATGGCCGCAAATATGGCATCGAAGGCCGTCCGTTCGAGCCGACCCGCTGGCTGACGCATGGCGATACGGTGACGGTCGGGAATCTGCTGTTCGATGTAATCCACTGCCCGGGTCACACGCCCGGCCATATCGTCTTCCACCATGCGCCGTCCAAATTGGCGCTGGTCGGCGACGTGCTGTTTCAGGGGTCGATCGGCCGCACCGATTTTCCGCGCGGCAACCATGCCCATCTGATCGAGGCGATCACCACCCGCCTGTGGCCGCTGGGCGGCGAGACGGCGTTCGTGCCGGGCCACGGGCCGATGTCCACCTTCGCGCACGAACGGCGGACGAACGGATTCGTCGCGGATGCGGTGCTGGCCGGTTGAGCGATCAACCTGCGACGAGATGCGTCACGGGCGCGGCGGGCGTCAGGTACGGGATGGCGAGGGCATAGCCCGACAGGCCGATCAGGATCAGGAACGTCACGATGATGCCGCCTGCGCGAAGCGGGTTGGGGGCGGGCCGATCCATGCCGAAGGCGTGGGCGATGCGCGCGAGGATGTAGGCGATCGCCACCAGCCACAGCCAGGTGGCGGGGCCATGCGCGAGTTCGATCAGGCCGAGCAGTATCAGAAAGAACGGGGTATATTCCACGAAGTTCGCCTGCGCGCGCATCCGCGTCTGCAACTGCGGATTGCCGCCGTCGCCGATCGAGACGTTGGCGGCCAGGCGGATGCGCCCGGCGCGCGTGGCCAGCCAGACGTTGAGCAGCGTGGCCGCCGCCGCGATCGTAAGCGTGATGGGCAGGATCATGGTTTTCCTCGCGCGATTAGCTGCGCCGGACCTCGCATGGCGCCGCGATGCTTGCAACATGGCGCGAAATCGCTATAGGCCCTGTCGCTCGCGACGAGCCCGGCCGCCTGGGGTCCGCGGCCAGATATGGCCGTCGGTTTCCATGTGGCCAGGTTCGTTTCCTTATCTATCGAATCGAATCGGAACAGGTGCCGCATGGCCGTCCCCAAGCGAAAGACCACGCCCTCCAAGCGCAACATGCGCCGCAGCCACGATGCGCTGACCGTCGCTGCGTTTCAGGAGTGCCCCAACTGCGGCGAGCTGCGTCGGCCGCACAACCTGTGCACCAGCTGCGGGCACTATAACGGCCGCGAGATTCTCTCGGTCGAAGCCTGACGGACTGCGCGAGGGACGGATCGTTGACGGCGGCACCGCGAATCGCAATCGACGCGATGGGCGGGGATACCGGCCCGGCGGCGATGGTCGAAGGGGCGGCGTTGGCGCTTGCCCGGCAGCCGGACCTGCGCTTCCGCCTGTTCGGCGATGAAACCGCGATCCGCGCCGAACTGGCCCGCCATGCCGGGCTGGATCGCGTGGCTGAGATCGCGGTTTCATCGCCGAACAGGCGGAAGCGCAGGTCCGGCTGCCGGGCAAGCGCCAACGCCGCCCCTTCGACCATCGCCGCCGG
>CAJYJW010000310.1 GCA_913775025.1 uncultured Sphingomonas sp. | reverse complement strand
GCCGTCCGCGACGAAATACAACGCCTTCGTCTCCGCCGGATCGAGCACCGCGTCGATCGATGCGCGTCCCGGATTGGCGATCGGCCCGACCGGCAAGCCGGCCGAGGCATAGGTGTTGTACCCGTTCTTCGCCTGCAACTCAGACCGAAGGATTCGCCGTCCGAGCGGCTTCCCCTTGGTAATCGGGTAGATGACGGTCGGATCGGCCTGTAGCCGCATGCCGACGCGTAGCCGGTTCGAGTAGACGGCCGCGACCATCCGCCGTTCGGACGGCTTGCCGGTTTCCTTCTCAACGATCGAGGCTAGGATGATCGCCTCACGCGGCGACTTCACCACCGTCGTCGGTTTGCGCTTCTTCCATGCATCGGCAAGATAGCGGTCCATCGCCGCCTGCATCCGCTCGACCAGAGCGGTGCGGCTACCGTCGCGTTCATAGCTGTAGCTGTCGGGCAGGACGCTGCCCTCGGCGGGCAGCGGTGCGGTGCCGTCCATTTGCGGCGCCTTCGCCACCGCTTCCTGTACCAGTACCGACGGCCAGCCTTCTGGTACCATCACGAAGCGCTGCAGGGTCTTGCCGCCTTGGAGCAGCTTGAGCACATCCGCCTGGCTCAGTCCCTTCGGGATGCGATATTCGCCGGCGCGGATCGGTTCGTCGCTGCCGAGGAAACGGGCGAGCAACCGGAAGCGACCGGCCGAGCGGATCGCGCCGGCCTCCTCCAGCTTTTCGGCAGCCGCCGCAAGGCTCGCGCCTTGCGGTACGGTCACCGTCAGCGTCCGCTCCGCCGGACCGGCCACGCCCCAGCTCTGGATGACGAGGAACAGCGCGCCGATCGCGAGCAGTCCGACGACCAGGCCGAGGCAACCGATCCGGCGCATCGCGTCAGATCGCCTTCATTACCAGTGACGCATTGGTGCCGCCAAAACCGAACGAGTTGTTCAGCACCGCCTTCACCTTCCGCTCCTGCGCGGTGTGCGGAACGAGGTTCACGCCCGCGCAATTCTCCGACGGATTGTCCAGGTTCAGCGTCGGCGGCACGATCCCGTCGCGCATGGCGAGGATGCAAAAGATGCTCTCGACCGCGCCGGCACCGCCCAGCAAATGCCCAATCGCCGACTTGGTCGACGACATGGCGAGATCGCCGATTGCGTCGCCGAACAACCGCCGCACCGCGCCCAGTTCCAGCTCGTCGCCAAGCGGGGTGGAGGTGCCGTGTGCGTTAATATAGTCGATGTCCGACAGCGCGAGGCCCGACTTGCGCATCGCCATTTCCATCGACCGGAACGCCCCCGACCCTTCGGGATGCGGCGCGGTGACGTGATAGGCGTCGCCCGACAGGCCGTAGCCAATCACCTCGGCGTAGATCTTCGCGCCGCGCGCCTTGGCCCGCTCATATTCCTCTAGCACGACGACGCCCGCGCCCTCGCCCATCACGAAGCCGTCACGATCGCGGTCATAGGGACGCGACGCCTTTTCCGGCTGGTCGTTGAACGCGGTCGACAGCGCGCGCGCCTGCGCGAAGCCGGCGATGCCGAGCGGACAGATCGCGCCTTCGGCACCGCCTGCCAGCATGACGTCGGCATCGTCCATCGCGATCATCCGCGCAGCGTCACCGATCGAATGGGCACCGGTCGAGCACGCAGTGACCACGGCATGGTTCGGCCCCATCAGCCCGTATTTGATCGAAACCTGCCCCGAAATGAGGTTGATGAGGCGACCATGAACGAAGTGCGGCGACACGCGCGACGGGCCCTTGTTCTCGCACACCAGCGATTCACTGGCGATGCCCGGCAGGCCGCCGATGCCCGCACCGATCGAGCAGCCGGCGCGATAGCGCTCCTCCTCGCTCATGTCGGTCAGGCCGGCATCTTCCAGCGCCTGTCCGGCGGCATCGATGCCGAAGATGATGAACGGATCGACCTGCCGCTGGATCTTGTGATCCACGCGCAGTCCGGGATCGAAACCATATGCGTGATCGGCCGGCTTCACCTCGCAGGCGATCCGGCACTTCTGGTTCGACGCATCGAAATGCGTGATCGGACCCGCCCCGGATTTGCCGGCGATCAGGTTCTTCCACGCGGTTTCCACCTCGGCACCCAGCGGGGTCACGAGGCCGAGGCCGGTCACGACTACGCGGCGCATGGCATTACTCTCCGTTCAGATACTTAACGAACGACCCCCCGCCCATGGCTGAACGCCGGGACGGGGGGCCGTGAAACCTGTGGCCAGGCGGCGGGACGGCGGGACCGTCCCCGCCGGATCAGCCCTTATGCTCGTCGATATAGGTGATCGCGTCCTTGACGGTCGTGATCTTCTCGGCGGCATCGTCGGGGATCTCGACGCCGAATTCTTCCTCGAACGCCATGACCAGCTCGACGATGTCGAGGCTGTCCGCGCCAAGATCGTCGATGAAGCTCGCGTCCTCGGTCACCTTGTCGGCTTCGACGCCGAGATGCTCGACGACGATCTTCTTCACGCGGTCGGCGGTCTCGCTCATGGTAATCCCTTCTCGTAATTCATCGGGGGTTGATACTTCCTGAACGCACGTAGAACGCGCGCCCTAGTCTGGCAAGCCCGTCCAGCGACGGACTTGGGCCAGGATAAGGTCATTCGTGGCAAATATGCCTTTTACAGCATCGCCATGCCGCCGTTCACGTGCAGCGTCTGGCCGGTGACGTAGCTTGCTTCCTTCGAGGCCAGATAGACGACGGCGGCACCGATATCCTCGCCCTTGCCCAGATCGCCCGCCGGGATCTTGCCGAGCAGCGCGGCTTTCTGCGCCTCGGGCAGGACGTCGGTCATCGCCGAGCGCATGAAGCCAGGTGCGACGCAGTTGACCGTGACGTTGCGGCTGGCGAGTTCCTGCGCGACCGCCTTCGACATGCCGACGATGCCCGCCTTGGACGCGGCATAGTTCGCCTGGCCCGGATTGCCGGTCGCGCCGACGATCGAGGTGATCGAGATGATGCGGCCGAAGCGTGCCTTCATCATCGGCTTGGCGGCGGCGCGGATCAGGCGGAAGGTCGCCTCCAGGTTCACGCTGATGACCTGATCCCATTCCTCGTCCTTCATCCGCATGGTCAGGTTGTCGCGGGTGACGCCCGCATTGTTGACCAGGATGTCGAGTTTGCCGCCCAGCGCCTCGACCGCCTGCGGGATCAGCGCGTCGACGGCGGCGGGGTCGGACAGGTTGCACGGCACCGCGACATGCTCGCCGCCGAGTTCGGCGCGAAACGCCTCCAGCTTGTCGATATTGGAGCCGGACAGCGCCAGCTTCGCCCCCTGCGCCGCCAGCGCCTTGGCAACGGCCGAGCCGAGGCCGCCCGATGCGCCGGTCACGAGGGCGGTCATTCCTGTCAGGTCGAACATGCTTATTCTCCGATTC
>CAJYJW010000309.1 GCA_913775025.1 uncultured Sphingomonas sp. | reverse complement strand
GCTTCTTCAGCGCGTCAGGCGTGGCGGCGAAGCGGGGATCGGGCTTGGTGTCGTCCTCCAGCACGCTATCATCGACCTTCGCCTCGTTGATGAGGTGGCGGCGAAGGTCGGCTTCGCGCAGGCGGGGCTTGTCCTTATAGTCGGGGTCGCTGATCTGCGGGACGAGGATGTCCGGCTGGATGCCGCCTTCCTGCACCGACCGGCCGGACGGGGTATAATAGCGCGCGGTCGTCAGGCGCAGCGCGGTATCGTCGGAAAGCGGCAGCAGCGTCTGCACCGAACCCTTGCCGAAGCTCTTCTCGCCCATCACGATCGCGCGCTTTTGATCTTGGAGCGCGCCGGCCACGATCTCGGCAGCGGAGGCGGAGCCGGCATCGACCAGCACCACCATCGGCAGCCCGTGCGAAAGATCACCAGGGCGGGCATAATAACGCTCGATATCGCTCTTTTCGCGGCCACGCTGGGAGACGATCTCGCCACGATCGAGGAAGGCGTCCCCCACCTCGATCGCCTGATCGAGCAGACCACCAGGGTTGGAACGCAGATCGATCACATAGCCCAACGGCTGGCCGCCCACCGCCTTGTCGATCCCGGTCAGCGCGGCACGCACCGCCTCGCCGGTATTCTTGTTGAACGTATTGATGTTGATGATGCCGACGCGATCCTTCACCTCCCACTTCACGGGCTTCAGCTGGATCACCTCGCGCTTCAGCGTCACGTCGAACGGCTTGTCGCGGCCCGGGCGCACGATGGTGAGGCGCACGTCGGTGCCGGCCGGGCCGCGCATCTTGTCGACCGCCTCATCGAGCGTCCCACCGTAGATAAGCTGCCCGTTCAGGTGCGTGATATAGTCACCCGCCTTGAGGCCGGCGCGATAGGCGGGCGTATCCTCAGTCGGCGCGATGATCTTTACCGCCCCGTCCTCAAGACTCACGGTGAGGCCGAGGCCGCCATAGGCCCCGTCGGTCTGCGTCTTGAGGTTCGTGAAATCGCGGCTGTCGAGATAGCTGCTGTGCGGATCGAGGCTGGCGAGCATTCCGTCGATCGCGCCTTTTATCAGCGTCTTGTCATCCACCTTGTCGACATATTCCGAACGGACCCGTTCGAACACGGACATGAACTGATCGAGATCGCGATAGGTCTGCACGTCAGCGGCGGCGATCGCGGTGCTGACCGCCGGCACGAGCGCGACGGCACCGACGAGGAGAGCGGAACGCAGCAGGAAACGGGCCATGCAATTATGACTTTCGATAGAGCCTTGGGCCTAGATTATCACGGCTGAACAGCCGGCAACAGCCCGTCACCCGGACGCGATCATCGGTACGATGTCGATCGGCCGGCCATCGTGGCGCAGCTCCACGGTCAGCCCGCCGCTTGCCGGCGCGGCGCGGCCGAGCAGGCTGCCGGCCGAGACCATGCTCCCCTGCCGTACCGCCAGCGCCCCCATGTCGGTCACGAGGCTGGTGAACCCGTCGCGGTGCGCGATGATGACGATGCGGCCGTAATTACGGAAGTAGCCGGCATAGGCGACCCGCCCCGCCGCCGGCGCCACCACCCGCGCGCCGCGCGCCACCGCCAGCGTCAGCCCGCGGGCGCGCACGCCGGACTCCGCCACTTCGCCAAAGCCGGTCAGCAGCGGGCCGCTCACCGGCAGACGATAGGGAAGCATGCCGATCTCGGCCATGTCCTGGGCGGGAATATCGGCATGGTCGCGGATGGGCGGCCGGGGCAGGGGGCCGGCCAGCGCCACCAGCCGCGCGGCGAGCGCCGCGCGCTGCTGCACCCGCCCCATCTCATCCACTATGTCGCGCGCTTCCTCGCCTAGGGCGGTGGCGCGATCCTGTTCGGCCATCGCACGATCGATCAGAAATTGCGCGCGGTTCTTGTAGCTGCGCTCCAGTTCGCCGAAGCGGACGCGCTGCTCGTCCAACTGGCGCTGCCCGTCCCGCAGCGTGGCAACCGCCTGATCGGCCTGTGCCTGCAATCGCACCCCTTCCGCCACCTCCCGCCGCAACGGCTCCGTGCGGGCGCGAACGATCGGCAATTGCGCGGCCAGCACCGCGCGGACATGGACGAGATCGGCGATCGACCCCCGCTGCACAAGGGCGAGGGCGGCCGGCCGTCGCGCCATCGTCTGCAATCCGGCGGCAAGCCGCACGATCGGCTGCTGTCGCGCCGCCAGGCGGGCGCGCTGTTGCGCACGCAGCGCGGCGACCAGGCGGATGCGGGCATCGGCGGTGGCGATCTCGGCTTCGGCGCCGTCAATACGACTGACGATGGCGGCGGCCTGTGTCCGCGCGCGCACCGCCGCGTCTTCCGCGTCACCGGCTTGCGCCTCAAGGGCGGCGGAACGCCGCTGCGCCGCGAGTGCCTGCCGCTTTGCCTCGGCAAGCGCCTTGGCATCCTCCGCCAGTGACTGTCCGACAGCCGGGGCGATCGCGAGGCCGAGGCATGCGATCAACGCGGCGGCAGGAGCAAGACCGGATCGGCGCATCATCCCTCCCGATGATAAGGGTGGCCGGCAAGGATGCTCGTCGCGCGCCACAATTGCTCGGCCAGCATCGCGCGGGCGAGCATATGCGGCCATGTCGCGGCACCGAAGGCGAATCGCAGGACGGCAGCGTCCCGGTCCGCCGGTTCCAGCCCATCCGCGGCGCCGATCAGGAAGCGGGCCTCGCGCCGTCCATCGTCCCGCCAGCGGCCGAGGCGCTCGGCGAAGGCGGTGGAGGCGAGTTGCTCACCCCGTTCGTCCATCGCGATCAGCACGGTGCCCGGCTCGGTCGCGGGCATTCGGCCGCCACGATCGGGCAGCTCGGTCACGCGGGTCGGCCAAATGATACGTTTCAGATAGCGATCCACCAGATCGGCTTCTGGGCTTCGGCCGATCTTGCCGCGCGCGACGATGTGCAGCAGCACCAGCCGTGCTCAATCGTCGTCGTCGTCGAGGTCCAGTGGGCCATCGTCGGGCGTGCGCGGATCGGCGGCATCCTCCGCCAACGTTTCCTCGGGCGGCGGCGCGGGCGTGTCGCCGAATGCCCACATCCGTTCCAGATTGTAGAAGGTGCGAACCTCGGGGCGGAACAGGTGAATGATCACGTCGCCGGCATCCACCAGCACCCAATCCGCCGTCGGCAGGCCTTCCGTGCGGACCGGGCGGCCGGTTTCCGCCTTGATGCGATCGGACAGCTTATGCGCCATCGACGCGACCTGACGCGTCGAGCGACCGCTGGCGATCACCATATAATCGGCGATGCTGCTTTTGCCGGCGAGCGGAATGCTGATCGTATCGACGGCCTGGTCGTCGTCCAGCGAAGCCAGCACCAGCTTCAGTAGTGGCGCGTTCGTGGTGTCGGCCTGATCGTTGGCGGCGGTGGAAACGGGCAAAGGGCCTCCTAGAGGATATGACGGCGGGTGACCGGGTCCCGCTGAAGGGCCCGATCACGGAATGAAAGATGCCAGTCGGGGTCACGGGCCCGAAGGCCGGTCGCGGACGTGGGATCGGGGCGAAAGCGCAGCAGCACGAGCGCCGGCGGTCTCCACTTCATCCAATCCCCTGATCGACCGCGCGGGTGGACGAACCGCGACAGCCAGCCCATCGCCCTCGCGGCGCGGACCTTCCCATCATAGCCCGGCCGGGCCACGACGGCAATCGGCACCGTGTGCGCGATGCGTTTCCACTGCCGCCACTCGGGAAATTGCATGAGATTGTCCGCGCCCATCACCCAGATGAACCGGCGACGGGGATAAAGCCGCGTCAGCCGCGTGAGCGTATCGACGGTGTATCGCGTGCCGAGTCGCTGCTCGATCGCGGTCGGGCGTATCGGTGCGCGGCGCGCCACTGCGCGGGCGGACGCCAGGCGCGCGGCAAGAGGCGCCATCCCCGCCTTCGGCTTCAGCGGATTGCCGGGGGAGACGAG
>CAJYJW010000308.1 GCA_913775025.1 uncultured Sphingomonas sp. | reverse complement strand
CGCGAAAGGAGCACGAGGTGCTGGGCGTTCTGGCGCGCCACATCGGTCGCGTGGTGACCCACGAACGCGTGCTCGCCGCGTGCTGGGGGGCGGAAGAGGAACCCCGCGTCGAATACCTGCGGATCGTCATTCGCAATCTGCGTCAGAAGCTGGAGGCACCGGGCCCGGTCGGCAGCGTCATCGCCAACGAGCTGGGCGTTGGCTACCGACTTCGATCCGATCACTGATCGCCGAACGGTTGGCGCAGAGGCTACGCTATTCTAGACGGCCGGCATGCTTTCGATCGCAACCTATGCGGTAGCTGCGCTGGCCGAGATCGCCGGGTGTTTCGCATTCTGGGCTTGGTTCCGTATGGACCGGTCACCTCTGTGGCTCGTCCCCGGCGTTCTCTCGCTGATGCTGTTCGCCTACCTCCTCACGCGCGTGGATAGCGCAGCGGCAGGCCGGGCCTATGCCGCCTATGGCGGAATTTACATTGCGATGGCCGTGCTCTGGCTTTGGTGCGCCGAGGATGTTCGCCCGGACCGTTGGGACATCGCCGGTATGATGCTTTGCCTTCTGGGTACGGCCGTGATCTTCTTCGGGCCGCACCGCACCTGACAGCTCGTGCTGCGGCGGGGCTGTCAAAAAAGCAGCACTATGCGAGCACTATGTAATTAGCTGGAATCGATCTCGAAATGCTATGTCGAGGGCGATAACTGGATTGCCACATCAAGGGTTGTGGCATGGTAGCGTGGCATCGGTTGCGGCGCGCCGACATCGTTCTGCGCGCCACGGGACTTCTTCTTTGCTGGGTGAGTTATACCGCGATTTCGCGGCTCGTCGTCATGCACGTGCCACCACAGAAGGCTGGCGTCCTTGCCTACGGGATCGCCGCGGTCGGCTTCATGGCCGCGAGTGCCGGCAGCGCACTGACCATCCTCGGTCACCATCTTTTCGATGAAATCGAGGTGAGCGCTCGCTGGCGGGGACGCCCCGACCTGAACGTTTTTCCCCCGGTAGAAGGTAGCATCGCGATGGACATCCCGGAACCGGCCATGTTGGTCGTAGGCCGCGATATTGATGGTGACTGGACCGTCCGTGAGAGCGCCGGAATGCTCCTCGGCCGCTTCTCATCGGCACAGGCAGCGCAGCGTTTCGCCGAAGCGGAGCGGCGTGGACGAACATCGATTTCGGTCGCGACGTCAGCGGGGGTGCCGCGCCGGATCGAGGGCCGGCTGAGCCTGGTCTGCGATCGGACGCTGAAAAGCGGTGTGGCCCTTGGGTAAGCTACCTCCACGATTGCTTGGTGTCGTGCTGCTCGGGTGTTCCGGCGGATCGACGTTGGTTCATCGCAGCGTGTACGAGGCGGCGCGGCATGGTCCTGCGCAAGCCGCCGAGTTCGGCCTTGCCCTGCTGACGTTCATTCTCGCCAGCACCGGCATGCTGCTTCTGGTCCACGGGGCCAAGCTGTTCAAGCCGGCGCCTGATCGCCTCCGCAGTGCGGAGCAGCGTGCCCGAAGCGCGTTCCGATCGAGCCTGGAGGCGCCCATCACGCCCCAGGGCCGGGCGTTCGATACCCGGCATGGCGCTTCGATCATGCAGTCGCGGCACCGGATGGGTTTGTCGCGGCGCACTCGCTTGATCATCAAAATTCATGCCGGAAAGTCCGAAGGGACCCTGATCGACTGGACATCAGCACCGCGGCGCTGATCAGGAAACCCATGCCTGTCATTGCCGCCTATCTGTACCGCCATGGTCGTCGTGTTCGCGAAATCGCGATCGGCGAACGGGTGGATTGCCCCTCCGACCGATCGGAGTTCGTCTGGATCGGACTGACCGATCCGTGTGCGGACGAGATCGACACGCTGCAGCGGCTCTACAACCTCCACCCGCTGGCGGTCGAGGACGCGCTGAAGGACGGGCAGCTGCCGAAGGTCGACGTCTACGGCGATCAGCTGTTCGTGATCGGCCGGACCGCCCATCTGTGCGACGGGCACATCGTCTACGGACAGACGGCAGCCTTCCTCGGGCACAGCCATATCATCACCGTACGGCAGGGCTCGACAAGGTCCTACAAGCCGCTGCGTGAGCATCTGGAGGCCGCACCCGACCTGCTGGGCAAGGGCGGGGACTATGTCCTCCATGCCATCCTCGACTTCATCGTCGACGGCTATCTGCCGCTGATGACTGCCCTCGAGGAGGAAGTCGCGAGCATGGAGCAGCGGATGCTCGACACCTTCCTCGATCGCGCCGAGATCGCCCGCATTTTTTCCCTGCGACGTGAGCTGATGCGCTTCGATCGCATTCTGGTGCCGATGGAGGAGGTTGCCCGCAAGCTGTCCAAAAACGAGCTGCCGTGCGTCGACGCCGAGGCTCGGCTGTACTTCCGCGACGTGCTGGATCACGTCCGTAGGGTCGAGACGATGGCCAGCGGCTTGCGCGATCTGCTGTCATCGGTGTTCGAGTTCAGCAATCTCATCGAGCAGCAGCGCACCGGCGCGATCACACGCCAGCTCGCGGCCTGGGCAGCGATCCTGGCCGTCCCGACGGCCATCGCCGGCATCTATGGCATGAACTTCGAGCATATGCCCGAGCTGCGGAGTCCCTACGGTTATCCCATAACCATCGGCGTGATCCTGACGATCTGTTCGGCGCTGTACTGGCGCTTCC
>CAJYJW010000307.1 GCA_913775025.1 uncultured Sphingomonas sp. | reverse complement strand
CTCGGCACCCGTCGCCTGCGGATCGAGGGATATACGGATGCGGCGGGCGCCGCGAAGGCCAATCAAGTGCTGTCGCAACGGCGCGCCCAAGCGGTGGTCGATTATCTGGTGCAGGCCGGGGTCGATCGCAGCCGGTTGGAGGCGATTGGCGGCGGATCGGCCCGTCCGATGCCGAACGTCGCGCCGCAGGCTGCGACCAAGGCACGTGTCATGGCCGTGTTGCTATAGATACCGGCTTGATCGGGGCGTCGATACCAGCACCGATGGAAGGGGGAGCGAAGCGCACGGGTTTCGTTTTCTTCGTCGGGAAAGCTTGGCAGATCAACATCGCATCTGGCGAAAACGCGTCGGGATGCTAAGGTGCTCTGGGGTCGCACCTGAAATGAAGGCCTGATTAACGGGCCACGCGCTAACATGTTCCGCATATCGCGGGCTTTGCGGGTGATTAGGGGGACCAGTGGCAGACGCATATCGCATTGCCATCGTCGGCTCGGGGCCGGCCGGCCTGAGCGCGGCCGGGCGCGCGGCGCAGCTCGGGATTTCGCACGTCTTGCTCGAAAAGACGGATCACCTTTCCGATACGATCTACAAGTATCAGAAGGGCAAGCATGTGATGGCGACGCCCAGCCAGCTCGTCCTGCGGTCCGACATGGATTTCGAGGCTGGCAAGCGCGAGAAGATCCTGGGTACGTGGGATGCGCAGGCGGCCGAGCAGAAGGTCAATGTGCGCCTCAACGCCGAGGTCATGGCGATCAGCGGTACGCAGGGCGATTTCACGATCCGCCTGAAGGACAAGACCGAAATCAAGGCCGAGCACATCATTCTCAGCATCGGCACGCAGGGCAATCCGAACCTGCTGCGCGTGCCGGGCGGGGATCTGCCGCACGTGCAATATCAGCTCGACGATCCAGGCGAATATGTCGACGAGCATATCCTCGTGATCGGATCGGGCGATGCGGGGATCGAGAATGCGGTCGGCCTCGCCACCGACCCGGCGCAACGCAACGTGGTGACGATCCTCAACCGCACTGCCGATTTCAGCCGCGCCAAGGATGCCAACGTGAAGGGCCTGTTCGCCATGCGCGATGCCGGCCGCCTGAACGTGATGCCCGAAACCGCTCCGCAGAAGGTGGAGCCGGGCTATGTGACGCTGGACACGCGCGATGGCGAGCAGCGCATCCGCTGCGATCGCATCATCGCGCGCATGGGCTCCGCCGCGCCGCGCGGCTTCGTCGAAAGCTGCGGCGCGGAGATGGTCGACCAGGAGGTCAAGGGCCGCGACGGCAGCGTCTCGATCCGCAAGGGGCCGAAGCCCGGCACCGGGATCGAATTCTCAAGCCCCGATCGCGAGGCGTACCCCAAGCTGTCGCCGCAGTTCGAAAGCACGGTGCCCGGCATCTATGTGATCGGCGCGCTGGCCGGTTATCCGCTGATCAAGCATTGCATGAACCAGGGCCATGACGTCGTCGAGTTCATCAACGGCAACACCAGCCTCAAGCCGGCGGACGAGCCCATCCTCGAAGCCCGCTTCAGGAACATGCCGCGCAAGCGCAGCGTGGATGAATGGCTCGCCTATCTGAGCGATAACGTAGAGATATTGAACGGCCTGTCGCCGCTTCAGATGCGCGAATTCATGCTCGATTCGGATGTGCGCGCATACCGGATCGGGGAGACCGTATTCGAGAAGGACGAGCCCGGATCCTCGCTGTTTGCCATCGCCTCCGGCGCGGTGGAGGTGAGCCTGCCGAACGGCAAGGGCATCCGTATCCCCACCGGCTCGATCTTTGGCGAGGTCGGCCTCATCTCCGGGCGGCGGCGCGGCGCCACGATCCGCGCCGCCGAGGATTCGATCCTCGTCGAGATCAGCCGCACCGCCGCGCTCAAATTGATGGCGCAGGTGCCGTCGGCCAAGCGCGTGGTGAACCGCATCTCGACCGAGCGGCAGCTGCTCCAGATGTTCGGATCGGGCCTGACGCCTGACGATCTGCGGGAGGTGACCGACAGCGCGGAGATCAGGAGCATTCGCGCAGGCCAGGCCGTCATCACCGAAGGAGAGACGGACAAGGACATCTACGTCATTCGCGTCGGATCGATGGTGGTGGAGAAGACGATCGGCGGTAAGCCGGTCTTCCTATCTTACCTTCCCGCCGGTAGCTATGTGGGCGAGATGGCGGTGATCGATGGGCAACCACGATCCGCCACGGTGCGCGCCGCGATCAAATCGGAAGTCATCAAGTTGAGCGGCGAGGCGTTCGCCCGCCTGCTCGCCGCAAAGCCCGATCTGTTCGAGAAGGCGAAGAAGGACATGGCCAGCCGGCAGGATCTGAACGCCTTCGTCGAGGCGAAGAAGGACAGCTTTTCCGGCGTGGTCGACATGTACTCCTCGATCGCCAGCTTTCTCGTCGACAACGGCATCGGCGAGGCGACCGACGTTCTGCTGATCGACGAGAATCTGTGCGTCGGCTGCGACAATTGCGAAAAGGCCTGCGCCGACAGCCATGAGGGGTTGAGCCGGCTGGACCGCGAGGCGGGGCGCACCTATGCGAACCTGCACGTGCCGACCTCGTGCCGCCACTGCGAGCATCCGCACTGCATGGCCGATTGCCCGCCCAACGCGATCCACCGCGGGCCGGATGGCGAGGTGTTCATCGACGATACCTGCATCGGCTGCGGCAACTGCCAGCGCAATTGCCCCTATGGCGTGATTCGCATGGACAAGGTGCCGCCGAAGAAGCCCGGGCTGCTCAGCTGGATGCTGTTCGGCAAGGGGCCCGGGCCGGGGGAGCCGAGCAAGAAGTGGTCGTACAAGAACGCCGAGAAAGGCGTCGAGAAGCCCAAGAAGGCGATCAAGTGCGATATGTGTTCGGGGATAGAAGGCGGCCCGGCCTGCGTGCGCGCCTGCCCGACAGGGGCGGCCATCCGCGTCTCGCCCGAGCGCTTCCTGACGGTCTCCAAGCTAGAGAAGGGAGACGCCTGAGGTGGCTGCACGGGGGGTACAGCAACTCAAGCAGGTCACGTCGCAGCACGAAGGTTTCCTGCGGCATTCCGGCTTTCGCTGGCTGAAGATCGCGCTGACCATCTCGCTGCTGGCGATCGTGGTCTATGCGTTCGACGACGTGCAGCCGCGCCCGAACGGCGGCAGCGCCTACGGCTATTTCCTCGGCACCGTCGGCCTGCTCCTGATCCTGTGGCTGACGATGCTCGGTATTCGCAAGCGTGCGATGACGACGGGCCGCTGGTCGCTGAAGGCGTGGACCTCGGCGCATGTCTATCTGGGCCTGTCGCTGATCGTGATCGCGACGCTCCACACCGGCTTCCAGTTCGGCTGGAACGTGCATACCCTCGCCTATGTCTTCATGATGCTGGTGATCCTGTCGGGCATCTATGGCGTCACGGCCTATGCCGCCTTGCCCCGCGCGCTCAGCAACAACCGGGGCGAGACGACGCAGGCCCAGATGCTCGACAATCTGCGGATGATCGACCGGCAATTGCACGATGCCGCGCAGCCGCTCGATCATCGCTATGCCGAGATGGTGCGTATGTCGCTCGACGACGATCCGTTCGGCGGGGGCGCATGGGCGCGGCTGACCAGCCACTATCCCCGCTGCGGCACCCGCCGCGCGCAGGCCGCGATCCGGCAGGTGACCGGGCCGAACGCGCGCATCGGGGATGATCCGCTGGAAAAGATCGACGTGCTGCTCGAACGCAAGCAGGCGAGCCTTTCGCGGATGCGGCAGCATCTGCGGCTGAAGGCGTTGCTGGAGGTGTGGCTGTACGTCCACGTGCCCCTCACCTTCGCATTGATCGCCGCGCTGTTCGCGCATGTCTTCGCCGTTTTCTTCTACTGGGGTTGAGACGTTGAGCTTCCTCGTCCGCCAGATCAGCCGCACCGCCGACGGGCGCGAGATCGTTCGCCCGCGCGATTTCGCGGCAAGCGAACTTACTATCGGCCGCAGCACCGAGTGCGACATTCACCTGCCCGACCTTGCGGTCACGTTGCATCATGCGACGATCCGGCAGACAGGCCCGTCCGGTGCGGAGATCGTCGCGGCGGCGGGGCTGCCGTTCGACGTGAACGGCCGCTCCACCGAGCGGGCGGAGATCGATGCGCAGCGCGGCGCGAATATTCGTATCGGCTCGCACCTTATCGCCGTTTCGCGCGAGGCGGACAGCGACGCGATCGTGCTGACGGTGGAGCGGGTCGGCGCGGTCTCCGACGCCTCCGAGGCGAAAGACGAGGAACACGCATTCTCGCTCGCCTCCGCTTTGCCCGGCAAACGGGTGATGGCGTGGAGCTTCATCGCGCTGGTGCTGGCCGCCTTCCTGGCCTGGCCGTTGTTTAGCTTTTTCACCAATCACGAGACGCCGGCGACGATCGCCGCGAACGGCACGCAGGCCCGCCCGATCGCCTTTCACGCGGACGAAATGTGGTCCTCCGGAAAGCTCTCGCAGGCGCATGCCCAGCTGGAGAATAACTGCAAGGCGTGCCACGTCCAGCCGGGCGTGGCGGTGCGCGACAGCAGTTGCATCGCCTGCCATGCCAATGTGCATGAACATGCCGATCCGCGACGTCTGGCCGCCTCCATGCCGCAACCGAACGCGGGGCAGAAGGTGCAGCTTGCCTTCAAGGGTGCCTTCAACGTGCCCGAGGGGCGCTGCGCGGATTGCCATACCGAACATGAGGGCGCGGTCGCGATGGCGCCCACGCCGCAGAAATTCTGCTCGGATTGCCACGCGAACCTCAAGTCCCGCCTCACCGATACGGCGATTTTGAATGCCGGCGATTTTGGCACCGATCATCCGCAGTTCCGCCCGGCGATCCAGACCAGCGCTCTGCCGCCGGTCGTTCAGCGGCTGTCACTAGATGCGCGGCCGATCCAGGATGAGGGGGTTAAATTTCCCCACAATGTCCACCTCTCCGCCACCAATGGCGTGGCGCGCATGGCGCAGACGATGCGGGCGGACTTCGGTTTCGGCAAGTCGCTTGCCTGTGCGGATTGCCACGTGCCCGATGCCACCGGCACCAATTTCCGCCCGGTGACGATGGAGCAGAATTGCCAGATGTGTCACTCGCTCGCCTTCGATCGGATCGACGGCACGGTGCGGACGTTGCGTCACGGCGATCCCGCCCAGGTTGTAGCGGATCTCAAGGCCTTCTACCGTTCCACAGGGCCAGTGCGGCCGATCAGCCTTGGCGGCAACGCGCGCCGCCGGCCGGGCGATTTCGCGGCGCAGGCAACGCAGGCGCAGTTCAGCTTTGCCTCCGCCACGCGCTACGGCCGGGCGGACGGGGCGATCCGCGCGACTTTCTCCGAAGGCGGGGTCTGCTTCGAATGCCATCGTGTGATTCAGCCGGCGCAGTCGGGTACAGGCACGTTCGGCATCGTGCCGGTGAATATTCCCGACCGCTTCTTTCGCAAGGGCTGGTTCGATCATGCCTCGCACCAGACGGAGACGTGCGTAAGCTGCCATGCCGCACCGACATCGGCCAGCGCGGGCGACGTACTGCTGCCTAAGATCGACAGCTGTCGTGCCTGCCACGGCGGGGAGAGCAGCGCGAAGCAGGTGAAATCCTCTTGCGCGATGTGTCACGATTATCACCGTGACGGTCTGGCGCCGGAAGAGTCGCGAAGCCGCAACGGCGGCCGTCGTGGCGGGACCACAGAAGCCTCTCGCTCGATCATTCGTCGCGAGGGGTGACGGCGAGGCGGGCACGGTGTCACACGTCGGCGACGTGCAGGACGCCCTGTGTCGCCAATCACAGCATCCGTTCAAGCACTTCGGTTATGCATCAGCGACGGGCTTGACGGCGGCCCGGCCGCACCCGCATCCTCGCTGGTGGGGATGGTCAGGGGATATCGGCGTCTCATGCTGATTGCGCAGATTACCGACCTCCATCTTGGTTTCGATCCGGATAATCCCGCCGAATTCAACCGCAAGCGGCTGGACAAGGTGTTGCAGGCGCTGAACGATCTCGATCGCAAGCCCGATCTGCTGTTCGCCACCGGCGATCTTACGGAATATGGCGATGTCGCCTCCTATCGCCGGCTCGCCCAGGCTTTCGCCGCATGCGATTTTCCCGTGCATCTCGCGGTGGGCAATCATGACGTTCGGGCGAACCTGGCCGCGGTATTTCCCGAGATGCCGCTGATGGCCGGCGGCTTCGTGCAATATCGGCTCGATCGGGGGCCACTTCGGTTTCTCGTGCTCGATACTCTGGAGGAGGGGCGGCACGGCGGCGCGTTCGACGAAGCCCGCGCGGCATGGCTGTCGCAGGCGCTGAATGACGATCCCGACCGGCCGACCGTGATCGTGCTGCATCATCCGCCGATCGATACCGGCATCGCCTGGATGACGACGCGGCAGGACGAGCCATGGGTGGCGCTCCTCGACCGAACCCTTTCGGAGCGCCGGAACATCGTCGGGATGATTTGCGGCCATATCCATCGCGCGATCGTGACGGGCTGGAGGGGGCGGCCGCTGGCGGTATGTCCCTCTACCGCCCCGCAAGTCGCGCTGACGCTGGCTCCGCTCGATCCCTCCCGCCCAGATGGGAGGCCGATGATCGTTGCAGACGCGCCCGCTTACGCCTTGCACTATTGGAACGGCGAGGCATTGGTGTCGCACTTCGACACCGCGGACGAGCATGTCGCGCTGGCGCGGTTCGATCGCGGGATGCAGCCGTTGGTCAACCTGCTGCTCAACGAGAGAAGCGGCGCGAAAGATGCGCCCGGTAATCCGCCGGCCTAGCCTTGGTTTTCGCGCAGTCGGGCGAGGCACCCGCGCTGGTAGGACCAAGTGAATTCCATGCATTCCGCGCTTTCACGGACGTCTCGGGCAGCGGCGAAACGGTAGCCGAGATCAAAATCTGAACAGCCATCGCAGTCTTCGGTAACGAGCGAACCTTCAGAGGCTCCGGTGGCCTGCGGCGCAGGGAGTTCGCCGCGCCAGCCCGTATCGCCGCCACCGCCGCCGATCGTGGAAAGAGGGGCGGATGGCGTCATGCCGGCGATCGTCGCCTGCCCGCCGAACAGACCCGCGCAGACACCGACGAGGCTGGTCACGATCAGTTTCCAGTACACCGGCCGCATGATCGCACCCTCGATCGTTACGATCTCGCGACAACCGGCGGACCTCGATGGGGTTCCGGACGCCGGACCCGCGACGGTCAGAAGATCGGGTCATTCTCGTTCGGGGTGGGGCTGTGGATGCCGCACTCCACCTTGTCCCAACCACGCCACCGACCCGAGCGGGGGTCCTCGCCCGGCGTCACGATGCTTGTGCAGGGTGCGCAGCCGATCGACAGATAGCCCTGCGCCTCAAGCGGATGGCGTGGCAGGTCATGCGTCAGGAAATAGCCGTCCAGCTCTTCCTTGGTCCAGCTGGCGAGCGGATTAATCTTGAGTCGTCCGTCCTCCAGCTCGAAACGGGCGAGGCCGGCGCGCGTGCTCGACTGGAAACCCTTGCGCCCGGTGATCGAGGCGTCGAAGCCGGCGAGCCCCGCGGCCAACGGCAGCACCTTGCGTATCTCGCAGCAGCCATCCGGATCGTAGGACCAGCGCAGCCCGGTCTCGTCGCGCTTCGTCAACGTCTCCGCATCCGGGCGGAGCGCGCGGACGTCGGACAGGCCGAGCCGTGCCACCAGCGTATCGCGGTATGCGAGCGTCTCCGGAAACAGTTTCAGCGTATCGAGCAGCAGAACCGGCACGCCCGGATCGATGCTGGCGACCAGATGAAGCAGCACTGCCGACTCCGTGCCGAACGACGACACAACCGCAGCCTCGCCCACCAGACGTTCGGACAGGACCGCCGCCAGCATGTCACGCGTGTCGACCCCGGTAAAGCGGGTGTTCAGCGCCGCGACCCCCTCGGCGGTAAAGCGAGGGCGGACGTCGATCGTGTCGAGCGCGCGGGCGGCCTCAGCCATGCCGCCGCCGCCAGACGGGGACTGCCGCGTCCGCCGCCTTCTGAGAGGCGTAAGGCTGCCGCCCCAGCGCACGATCGAGCGCCTTGCGGTCGATATCCGCCTGCGGCGCGAAGGCGTCGAAGCCGCAGCGGCGCATCAAAGGGATCTGATCGACCAGTACGTCACCCTGGGCGCGCAGTTCGCCGGTATAGCCCGCCTCCCGAAGGATGCGCGCGGCGGAATAGCCGCGTCCATCGCGAAATGTCGGGAAGGCCACCTCGACCAGCGCAAGCTGCCCGATATGCGGGATCAGCGCGCGCGCATCCTCATCCGATTCCAGCCGGACGGCGGTGGCGTTGGTCTGGCCGAAGAAAGCGTCGAGCGTGACGGCCGGCTCCTCATGCGGCTCGTCGTCGCGAAAACGCAGGCGCGGCTCGCCGCCGAGATCGCTCTGATCCGGATCACCCATAGATTGCCTCCTTGAACGGGGCCATGCCAACACGGCGATAGGTGTCGAGGAAGCGCTCGCCTTCCGTCCGATTGGCAAGATACACGTCGGTCGCCTTCTCGATCGCGTCGACCACGCCGTCTTCGGAAAAGCCGGGGCCGACGATCTTGGCGAGGCTCGCATCCTCCGCACCCGATCCGCCGAAGAGGAGCTGGTAATTCTCCTCGCCTTTTCGGTCGACGCCGAGGATGCCGATGTGGCCGGCATGATGATGCCCGCAGGCGTTGATGCCGCCGCTGATCTTCAGCTTGATCTCACCCAGATCGCGCTGGCGATCGAGATCGGCGAAGCGCCCGGCGATCTTCTGCGCCAGCGGGATCGATCGGGCATTGGCCAGCGCGCAATAATCGAGGCCGGGGCAGGCGATGATGTCGCTGATGAGATCGAGGTTGGGCGTCGCCAGCCCCGCCGCATCCAGTGCCTGCCAGATGGCGTAGAGATCGCGCTTGGGGGTATGCGGCAACACGATGTTCTGCGCGTGGGTGACACGCAGTTCGTTGTGGGCATAGCGTTCGGCGAGATCGGCCATCACATCGATCTGATCGGCCGATGCATCGCCCGGTATGCCCTCGCGCGGCTTCAGGCTGATCGTGACGACCGCATAGCCCGGCTGCTTGTGCGCCGAGACATTCTGATCCACCCACAGGCGGAAATCCGGATCGCTCAGATCGACGGTATCAGGCACGCCGGCTTCGTAGGCGGGCGGCGCGAAGAAGGCGGCGATCCGCTCAAATTCGGCTGCCGGGGGATCGAGGCCGAGCGTCTTCACATGCGCCCATTCCTCCTCGACCTGCCGCGCATATTCAGCCGCGCCGATCTCATGCACGAGGATCTTGATGCGCGCCTTGTAGATATTGTCGCGCCGGCCGTGGCGATTGTAGACGCGCAGACATGCCTCGACATAGCTCAGCAGATCCTGCTTGGGCAGCCAGTCGCGGATCACGGGGGCGATCATCGGGGTGCGGCCCATGCCGCCGCCCGCGAACAGCCGGAAGCCTACCTCGCCCGCATCGTTGCGGTAGAGCTGCAGACCTATGTCATGCAGCCGCATCGCCGCGCGATCCTGATCCGCGCCGATCACCGCGATCTTGAACTTGCGCGGCAGATAGCTGAATTCCGGGTGGAAGGTGCTCCACTGGCGCAGCAGCTCGGCCCAGGGGCGGGGATCCTCCACCTCGTCGGCGGCGGCGCCGGCGAACTGATCGGACGAGATGTTGCGGATGCAGTTGCCGCTCGTCTGGATGGCATGCATCTCGACGGTAGCCAGCTCGGCGAGGATATCGGCCGCTTGATCCAACTTGATCCAATTGTATTGGATGTTCTGGCGGGTGGTGAAGTGGCCGTAGCCCTTGTCATATTTGCGGGCGATGTGCGCCAGCATATGCATCTGCCGGCCGTCCAGCGTACCGTAGGGCACCGCCACGCGCAGCATGTAGGCGTGCAGCTGCAGGTACAAGCCGTTCATCAGCCGCAGCGGCTTGAACTGATCCTCGCTCATCGCGCCGGAGATGCGGCGGTTCACCTGATCGCGGAATTCCTCGACGCGGGCGTCGACCGCCGCCTGATCATATTCATCATACCTATACATCAGATCACCCAGTCGCCGCGGTTCGCATCCGCGGGTTTGATGCCAAGATCGGGTCGGCAGGTCGGGCCGGCGGCGCGGATGCGATCCTTGATGTGCGCCGGGCGGGGGCCATCGGCCGTCAGCGTCGCATCGATCACGTAGGGGCCGTTGACGCGACGGGCAGCTTCCTCTTTCGCGCCGATCGACTCACCGGCGGACCCTGCGTCCACCGCCTGCGCGACATGGCGGGACCAGCCGTCGCCCGCCCACCAGATGACGTCCCCCGTCTCCAGATCGTTACCGGTCACCAGTTTCACGCGATATGCTCCGCCTGCCTTGCCAGCGCCGCCAGCCGGTCCTCTGCGTCCGACAGAAGCACAACCTCACCCACCACGATGATCGCGGGGCTGACGACGCGTTCGCGTTCGACCATATCGCCAAGATCCGCAAGCAAAGTCCGCATCGCGCGTGATCCCGGCAGCGTTCCGCGCTCCAGCACGGCCACCGCCATGCCGGGGGAAACGCCGTCCGCGATCAGCTTTTCGGCGATCAGCGCCGCGCAGGAAACGCCCATATAGATCACCAGCGTACGGCCGACGCCCGCCAGCCCAGCCCATTCCTGCTCCGCCAGCCCCTGGCACTGGCCCGCGACGAACGACACCGCGCTGGACCAGTCCCGATGCGTGAGGGGGAGCATCGCTTCCGCCGCGCAGCCGAGCGCGGAGGAGACGCCGGGCACCACCTCCACCGGCAGGCCTGCGGCGCGCACCGCCTCCACCTCCTCGCCGCCGCGCCCGAACACGAAGGGATCGCCGCCCTTCAATCGCACGACCACCGATCCGGCACGGACGTGCGCCACGATCAGCGCGTTGATCTCTTCCTGCCGCAGCGTATGGCGGCTGCGCTGCTTGGCGACGGAGATGCGTTGCGCGGCGGCGGGGGCATGATCCAGCACGCGCATGTCGATCAGCCCGTCGTGCACCACCACGTCGGCGGCTCGCAACGCCTCAACGGCACGCAGCGTGAGCAGGTCGGGATCGCCCGGCCCGGCGCCCACGAGGATGACGCGCCCGCGCGCGTGCGGATCGAGCAGCGATGTCATGCCGGCCAAATGGGCCTTGGTGGGCGTAGAGGCAATCCACGGTTGCTTGGGGGCGGGCTAGGAGAAGTTTGCGACGCGGGAGTTCAGGCGTCCCGCAGCCCCACGCCGATCGAGGCACGCACCTGCTCCGTCTCCGTCGAGACCACGGGGTAGGCGCAATAATCGGCGGCATAATAAGCGCTGGGGCGATGGTTGCCGGACAGGCCGACGCCGCCGAACGGTGCTTTGCCGGACGCGCCATTGGTCGGCCGGTTCCAGTTGACGATGCCCGCCCGCACATTCGCCCAGAAACGATCATAGAGCTCGGGCGCGCCGCCTACCAATGCGGCGGAAAGGCCGTAGCGCGTGGCGTTGGCCTCCGTGATCGCGGCGTCGAAGTCGGGCACGCGAATGACCTGGAGGACGGGACCGAATATCTCCTCATCCTCCCGCCGCGAAACGCTGGTCACGTCGATCAGCGCGGGCGACAGGAACGGGCGGCCCGGCACCAGCCGTTGCAGGTGATTGATCGCGCGCCCGCCGCGCATGATGAGGCCAAGGAACCGTTCCTCGATCGCATCGGCCGCCGCATTGTCGATTACCGGACCCATGAAGGGGGCGGGGCTGTCGTGCGGGCTGCCGACGATGATCCGGCCGATCAGCTTGCGGATCTCGTCGATCAGCGGCTGATGCGCCCCATCGCGCACGATCAGGCGGCGCGCGGCGGTGCAGCGCTGCCCGGCGGTGAGAAAGGCGGATTGCACCGCGATCACGGCGGCGGAATGGATATCGGGCGTATCCCACACCACGAGCGGATTGTTGCCGCCAAGCTCCAGCGCGAGCAGCCGATTGGGTGTCTCGGCGAACTGGCGGTGGAGGGCGAGGCCGGCGCGGGAGGAACCGGTGAACAGCAGCCCGTCGATCCCCGGATCAGCGGCGAGCGCAGCTCCTTCCGCCGGCCCGCCGGGCAGAAACCGCGCGACACCCGTCGGCACGCCCGCTTCATGCAGGCAGGCAATCAGCATCGCGCCGGTGGCAGGCGTTTTCTCGGACGGCTTGAAGACGATCGCGTTGCCGGCGATCAGGGCCGGCACGATATGGCCGTTTGGCAGATGCGCGGGAAAATTGAACGGCCCGAGCACCGCCATCACGCCATGCGGCTTGTGGCGGACGGCGGTGCGTGCGCCCATCGCGCCTTCCATCCGACGCTGCGCGGTCCGCTCGGCATAGGCGCCGACCGAAATGTCGACCTTGCCGATGACGGTCTCGATCTCGGTGCGCGCCTCCCACAGTGGCTTGCCCGTCTCGCGCGCGATCAGATCGGCGAAGGGCTCGGCCTTGGCGCGGACGACATTGGCATAGCGGCGCAGCGTCTCGACGCGGACGGAGAGCGGGCGGCTTGCCCAGTCCGCCCATGCGGCGCGCGCGCCCGCCACCTCCTCCGCCGGGTCGCCGGGCATGCCACGCCACAGGACCGCGCCGGTGGCCGGTTCGGTCGATACGATCTCGGTCTGGGTCACGCGCGGCTGCTCCTCGCTCACGGCCTGCATCATGCTGTTCCCTCGCTAGACGGCGCGGGTTCGCGCAGCGCCTCCCCCATACGGCGAATCGCGGTGACTTTTTGGTTAAAGGCGGTCCAGTCGTCCTCAGCGGCGATGGGCGCCCAGATCGCTTCCACCTCCTCGATATGCATCGCGCAAGGCGCCGCGTCGGACCAATAGGGATGCTCCGTCGTCGCGGCGGGGGCGAAGCCGCCGATCGACATGACGAAGGGGGCGAAGGCATCGCCATCATAGCGGGCCGTGGCGCGGTCGCGCAGACGGCCACCGCGCCAGTCGAAGAAGAAACGGTCCAGCGTCAGGCCGTTGCTGGCGTGCGCGCCCTCCGTCAGCGCCGTTTCAATTGCAGAGAGGAGGGCGAGATCCGCCTCCTCGGATCGCGGCCGTATGCCCAGACGCGCAAACACGGCATCGCGAAACGCCCCCTCGAACGCGGCGGGGAATGTCTCCAGCGCCGGCACCAGCGCCTCCGGCTCCACCAGCGTACGCAGCGCCATGGCCAGCTGCACCACGTCCCAGTGGATCGCCTGCGCCTGGCGGCCGAAGGCATAAAGGCCCTGATGGTCGAAATATGCGGCGGTAAAGGCCGGATCCCACGTCTTTGCGAAACGCCACGGGCCGTAGTCGAAGCTTTCGAGCGTGATGTTGATGTTGTCGCTGTTGAGCACGCCATGGACGAAGCCGGCGGCCATATAGCTCGCCGCCAGCCGCGCGGCGCGGGGGACGACATGCGCGATCAATTGCGTCACCGGCTCCGCGCCCGGCGTCTCGTCATAAAGTTCGGTCAGGCAATAATCGACAAGCCGCGCCATGCTGTCGGCATCCTTCAGATAGGCGAGGCGCTGGAAGCTGCCGATCCGGATATGCCCATGGCCCAGCCGCACCAGCACCGCCGAGCGGGTGGGGGAGGGCTCGTCCCCGCGCCAAAGCGCCTCGCCCGTCTCGATCAGCGAGAAGCTTTTGGACGTTTCCACACCCAGCGCCTCCAGCATCTCGGTCGCCAGCACCTCGCGCACGCCGCCTTTCAGCGTCAGGCGGCCGTCGGCGGTGCGGCTCCATGGCGTCTGCCCCGATCCCTTGGTGCCGAGATCGAGCAGCCGGCCTGCCCCGTCACGCATCTGGGCGAACGTGAACCCGCGCCCGTCGCCCAGATCGGGATTGTATACGCGGAACTGATGGCCGTGATAACGCAGCGCCAGCGGTTGCGGCAGGCTTCCTGCAAGCGGCTGAAAGCGACCGAAATGCGCGATCCATTCCGCGTCGGTCAGTCCCTCCAGACCGACCGCTGCCGCCCATCGATCGTTGCGGAAGCGCAGCTTCGTCTCGGGAAAGTCCGCCGCCGCCACGCGATCATAGAAGGCGTCTCCCAACGAGAGGATGCGCGTTTCCGGCGTGAACACGGTTGCTTGCGGGGCGATGGTCATCCCGTGATATGGGGGGTGGACGGCGGGGGACGCAAGCATGGCGGCATGGGTTGACGGCTATTGGTGGTCCAAGGACGGCCTGCGGTTGCATTATCGCGACTATGCGGGCGATGCGGCGCGCCCGCCGATCCTGTGCATTCCGGGGCTCACCCGCAACGCGCGCGACTTCGCCGAGGTCGCGGCGCGGCTGTCCGGCGACTGGCGGCTGATTTGCGTCGATCTGCGCGGGCGGGGCGAGAGCGCCTATGCGAAAGATCCGATGACCTATGTGCCGCTGACCTATCTGCACGATCTGGAGGCGCTGCTGAAGGAGCTCGATCTGGCGCGGATCGTGCTGTTTGGTACCTCGCTCGGCGGGATGCTGTCCGCGCTGCTGGCGTCCACCGGGCGGGAACGGGTGGCGGGCGCTCTAATCAACGATGTCGGCCCGGTGCTCGATTCCGCAGGGCTCGCGCGCATCCGCACCTATGTCGGCCGCAATGCCAGCTTCCCCACCTGGATGCACGCCGCGCGCGCGCTGGCGGAAGTGCACGGGGCCGCGCACCCGCAGGCGCTGATCGAGGACTGGCTGTCGATGGCCAAGCGCCTCTGCCGCCTGACGCCCGCTGGTCGCATCGTCTATGATTACGACATGAAGCTGGCCGAGCCGCTGCGCGTGCCCGGCGGCGAATCGGGGTTCGACATGTGGCCTGCGTTCGAGAGCCTCGCGAACCGGCCGGCCACCTTGCTGCACGGCGCGCATTCCGATCTGTTGAGCGCCGCTACCGCGGCAGAGATGGCGCGCCGCATTGCGGGGCTGGAGGTGGTGACGGTGCCGGGCGCGGGCCATGCCCCGACGCTCGTCGAGCCGGAGAGCGTATCGGCGATCGACAGGTTGCTGGCGCGCGTCGTGGCGGCCGGCTGACCATATCTTTACGCCCCGAGGCCCATGATGCGGGAATGAGGCCGCTCCGCATCCTTCACTGCCATTCCACCTTCACGCTTGGCGGCAAGGAGGCGCGCGCGGTGCGCCTGATGAATGCCTTCGGCGAGGAGGCGCGCCATATCGTGCTGAGCGCGATGCCGGGGGCGACGGGCGCGCGCGCCGGGATCGATCCGGCGGTGTCCGTCGACTTTCCGGGCGACGCGCCATCGCTGGCGGGCAAGCCCGCGCCGGGGCGCTACCTCGCGCTCGCCCGCTATATGGCGGGGTTCGATCTGATCCTCACCTATAACTGGGGCGCGATGGATGCGGTGATGGCGCACCGGTTGCTTTCGCGTGCCTGCCGCCTGCCAGCGCTGATTCACCATGAGGACGGCTTCAACGCGGACGAGGTCGCGCGGCAGAAGCCGAAGCGCGTGTGGTTTCGCCGCCTCGCCTTGCCGACCGTGCGGGCGCTCGTCGTGCCCTCCGAACGGCTGGAGGGGATCGCACGGGACGTCTGGCGGCAACCGCCGGGGCGGGTCGTGCGGATCGCCAACGGCGTGGCCGTCGCGCGGGGGGATATGCCGCCCGCCGCCGACGCCATCCCCGGCCTCGCCCGCCAGCCGGGCGAGGTGATCGTCGGCACGCTGGCGGGGCTGCGCGCGGTAAAGAACCTGCCCCGCCTCGTGCGTGCTTTCGCGGCGGCGTCCCGCACAATTTCGCCCGCTCGGCTCGTGATCGTGGGGGAGGGGCCGGAACGTGAGGCCATTCTCGCCGAGGCGGCGCGGTGCGGAATTGCCGATCGGCTGGTGATGCCGGGCTTCCTGGCCGATCCTCTATCCTATGTCGGGCTGTTCGATATCTTCGCCTTGTCCTCCGACAGCGAACAGTTTCCGATCTCGCTTGTAGAGGCGATGGTGGCGGGTCTGCCCGCCGTCGCGCCGGACGTGGGGGATGTCGCCGCGATGGTGGCGAGGGAGAACCGCCCACTCATCACCCCCGCCGGAGACGAGGGCGCGCTTGCCGGCGCCCTCGCGCGATTGATCGCGGATGCGGAACTGCGCCGTGCGGTGGGCCAAGCGAACCGCACCACGGCTATGGAGCGCTATGACGAGACGGACATGATCGCCCGATATCGCGCGCTCTATCTGGGTGCGGCCGAACGTCGCGGCTGACGGTTCGCTGATTTCGCGCGCAATCCGCCGCGCATTGGCCTATGGGCGGCGGCTGCGTATGTGCGCCAGGCGCGCACGAATGTCCGGAGGCCGAGCGTGTTCAAGGGTGTGCGACCGATCATATATGGCGGCCGCGAGGTCTGGCCGCTGATCGAGGGCGGCAAGGGCGTGGCCGTTTCGAACCACATGAGCTCGGGGGCATGGGCCGCCGCCGGGGGCATCGGCACGGTTTCCGCGGTGAATGCCGACAGCTACGATCCCGAGGGCAAGATCGTGCCGCAGGTGTATCACGCGCTGACTCGGCGCGAGCGGCATGAGGAATTGATCGAATATGCCATCGCCGGTGCTGTCGAGCAGGTGCGCCGCGCCTTCGAGATCGCCGGCGGCAAGGGCGCGATCAACATCAATGTATTGTGGGAGATGGGCGGCGCGCAGCGCATTCTGGAAGGCGTGCTGTCGCGCACCAAGGGGATGATCGCGGGCGTCACCTGCGGGGCGGGGATGCCCTATCGCCTGTCCGAAATCGCCGCCGCGCATCAGGTGAGCTATCTGCCGATCATCAGCTCCGCCCGCGCCTTCCGCGCGCTGTGGAAGCGCGCTTATTCCAAGGCGTCGGAATGGCTGGCGGCGGTGGTGTATGAGGATCCCTGGCTTGCGGGCGGGCACAACGGCCTGTCCAATGCCGAGGATCCGCTCGCGCCGCAGGATCCCTATCCGCGCGTGAAGGCTTTGCGCGAGACGATGCGCGAGGGCGGCATCAAGGACGACGTGCCGATCGTGATGGCGGGCGGCGTGTGGGCGCTGCGGGAGTGGGACGACTGGATCGACAATCCGGAACTTGGCACCATCGCCTTCCAGTTCGGCACCCGGCCGCTGCTGACGAAGGAAAGCCCGATTCCGGAGGCGTGGAAGGATCGGCTGATGACGCTGGAGAAGGGCGACATCCTGCTCCATCGCTTCTCGCCGACTGGTTTCTATTCCTCGGCGGTCCGCAATCCCTTCCTGCGCAATCTCGAGGCGCGGTCCGAACGGCAGATCGCCTTTTCCGGCGAGGCGGCGGGCGATCACCAGTATCAGCTCGATGTCGGCGTCAAGGGCAAGAGCTTCTGGGTGACGCTCGGCGATCTGCATCGCGCGCGGGAATGGTATGGCCTCGGCTTCACCAGCGCGCTCAAGACGCCGGACAATACGCTCGTCTTCGTGACGCCGGCGGAGATGAAGGAGATCCGCAAGGATCAGGCGGATTGCATGGGTTGCCTGAGCCAGTGCGGCTTTTCCTCCTGGGCGGACACGGAGGGCAACTCCACCGGGCGTCTGGCCGATCCGCGCAGCTTCTGCATTCAGAAGACGCTGCAGGATATCGCGCACGGCGGGCCGGTGGAGGAAAATCTGATGTTCGGCGGCCATGCCGCCTACCGCTTCAAGCGCGATCCTTTCTACTCGAACGGCTTCGTCCCCACCGTGAAGCAGCTCGTCGATCGCATCCTGACGGGCGACTGATGCCCTCCGCCCTGGTCATTCGCCATACTCCTTATGAGGGCATCGCCGGATTTCGCCTGCCGGTGGAGCAGGCGGGCTATGTGATCGATCGGATCGACGTGACCGACCCGGCCTTCCCGACCGTGGATATGGTATCGCCCGATCTGGTCGTCATGATGGGCGGGCCGATGGGGGTGTACGAAACCGACGCGCACCCGTGGATCCCGCATGAGATCGAGCGACTGAGCGAACGTTTGGCGGCTGACCGCCCGACCCTCGGCGTATGTCTCGGCGCGCAAATGATCGCGGCGGCGCTTGGGGCGCGGGTGTATCCGGGGCCCGTCAAGGAGGTCGGGTTCGCGCCCGTTACGATGAATGCCGCCGGCCTCTCCTCTCCGCTACGGCATATTGAGGACGTGCCGGTGCTCCACTGGCACGGCGACACGTTCGACCTGCCGGACGGTGTGGAATTGCTGGCATCGAGCGAACGCTACGCGCATCAGGCGTTCCGACGCGGGTCGCGGCTGCTGGCGCTGCAATGCCATCCTGAGATGGGGCTCGATCCCCGGTTCGATGAATGGCTGGTCGGGGCAGACGACTATCTGGCGCAAGCGGGGACCGATGCGGCCATTATGCGAGAGGCGCACGACCTTCTTGGCGCTGATGCAACCGCCGCTGGACGCCGGCTCGTGGCGGAATGGCTGAAGGGGCTGGCGGACGGATAACGTCGGGTGGCCCTCATACCGGGGCGACGCCGCTACACGGAACGTATCATCAAGGTCGCTGATCCGCCGACAGAAAAACCCCGCCGGTCCATGCCGACGGGGTCTCTCTGATCAACCGACCGGAGTCAGCCCGGTATCAGCGATAGACGCGATAGCCGCGCTTGTTGATGTAATATTTGCGCCCGCGATTATCGCGGTAGGTCTTGCGGTTCTTCGTCAGCGCCGTGACGGCCACACCGGTACCCGCACCAAGCAACGCGCCTTCACCGGTCGACAGACCCGGGATGATCGCGCCTGCCACGGCACCACCCGCGCCACCAATCGCGCCGCCCTTCAGGAGCTGGCCCGCGCTCTGCGCATGAGCCGGGACGGAGAATGCCATCGCCAAAGCCGCCGCACCCGAAATCAAACCGATCTTTTTCATCGCATTCGCTCCATACGCATGAACTACCCGGACTTGGAACGGCGGGTCGGAAAGAAGGTTCCGAAGGCGGAACGTCCCTGCGATCACTCGTG
>CAJYJW010000306.1 GCA_913775025.1 uncultured Sphingomonas sp. | reverse complement strand
CATCATGGGCGGGGACTATGCCAAGGCGGTCGAGGTCGCGCGCCAGCAGGTGGAGAATGGCGCGCAGATCGTCGATGTGAACATGGACGAAGGGCTGCTCGACGCGGAGGTCGCGATGACGACCTTCCTCAAGCTGATCGCCGCCGAACCCGATATCGCGCGCGTGCCGGTGATGGTCGACAGCTCGAAATGGAGTGTGATCGAGGCGGGGCTGAAATGCGTCTCCGGCAAGCCGATCGTCAATTCGATCAGCATGAAGGAGGGGGAAGAGGCGTTCCTCACCCTCGCCCGCAAGTGCCGGGCCTATGGCGCGGCCGTCGTCGTGATGGCGTTCGACGAGACGGGGCAGGCGGACACCCGCGCCCGCAAGGTGGAAATATGCACGCGCGCCTATGATCTGCTGGTGGCGGACGGGTTCGAGCCGCAGGACATCATCTTCGACCCCAACATCTTCGCGGTCGCGACCGGCATCGACGAGCATCGCCGCTATGCGATCGACTTCATCGAGGCGTGTCGCGATATCCGCGCGCGGTGCCCGAGGGCGCATATCTCGGGCGGGGTATCGAACCTGTCGTTCAGCTTCCGCGGCAACGAGCCGGTGCGCCGCGCGATGCATAGCGTATTCCTCTACCACGCCATCCAGGCGGGGCTGGACATGGGAATCGTCAACGCCGGCCAGCTCGACGTGTACGATGCGATCGACCCGGCCCTGCGCGAGGCGTGCGAGGACGTCATCTGGGACCGGCACGACGACGCGACCGACAATCTGATCGCCCTGGCCGAGCGGTTTCGCGGCACCGATGCGGTGGCCGAGAAGCAGGCCGAGGAGTGGCGCGGCTGGCCCGTCGTCAAGCGGCTGGAACATGCGCTGGTGAAGGGCCTCGACGCCTATGTCGTCGAGGATACGGAGGAAGCGCGGCAGGGGTTCGCCCGCCCGATCGAGGTGATCGAGGGGCCGCTTATGGACGGGATGAACGTCGTCGGCGACCTGTTCGGATCGGGCAAGATGTTCCTGCCGCAGGTCGTGAAGTCCGCGCGCGTGATGAAGAAGGCGGTGGCGCACCTCCTCCCCTTCATCGAGGCGGAAAAGGTCGCCGGGCAACGCGCCAAGGGCCGCATCATCATGGCGACCGTGAAGGGCGACGTGCATGATATCGGCAAGAACATCGTCGGCGTCGTGCTCCAGTGCAACGGCTATGAGGTGATCGACCTCGGCGTGATGGTGCCGTGGACGAAAATCCTGGAGGAAGCCGCCGCCAACGATGCCGACATGATCGGCCTCTCGGGCCTCATTACCCCATCGCTTGATGAGATGGTGACGGTGGCCGCCGAGATGCAGCGCGCCGACATGACGATGCCGTTGCTGATCGGCGGGGCGACGACCAGCAAGGTCCACACCGCGCTGCGCATCGAACCCGCGTACAAGGGGCCGGTAGTGCATGTGCTGGATGCGTCGCGCGCGGTGGGCGTCGCCTCCACCCTGATGAGCGATACGCAGCGCGACGCCTTCGTGGAAAAGACGGCGAGCGAATATGAGGCGGTGCGCGTCGCGCGCGCCAACAAGGGGCAGAGCGAACTTGCCCCGATCGCCGAGGCGCGCGCCAACGCCTTCACGATCGATCCGGCGCTGAAACCCGCCGCGCCGAAGCGCCCCGGCACCCATGTGTTCGACGACTGGTCGCTGACCGATCTGCGCGCCCTGATCGACTGGACGCCCTTCTTCCGCGCGTGGGAACTGGCGGGAAACTATCCCGCGATCCTCGATGACGAGGTGGTGGGCGAGAGCGCGCGCGGCCTGTTCGCCGATGCGAATGCGATGCTCGACACGATCATCGCCGAGAAATGGCTGACGGCGCGTGGCACGTGCGCGCTGTGGCCGGCGCGGCGCGAGGGGGACGATATCGTCGTTTCGGCGGCGGGCGGCGAGACGCGCTTCCCGATGCTGCGCCAGCAGATCCGCAAGCGCGAGGGGCGGGCGAACATGTGCCTCGCGGATTTCGTCACCGAAAGCGACGACTGGTTCGGCGGCTTCGCGGTCGGCATCCACGGGATCGACGAGCATAGCGCGCGCTTCAAGGCGGAGCATGACGATTATCGCGACATCCTGCTGAAAGCGCTGGCCGATCGGCTGGCGGAAGCCTTCGCCGAGCGGCTGCACCAATATGTCCGCACCGATCTCTGGGGCTATGCCGAGGGCGAGCAGCTGACCAACGAGGCGCTGATCCGAGAGCAGTATCGCGGCATCCGCCCGGCGCCTGGCTATCCGGCCTGCCCTGATCACAGCCTGAAGCCGATCCTGTTCGATCTGCTGGGGGCGACCGCCAGCACCGGCATCACGCTGACGGAAAGCTTCGCGATGCTGCCGACCGCCGCCGTCTCCGGCTTCTATTTCGGCCATCCGCAAGCGGAGTATTTCGGCGTCGCGCGCGTCGGTCGCGATCAGCTTGAGGAGTATGCCGCCCGCCGCGAGGCCGACCTCGATACCGCCGAGCGGTGGTTGCGTCCAAATCTGGACTAAGGGGTCAGCGCGGGGCGGGTTGCAGCGGCGCGCCGATCCGCCCCCATCGCGTGGCCGACCCCCATGTCCAGGGGCGCCACCAGCCACCCGATCCGTCGGTGGAGAAGAACAGCCAGGATGCGCGGCCGACGAGATTGTCGGCCGGGACCATGCCGATGCCCTGGCCGCTTGCCACCGACCAGCGACTGTCGGCCGAATGGCTGCGATTGTCCCCCAGCATGAAATAGTGGCCGGCGGGTACGGTCGTCTCGGCCATGTCGCCGCCGGCGGGGCCGAGCACGTCGTAGCTGCGCCCGCCGGGCAGGGTCTCGCGGTAGCGCGTATAGCGGCAGACGGGGACGTGTCCGGCGTGCCTCGACCGTTCGGGCGGGGTAGGGCAGCGGCTGTTGGGGCTGACCGGCAGGAGGAAGTCCGCCACACGCAACCGCGGGATCGCCGCGCCGTTGAGGATGATGCGCTCGCCTGCAATCCGTATACGATCGCCGGGTAACCCGATCAGCCGCTTGATATAGTCCGTGCGCCCATCGGCGGGCGTCTTGAACAGCAGCACGTCGCCGCGCTGCGGCCGTGCGCCGCCGATCCGCCCGGTGAAGGGCGGCCACGAGAGGGGAAAGCTGTGGCGCGACCAGCCATATGGCCATTTCGCCGCGATCACATAATCCCCGACCAGCAGTTGCGGCAGCATCGATTCCGAGGGGATGCTGAACGGCGCGGCGAGCAGGCTACGCACCGTAACCGCCGCGAAGATCAGAAATAGGATGAGGCGCGTCGCTGGCCAACCATGACGGGGGCGGGGGGATCGCGGCGCTGGCACCGGCGCGATGTGCCGCCTGCGACGCGGTTCGTCAAACGGCGGCAACATGCTGTCACAGAATCGTCATCAAACTGTCGCATGGGCGGTCGGCCGCCGGGGTATGCCGCACATCGTCATAGGGCGTCGTTCGAAAAGGGTTCAGGACATGCCGGACATCGGCGCGCGGATGCTGGCGGCATTGCTCGCAGGCACGATACTGCCCGCGACGGCGCTCGCCCAATCGGCACCGGACGGGGCGGTGCGCCTTGCGCAGACGCGGCGGAATGCGGCGCGGGTACGGACCCCGGATACCGCCGCCACCTCCAGCGCGACCACGGCGGACGAGGGCAGTCAGGCGAGCCACGCGCATGATGTGGTAACGGTGATCCCGCCGCCGCCGCCCGCCGGTGATCTCGCCGCGCAGACCGCCCATCTGCAGGCGCAGATCGAGGCGATGCAGGCGCAGATCGATGCAATGAAGAAGCAGCTCAAGCAATCCACCCCCACCTTCAAGGGGGCCCCGCAATGGGCGAACGACGATGGCTTCAGCTTCAAGCCGCGCGGCTTCGCGCAGTTCGATGCCGGCTACGTCTCGATCCCCGGCCGCACGATGAACGGCACGGTCGGCGGGCTGAACTACAACAACCTCGGCTGGAACTCGCGAGCACGCCGGCTGGTGCTGGGGGCGGAAGGCACCCTGCCCGGCGGCTTCGGCTACAAGGTTGAGTTCAACTACGCGCAAGGCACGGTCGACTATGAGGACATCGTCCTCACCTATCATCATAAGGGAAGCCCGTTGGAGGCGACGATCGGAAACTTCTTCCCGCTTTCCGGCCTCGATTCGATGACACGCTCGCGATTGGGATCGTTTCTCGAACGCTCGACCGCCGTGGACGCGTTCGGCCTTAATCGCCGCCTTGGGTTGGCGGTCGGCTACCAGAAGAATGATCTGTGGAGCCTCACCGTCGGCCTCTTCGGGCAGGAGATCAACAATGCCTCCTTCACCCATACCGGCTGGCAGGCAAGTGCCCGAGGCGTCTGGTCGCCGATATGGGGGGCGGCGCAGATGCATTTCGGCGCGAACTATCAGCACCGCACTGCTCAGCGAGATGCGCAGAACGTGCAATATCGCGCCCGCCCCTTCACCCAGTTGACCGACCAGCGCTTCATCGACACCGGGACCATAGCGGCGGATGGCGACGATCTGTTCGGCATCGAGTTCGCCGCCATCTTCAAGCGGCTGCATGTGACCGGGGAGGCGCAGAAGGTTTGGGTGCGCGGCTACCGCGCGGGTCGTACCTTCGGGCCGAACAACGGCGTTGCCAATGCCGCTTTCTATGATGGCAATCCCAGCTTCCTGAACGCCTATGCGGAAGCGGGCTATTATCTGACCGGAGAAACGCGCGGCTACAGGGCGGGCAAGTGGGAGCGTACGAAAGTGCTTCACCCGATCACGGACGGCGGCATCGGCGCGATTCAGGTAAACGGCCGTATCGAATATACCGATCTTTCGGACCGGACCGGCAACGGCCCGGCGCTGGCGGCCCCCAACTATGTCAATGGCGGGCGGCAACTGGGGTTGCAGGCCAGCCTGATCTGGAACCCGATCGACTATATCCGCCTGCTCGCTGAATATAGTCGCATCCACTATACCGGCGGGCCGCGGGCGGAGACAATCGACCCCACCAGCTCAGCAGTCGTGGTGAATCGCACGTTCGACATCGATCAGTTCGGCATGCGCGCGCAGGTGGAGTTCTGAGGCATCGCCGTTCGTAATCGATTGCTGCTCCCCCTAGATACCCCGGCATGCATCTTTCGACCGAGGCCATCGTCTGTTCCGTGCTCGGCCACGGCGAACATGGCGCGGTCGCCCGATTGCTGACGCCGGCGGATGGGTTGCGGGCGGGCTATGTCAGGGGTGGGCGATCGCGGCGAGTGCGGCCGGTGCTGCTGGCGGGCAACGTCGTGCAGGCGGAATATCGCGCCCGCACCGAGGATCAGCTTGCCGCCCTCACGGTCGAACTCGTGCACAGCCGCGCCCCGCTGCATGGCGAGGCGCTGCCCGCCGCCGCGATCGATTGGGTGACCGCGCTCACCGCCGTCGCGCTGCCCGAGGCGCAACCCTATCCGCGTCTTCATGCCGCGCTGGAGGGCGTGCTGTCGGCGGTGGAGGCGGCGCCGGCCGCGCGCGGCTGGGCGACGGCGCTGGCGCGATACGAACTGCTGTTGCTGTCCGAACTGGGCTTCGGCCTCGATCTGTCCGCCTGCGTCTCGACGGGCGCGGTGGACGATCTGCGCTACGTCTCCCCGCGCAGTGGCGGGGCGGTATGCGGAGACGCCGGCGCGCCCTATGCCGCGCGGCTGCTGCCGCTGCCGGCGTTCCTGCGGGAGGGCGGGGCGGCCGGATGGGGAGATATACTCGATGGTTTCTCCCTCACCGGCCACTTCCTTGCCCGCGATATATTGATCGAGCGGCGGGCGGGCGTGCTGGCCGCGCGGGAGCGGCTGGTCGGGCGGATGCGGCGTATCGCCGGTTGATGCGCGCGCCGTCACGGGGCATGGGCGGCGGGAATCGGATCGAGGACATTGACCATGCTGATTGCGCTGCTGCCCGGGGACGGGATCGGCCCCGAAGTCATCGAACAGGCGCGGCGCGTGCTGGACGCGGTCTGCGGCGATACGCTGACCTATGAGGAAGCGCCGGTTGGCGGCGCCGCTTACAAGGCGCACGGCCACCCGCTGCCGCCCGCGACGCTGGATCTCGCCCGCCGTGCGGACGCGATCCTGTTCGGCGCCGTCGGCGATCCCGATTGCGACGCGCTGGAGCGTCATTTGCGGCCGGAGCAGGCGATCCTCGGCCTGCGCAAGGCCCTGACGCTGTTCGCCAACCTGCGCCCGGCGAAGTTGTTTCCGGAACTGGCCGATGCCTCCGCGCTGCGGCCCGAGGTGGCGAGCGCGATCGACATGGTGATCGTGCGCGAGCTGAACGGCGACGTCTATTTCGGGGAGAAGGGCATGCGGACCACCGCCGCCGGCCGCCGCGAAGGCTATGACGTGATGGCCTATAACGAGGATGAGGTCGCCCGCATCGCGCGCGTCGGTTTCGAGACGGCGCGCGCGCGGAACGGCAAGCTGTGCTCTGTCGACAAGGCGAACGTGCTGGAAACCTCGCAGCTGTGGCGCGACGTGGTGATCGAGCTGTCCGCCGACTATCCCGACATCGCGCTCAGCCACATGTATGTGGATAATGCCGCGATGCAGCTGGTGCGCAATCCCGGCCAGTTCGACGTGATCGTGACCGGCAATCTGTTCGGCGACATCCTGTCCGATCAGGCGAGCATGTGCGCGGGATCGATCGGGATGCTGCCGTCCGCCTCGCTCGATGCGAACAAAAAGGGCCTGTACGAGCCGATCCACGGCTCCGCCCCCGATATCGCGGGGCAGGGCAAGGCCAATCCGCTGGCGACGATCCTGTCCGCCGCGATGATGCTGCGCTATTCGCTGGACCGGGGGACGGACGCCGACCGGATCGAAGCGGCAGTGGCAAGCGCGCTGGCGAACGGCGCACGCTCACCGGATCTGGGCGGCACGCACTCCACCGTGCAGATGGGTGACGCGGTGCTCGCCGCATTGTGACGGGATGCGCCGCCGGCCGCGATGGGCCGGCGGCGCGCGTCGCCTATTTCGCCAGCGCGTCCTCGATCGCTTGGGTAATGAGCGGATCGTCCGGCGTGATGTCGGGGGTGAAACGGCCGATGACCTCGCCGTCCCGCCCGATCAGGAATTTTTCGAAGTTCCAGAAGACTTCGCCCGGCCCTTTGCGGGTAATGCCATAGCGCTCCAGTTTCTCGCGAAACGCGGAGTCGCGCTCCGTCGCCTCGGGCCGCGCCTCGGTCAGCGCGGCGTAGAGCGGGTGCTTGTCAGGCCCGGTCGCCGTCAGCTTCGAGAACATCGGGAAGGCGACGTTGAAGCTGGACTGGCAGAAGTCGGCGATCTCCGCGTCGGTGCCCGGCTCCTGCCCGCCAAAATCATTGGCGGGGAAACCCAGCACGCTGAAGCCCTGATCGCGATACTTCTCGTGCGTCGCCTCAAGCGCGGCATATTGCGGGGTGAGCCCGCATTTGGATGCGGTGTTGACGACCAGCAGCACCTTGCCGGCATGGTCCGCCAGTTTCGCATCCTCGCCCTTGATCGTCTTGAGGGGGATCTCCTGTATCGCGGTCATCTCATCCTCCGTACTTGCTTTGGGTTACCCTTTCGCGCCGCGCCTTCACTGTCAATCGGCGGAGCCGCATTGACGGCCCGTCGCCTCACGCGGCAAAGCGGGGGCCTGCGATAGGATATGCCATGAAGAAGCTTGCCGGACAGGACCGCACCATCACCACCACATGGCGGCCCGCCACGCAGGCGATCCGTGGCGGCACCGCGCGCTCTCATTATGGCGAGACGAGCGAGGCGCTGTTCCTGACCAGCGGCTATGCTTATGATTGCGCCGCCGATGCCGCCGCCCGCTTCGCCGGCGAGCAGAAGGGAATGACCTATTCCCGCCTGCAGAACCCGACGGTCGAGATGCTGGAGGAGCGCATCTCCCTGATGGAAGGCGCGGAGGCGACGCGCTGCATGGCATCCGGCATGGCCGCGATGACCGCGGCGTTGCTCTGCCAGCTTTCGGCGGGCGACCATGTCGTGGCCGGGCGGGCGGCATTCGGATCGTGCCGTTGGCTGACGGACAGCCTGTTGCCGCGTTTCGGCATCCAGTCCACCATCATCGATGCGCGCGATACGGAGGCGTGGCGGCGCGCGGTACAGCCGAACACCAAGCTGTTCTTCTTCGAGACGCCGGCCAATCCCACGCTGGATATCGTCGATCTGGCGGCGGTGTGCGCCATCGCGCGCGAGAACGGCGTGACGAGCGTGGTGGACAACGCCTTCGCCACCCCGTTGCTGCAACGTCCGATGGACTTCGGGGCGGACGTGGTAGCCTATTCCGCGACCAAGATGATGGACGGGCAGGGCCGCGTGCTGGCGGGCGCGGTGTGCGGCACGGAAAAATTCATCAACGAGACTTTGCTCGCCTTCACCCGCAACACCGGCCCCACGCTCTCTCCGTTCAACGCCTGGGTGGTGTTGAAGGGCCTGGAGACGTTGGACCTGCGGATCACCCGACAAAGCGAGAATGCGCTGAAAGTCGCGTCGTGGCTGGAGAAGCGTGTGCCGCGCCTGCTGTACCCGGGGCTGAAGAGTCACCCGCAACATGCGCTTGCGATGAAACAGATGCGCGCCGGGGGCACGATCATGTCGCTGTTCCTCGATGGCGGGCGGGCGCAGGCCCATGCCTTGCTCGATGCGCTGGAACTGGTCGATATCTCGAACAATATCGGCGATTCGCGCTCGCTGATGACGCATCCCGCCTCCACTACCCACGCCGGCCTCACTCCTGAGGTACGGGCCGAAATGGGCGTCGAGGAGGGGATGCTGCGGCTGAACGTGGGGCTTGAGGACCCGGCCGACGTGATCGACGATTTCGATCGCGCGCTGAAGGCGATCGGCCTGTGAGCGATGCGGGCGTGCGGGCGCTTTTCCCCTATGTGGCGGAAACGCGGGGCGTGGTCGTTCGTGTTTCCGTCAGCTTTCTCGCCGAGCAGTCGGAGCCGGACAAGGGCCGCTGGTTCTGGGCCTATCATATTCGCCTCGAAAATAAGGGTAAGACGGCCGTCCAGCTGCTTCATCGCCATTGGACGATCACCGACGGGCGCGGCGCGCATCACGAGGTGCGCGGCGAAGGCGTGGTGGGCGAACAGCCGGTGATCGACCCCGGCGCCAGCTATGATTATGTCTCCGGCTGCCCGTTGCAGACACCGACGGGCGCGATGCAGGGCGACTATCTGATGGTGAGCGAGGACGGATCGAGCTTCACCGTTGACATCCCCCGCTTCCCGCTGATCGGCCCGGTGGTGGCGCGGTGAGGCCGGCGCCGTGAAGCGCACGCATCTGCCGCTCAACGGCTTGCGCGTATTGGACGCGGCGGCGCGCCACCTGAGCTTCACCCGCGCGGCGGACGAGCTCGCGGTGACGCCGGCGGCGGTCGGCCAGCAGATCCGCGCGCTGGAGGATACGCTTGGTGTCGTGCTGTTCCGCCGCACCGCCAAGGGGCTGGAGCTGACGCCGGAAGGCGGCGCGGGGCTGGATGCGCTCCGCGCCGGCTTTCTCCAGTTCGAGGAGGCGGTGCGGGCGATGCAGGCCGGTCAGTCCTCGAAGACGCTGACGATCGCGGCGCCGCGCGACCTGACCGCCAAGTGGCTCGGCCCGCGCCTCGCCGCTTATGGCAGGACCGATCCCGAGCTGCGCTTTATATTGCTGAACGCCGACGACGAACTGGATTTCACCCAGGCCAACCTCGACCTCGCGATCCGCATGACGGACGGGCCGGGCGAGCATGAGGGGGTGGCGTTGGGCGCGGGCGGCGACGTGCTGATCGCGCATGCCGATGCGCCGGATGCGCTGATCGGCTGGCCGGGATGCCCGGCGGAAGAAGGGCAGCCGGTGGTGACCGTGGCCGATGCCGGTCTTGCGATCGAGGCGGCGGCGGCGGGCTTCGGCCGTGCCCGTGTACCTGCCCTGCTTGCGGCGGAGGACGTAGCGGCGGGGCGCGTCATACAGATTGGCGGGATCAGCCCGGCCAGCCACAGCTATTGGATGATCGCGCCCCTGCCGCAGTGGCGACAGAAGAAGGTCCGCGCGCTCGTCGCCGCCCTCGCGGCTGACCCACGTTAAGGCCGAATTGTTAAGACGTTGCGCGATAATCGCCGGGCATGAAGCCCGCGCCTGCTGACGAGAAACTTGGCCGCTGCCCCGGATGCCGCGACGGGGCGGCGCTCGATTTCGATTTTGCCATGGCTTTTCAGCCGATCATGGATGTCACGACCGGCCTGCCTTTCGCCTACGAAGCGCTGGTGCGCGGCCCGAACGGGGAAAGCGCGTACAGCGTGCTTTCCCAGGTGAACGAGACGAACCGCTACGCCTTTGACCAGCGATGCCGGGTGAAGGCGATCGAGCATGCCGCGCGGGCCGGTTTGCTCGACGGCCCGGCTCGCCTGTCGATCAACTTCCTGCCGAACGCCGTCTATTCCCCGGCGGCCTGCATTCAGCTCACGCTGAAGACCGCGCGGGCGATCGACTTCCCGACAGACCGGCTGATCTTCGAGTTCACCGAGAATGAGCAGATGGTCGATCCGGGGCATGTCGCCAACATCATCGCGACTTATCAGAAGATGGGCTTCGGCACCGCGCTGGACGATTTCGGCGCGGGCCATGCCGGCCTGAACCTGCTCGCCCGTTTCCAGCCGGACATCATCAAGCTGGACATGGAACTGATTCGCGGGGTGGATGCCAGCCTGCCGCGCCGCATGATCGTGGAAGGCGTAATGCGCATGGCGCAGGCGCTGGGGGTGACGGTAATCGCCGAGGGGATCGAGACGCAGGCGGAACTGGAGGCGTTATGCGCGATCGGCATACGCTACGTGCAGGGCTTTTATTTCGCCCGTCCGGGGTTCGAGGCATTGCCCACGGTCGTGATGCCGGCGGCAATGGTGAAAGCGGCCTGAGGAGGGGACTAGAAAGGCGGCAGGGGATCGCGCCGCTCGTCCCGCCGGGCGGCATGCACCACCACCGCCGCCGATAGCAGAATGCCGGATACGAGACCGGCGATCGCGCCGATTCCCGCCGGCGTGAGACGCAGCCTCAGGCGGAGCGCCGCGTGCCGCCCGATATGCACTTCCAGTTCGGCCGTCTGCGCAGGCTCGTCAGGCACCGTCGCCTCAACGAGCGGCGGCGGCACGATTGGCATTGCGGCAGCGGCCGCCAGGCGTGCTTCCTTCTTTTTACCCATGAATGCCGTCTCCGCTACGGGGCCGCGCGTCAGGCATCGATCGCCTCGTCTTCCACCTGCGCGGCATTGGCCTGAATGAAGGCGAAGCGATGCTCCGGGTGTTTGCCCATCAGCCGCTCCACCAGATCGCGGACGCTCGCGCGCTCTTCATATTCCTGCGGCAGGGTGACGCGGATCAACCCGCGCGTCTTGGGGTCCATCGTCGTTTCGCGCAGCTGCTGGGGGTTCATCTCGCCCAGTCCCTTGAAGCGGCTGACCTCGACCTTGCGGCCCTTGAACAGCGTCCGCTCCAGCTCGGCGCGATGCGTATCGTCCCGCGCATAGGCGGACTTGGCGCCCGCCACGAGCCGATAGAGCGGCGGCTGCGCGAGGTAGAGATGCCCGCGCTTCACCAGCTCCGGCATCTCCTGAAAGAAGAAGGTCATGAGCAGGGTCGCGATATGCGCGCCGTCCACGTCGGCGTCGGTCATGATGACGATACGTTCGTAACGCAGATTGTCGGGTATGCAGCGATCGCGCGTGCCGCAGCCCAAAGCCTGAATGAGATCGGCGATTTCGCTATTGCCGGCGATCTTCGCGGCATTGGCGGAGGCGACGTTCAATATCTTGCCGCGAATCGGCAGGATCGCCTGGGTCTTCCGATCCCGCGCCTGCTTGGCGGAGCCGCCGGCCGAATCGCCTTCGACGATGAAGATCTCGGTGCCCTTGGGATCATCGTTGGCGCAATCGGTCAGCTTTCCGGGCAGGCGCAGCTTGCGCGCGGAGGTGGCCGTCTTGCGCTTGACCTCCCGCTCGGCCTTGCGGCGCAGGCGCTCGTCCATCCGATCGAGCACGTAGCCGAGCAGCGCCTTGCCGCGATCCATATTATCGGTGAGGAAATGGTCGAAGTGATCGCGCACCGCCTTTTCGACCAGGCCCGACGCCTCGGGGCTCGTCAGCCGATCCTTCGTCTGGCTTTGAAACTGGGGGTCGCGGATGAAAACGGAGAGCATCAGCTCGCTGCCGGTCATCACGTCCTCGGCCGCGAGATCCTTTGCCTTTTTCTGCCCGGTCAGGTCCGCAAAGGCGCGCAGGCCCTTCACGATCGCGCCGCGCAGGCCCTGTTCGTGCGTGCCGCCGTCGGGTGTGGGGATGGTGTTGCAATAATAGGTATAGCTGCCGTCCGACCATAAGGGCCAAGCGACCGCCCACTCGACCGATCCCTGCCCGTTGGCAAAATCCTGCCGGCCGGAGAAAAAGTCGGCGGTGGCGCATTCGCGCTTGCCGACCTGCTCGCGCAGATGATCGGAAAGGCCGCCGGGGAACTGGAAGGTCGCCTCGGCCGGCGTATCGTCGCCGATCAGCGACGGGTCGCAGCGCCAGCGTATCTCGACGCCGGCATACAGATACGCCTTGGATCGCGCGAGGCGGTACAGCCGGCCGGGGCGGAAATGCGCCGCCGGGCCGAAGATCTCGGCGTCGGGCGTAAAGGCGACGCTGGTGCCGCGCCGGTTGGGCGCCGAGCCGATCCGTTCGAGCGCGGAGGTGGGCAATCCCTTGCTGAACGTCTGGCGGAACAACTCGCGGTTGCGCGCCACCTCCACCACCGTATCGGCGGACAATGCGTTCACGACGCTGACGCCCACGCCGTGCAGGCCGCCGCTCGTCGCATAGGCCTTGTCGGTGAACTTGCCGCCCGAATGGAGCGTGGTGAGGATCACCTCCAGCGCCGACTTGTCCGGGAATTTCGGGTGCGGATCGACCGGGATGCCGCGACCGTTATCAACGATCGTCAGCCTGTCGCCTGCGCCCAGCGTCACGTCGATGCGGCTGGCATGGCCGGCGACCGCCTCGTCCATCGCATTGTCCAGCACTTCGGCGGCAAGGTGATGATAGGCGCGCTCATCCGTGCCGCCGATATACATGCCGGGCCGGCGGCGGACCGGCTCCAGCCCCTCCAGCACCTCGATCGCGGAGGCGTCATATGTACCGCCGCCGGTGGTGGAGGGGCCGGTCGAGAACAGATCGTCGTCGGTCTTGGACATGATTCGTTCCATACCACGCCTGCCCGTCGCCGCCACCCTTGGCGGCGATCAGGGCCGTCGCGGGATCAGCGGACGCGCGGGCCGCCGAATGGCAGCGGCGGCGGCGGGCGGCGATCGCGGCGGGGCAGCTGCGCCTGATAGGCGACCGAGCAATGTTCGAGGCAATAGGGAAAGCCGGGATTGTTTGGCTTCCCGCAAAAGTGGAAGTCAGGCTCGCCCGGATGACCGAGCGGCCACTTGCAGATCTTGTCGTTCAGATCGAGCAGGCCGGTCTTGCCCGCCATCTCGGCCGAAGGCTTGGCGGGAACGAGGCGGCGGGGCGGCGCGGGCGTGGCGGGCGGCTGCTGATCCCCGGGGCCTTGCCGCTGGAAACCGCCCGGCCCGATCGAGCGGATCACCGGCTGCGGCGCAGGCGTCGGCGCGGCCGCGACAGGTGCGGGCTCGGCGGGGCGCTCGACGGGGGCGGGGGGCGGGGGGGCAACGGCAACGACCGGTTCGGGCACGATCGGTTCCGGCGCGGGCGGGGCAGCTTCGATCGGTGCCGGCGCGGCCGCCACCTGCGGTTCTGCCTCTTGCGGCGCGACCGGCGACGATTCCGCCGGGCGGACCGGCGACGGGCGCGACTGGAGGCCAAGGCGATGCGCCTTGCCGATCACGGCGTTACGGCTGACGCCGCCGAGTTCCTCGGCGATCTGGCTGGCGGTATTGCCCTGCTCCCACAGCCGCCTCAGCTGCTCGATGCGTTCGTCCGTCCAGCTCATCACCGTCTTCCCAATGTCTATCGGCTCCGCTCGGCTTGCGGGCCCGGCCGCCAGTCGATAGGCGAGAGCCATGACCGAACAGCCATCGAACAGGATGCTCCCCGCCCCCGGCGTACCGGTGATCCCGATGGTCAACTGGGGGGGGATGCGCGCACTCTCTGTGAAGGAGGTGCGCCGTTTCTTCAAGGTGCAGCTTCAGACGATCTGGGCGCCGGCCATCACGACGCTGCTGTTCCTCGTAATCTTCACGGTGGCGCTGGGCGGCGGCGACCGCGTGGTGATGGGCCAGCCCTTCGCCAATTTCGTGGCGCCCGGCCTGATCGTGATGGGCATGATGCAGAATGCCTTCGCCAACGCCAGCTTCTCGCTGCTGGTGGGCAAGATACAGGGCACCATCATCGATTATCTGATGCCGCCCCTCTCCACCGCCGAACTGCTGGTGGCGGTCGTCGCCGCCTCCGTCACGCGGGCGGTGCTGGTGGGGTTCGCGGTGTGGCTGGCGATGTGTTTCTGGCCGGGGGTGGACGTGCTGCCGAAGCATCCGCTGGCGGTGCTGTGGTTCGGCTTGCTGGGATCGACGATGCTGGCGCTGCTGGGCGTGCTCACCTCGATCTGGGCGGAAAAGTTCGATCATGCCGCCGCCGTCACGAACTTCGTCGTCCAGCCGCTGTCGCTATTGTCGGGGACTTTCTATTCGGTCGATCGGCTGCACGGCGTGTTTCAGGCGCTGAGCCATGCGAACCCGTTCTTCTACGTGATCTCGGGCTTTCGCTACGGCTTCCTTGGCGTCTCCGATTCGCCGTTGCTGATCGGTTCGGCGATGTTGTTCGTGATCGACGTGGTGCTGGCGATCGTCTGCTATGTCGCGATCGCGCGGGGGTGGAAGCTGAAGGCCTGATCCGCCGTCGCGCCGCGCGGCGCGACGATTGACGCGCCCGTCCCGGCCTCATATACGCGCGCTTCGATACAGGCGGCCGGGCAAGGTCGCCTTTTTGCGTTTCGGAGTTGTTTTTCCGGCGATCGCCCGAAGGAGTGCCCCAAGATGACCATCACCCCGCTGATGCCCGTCTACCCGCGGTGCGGCGTGCGTCCGGTGCGTGGCGAGGGCTGCTATCTGATCGGCGAGGATGGCCGGCGCTTCCTCGATTTCGCCAGCGGCATCGCGGTGAACATCCTGGGCCACGGCCACCCGGCGCTGACGAAGGCGATCGCCGATCAGGCGGCGACGCTGATCCATGTCTCCAATCTCTACGGCAGCCCGCAGGGCGAGGCACTGGCGCAGCGGCTGGTGGACAAGACCTTCGCCGACACGGTGTTCTTCACCAACTCTGGCGCGGAGGCGGTGGAATGCGCGATCAAGACGGCGCGCCGCTATCACTACGCCAATGGCGAGCCGCAGCGGCACAAGCTGATCACCTTCGACAACGCCTTCCACGGGCGGACGCTGGGCACGATCAGCGCGACGAGCCAGCCCAAGATGCGCGACGGGTTCGAGCCGCTGCTCCCGGGCTTCACGACCGTGCCGTTCAACGATCTGGCGGCGGCGGAAGCCGCGATCGACGACATCACCGCCGGCTTCCTGGTGGAGCCGGTGCAGGGCGAAGGCGGCGTGACCCCCGCCACCGGCGAATTCCTGCGCGGCTTGCGCGCGCTGGCCGACAAGCACGGCCTGCTGCTGGTGCTGGACGAGGTGCAGTGCGGCTATGCCCGCACCGGCACCTTCTTCGCGCATGAGCAATATGGCCTCACGCCCGATATCATGGCGGTGGCCAAGGGTATCGGCGGCGGCTTTCCGCTCGGCGCCTGCCTCGCCACGGAAGAGGCCGCGAAGGGCATGGTCGCCGGTACCCACGGCAGCACCTACGGCGGCAACCCGCTGGCGATGGCGGCGGCCACCGCGATCATGGACGTGGTGGTGAACGACGATTTCCTGGCCGAGGTGCGCGCCAAGGGTGATCGGCTGCGGCAGGCGCTGGAGCAGTTGATCCCCAACCACGACACCATCTTCGAGGGCGTGCGCGGGCTGGGGCTGATGCTGGGCCTCAAGCTGACCGACAAGGCGGTGGCGCGTGATTTCGTGGCGCATCTGCGCGACAATCACGGGCTGCTCACGGTCGCGGCGGGCGAGAATGTCGTCCGCATCCTGCCGCCGCTGGTGATCGAGGGTACCCACATCGCCGAAGCCATCGAGAAGCTGTCGGCCGGCGCGCGGGATTATGAGGCGGCGGCGTGACGCGCCACTTCCTCGACCTCGCCGATGCCGGGGGCGACGCGATCGCCGCGATGCTTGCCGACGCGCTCGATCGCAAGCAGGCGCGGGCGGGCTGGCCGAAGGGGCGGGCGGATTCGGATGCGCCGCTGGCCGGCCATACGCTGGCGATGATCTTTGAAAAGAACAGTACCCGCACCCGCGTGTCGTTCGATATGGCGATGCGGCAGCTAGGCGGCACCACGATCGTGATGGATGCCGGTTCCATGCAGCTGGGCCGGGGCGAATCGATCGCGGATACGGCACGCGTCCTCTCCCGCTACGTTGATGCGATCATGATCCGGACGGACGATCACGCCAAGGTGGCGGAGATGGCGCATCACGCCACCGTGCCGGTCATCAACGGCCTGACCGATCATTCGCATCCCTGCCAGATCATGGCGGACATGCTGACCGTGCTGGAGCGCAAGGCCAAACTGGCCGGCAGCACATGGGCATGGCTGGGCGACGGCAATAACGTGCTGCACTCGATCATCGAGGCGGGCAGCCTGCTGCACTTCGATGTCCGCATCGCCTGTCCGGACGGATATGATCCCGACGCCGGCATGCTCGCGGCGGCTCGCGGCCGGCTGGATGCATCGTCGGCCACGATCAGCGTCACCCGCGATCCGCTGGAGGCCGTTGCGGGGGCGGACGTGGTGGTCACGGATACATGGATCTCGATGGGGCAAACGCAGGCCGAGGCGAAGCTGGCGGCGATGATGCCCTATCAGGTAACGCCCGCGGTGATGGCGGCGGCGGCCCCGGATGCGACCTTCCTGCACTGCCTGCCGGCGCACCGCGGCGAGGAGGTGGTGGACGCGGTGATCGACGGGCCGCAATCCGCCATATGGGACGAGGCCGAGAACCGTCTACATGCGCAGAAAGCAGTCCTGCTGTGGTGCTTCGGCCGAATCGGCTGAGCCCGAACCCGCGCCCGCTTGTCCTGGCCCGTCCGCGGCCCAACATAGGCGTCATACAGGTCGATCGGATCGGCGCCACGCGGGACACGGATTTTGACGGACAATCTAGAAGGTAACGGGCATCGCGCGGGCGAGGGCGAAACCGGGCGGATGCTGAGCGTATCGGGCACGGTGGATACCGTGCTCGGCTTCACCATTCCCGGCCGCCATGCGCGGGGGCGGCTGGCACGGCTCGGGCCGGCGCTCGATTCCATTCTTGCGGCGCATGACTATCCACCGGCGATCAGCCAGCTGCTGGCCGAGGCGCTGGTGTTGACCGCCCTCCTCGGCTCCACCCTCAAGCATAAGGAGGGGCAGCTGACGCTGCAGGCGCAGGCCGAGGGCGGCGTCATCGATCTGCTTGTGTGCGACTATCGCGGCGGCGAGATGCGCGGCTACGTGCGGCACGATCCGGCGCGGCTGGCGGAGGCGCCGGTCTCTCCATCGTTGTTTGCACTGTTCGGCAAGGGGTATCTGGCGATCACCTTCGATCAGGCCGTGTCTGGCGAGCGCTATCAGGGCATCGTGCCGCTGGAGGGCGGATCGCTGGCCGAGGCGGCGGAAAGCTATTTCAGCCAGTCCGAGCAGATACCGAGCCTCGTCCGCCTCGCCACCGTATCGAACGGCGATGCCGGGCATGTCGCGGGCGGCCTGATGCTCCAGCATCTGCCCGAGGGCGAGGAGGGGCGGGAGCGCCTGCATACCCGCCTCGACCATCCCGAATGGGAGCATGTCGCGGCCCTCGCCACGACGGTGAAGCCCGAGGAGCTGACCGACCCGGCGCTGACGCTGGAGGCGCTGGCTTGGCGGCTGTTCAACGAGGAGGAGGAGGTGCGCGTGCTCCCCGCCATCAGCGTGGCGCGAGGTTGCCGCTGCAACCCGCAGCATACCCGCGACGTGATCAGCCGCTTCCCGCCCGAGGAGCAGGCGGCGATGGCGGACGAGGACGGTCTCATCCATGTCGACTGCGAATTCTGCTCGCGGCGTTTCTCGATCGCGCTGTCGGATCTGGTCGCCGCCTGACACCGGCTTGGCGCATGACAGGCGTTGTTAAGGACAGGTTTAACCGCTCTGGGCTATCGTGCTCAGGTGATGCCCGGTTCGGCATGACATCCTCCCTAGCAGGCCGTGAGGCCGTACCTGAGCCGCCCTGTCATGGGCGGCTCCTTCTTTGGGGCATTATGCATAGGATCCCCGCCCTTTCGCCGGCAGGCCGAATCGGCTAGCCGGTCGTCATGCGATTATCTGGACAAGACGGGGCGCGCACCGCCGTGGTGCTGCTGTCGGGCGGGCTCGATTCGATGGTGGCGGCGGGGCTTGCGCGCGAGGCGGGTTTCACCGTCGCGGCGCTTACGATCGACTATAATCAGCGCCATGCGGTGGAGCTTGAATCGGCCAGCCGCATCGCGGCGGCAATCGGCGTGTCCCGGCATATCGTCCTCCCGCTCGATCTCACGCTGTTCGGCGGATCGTCGCTGACCAGCGGGGAGGCGGTGCCGAAGGGCGGGGTGGGGGAGGCGATACCTTCCACCTACGTGCCCGCGCGCAACACCATCTTCCTGTCGCTGGCGCTGGGATTCGCCGAGGCAAGCGGCGCGCGCGACCTTTTCATCGGCGTCAACGCGCTGGATTATTCGGGCTACCCCGATTGCCGGCCGGAATTCGTCGCCGCCTTCCAGTCCCTGGCCGATCTCGCCACCAAGGCCGGGGTGGAAGGCGATCGCTTCACCATCCATACTCCGCTGCTGGCGATGACCAAGGCGGACATCGCGCGCGAGGCGGATCGGCTGGGGCTGGACGCTGGCATGAGCTGGTCCTGCTATGATCCCGCGCCCGGCGGGCTGCATTGCGGCCTGTGCGACAGTTGCCGCTTGCGGGCGAAGGGCTATGCCGAGGCCGACCTGCCCGATCCGACGCGTTATGCGGACATGCCGCGGTGAGTTACGCGGTCAAGGAGATGTTTGTCACCCTGCAAGGGGAAGGGCTTAACACCGGACGACGCGCGCTCTTCATCCGCTTCACCGGTTGCAACCTTTGGTCCGGGCGGGAGGAGGATCGTGCGACGGCGGATTGCCGCTTCTGTGACACGGATTTCGTCGGCTTCTCGGGCGACAGCGGCGGGCGCTACCCCGATGCGGACGCGCTCGCCGATCATGCGGCGGGACTGTGGAACGCCCGGCTGGACGAGGCAGAGCAGGGGCGGCACCGCCTTGTCGTGCTGACCGGCGGTGAACCGCTGCTACAGGTGGATGCGGCCCTGACGTCGGCGCTGAAGGCCCATGGCTTCGAGATCGCCGTGGAGACCAACGGCACCCAGCCGCGACCGCCCGGTATCGATTGGCTGTGCGTCAGCCCTAAGGCCGGCACCGAGGTGATCCTGCGAGCCGGGGACGAGCTTAAGGTCGTGTGGCCGCAGCCGGGCCTGGACTATAAGGCGATGGAGGATTGGGCGTTCACCCACCACCTCGTGTCCCCGATGGACAGCCCTTCGAAGGCGGCAGCGGAGGCGGCGGCGATTGAATTCGTCATCATGCATCCACGCTGGCGGCTGTCGACCCAGACGCACAAGGCGATCGGCGTACGCTGACATGATCCCGGCGATGCGCCGGGATCATGTCAGACGGTCAGGCGTCGCCGCCGCAGCGCTTGCGCAGGCGATCCCGCTTGTCCCAGCAGCT
>CAJYJW010000305.1 GCA_913775025.1 uncultured Sphingomonas sp. | reverse complement strand
CTCAGGGTCCGGCGTGTCGATCAGCATCGCCAGCCGTTCGATCCCCGCCGCCCAGCCGACGGCCGGGGTGGCAGGGCCGCCGAGCGCCTGGATCAGGCCGTCGTACCGGCCGCCGCCCAGCACGGTGCCCTGCGCCCCCAAGCGGTCCGTCACGAATTCGAAGGCGGTGTGGCGATAATAATCGAGCCCGCGCACCAGCCGCGCATTGCGCGTCCAGGCGACGCCTGCGGCATCGAGCCCCCTGGTCACCTGTTCGAAGAACGCCCCCGCCTCGGCCGACAAATAGGCGTCGATCTTCGGCGCGGCATCCGCCACCGGGCGGTCGCGCGGATCCTTGCTGTCGAGGATGCGCAGCGGATTGCGCGCCAGCCGGTCGAGGCTCTCCTCAGACAGCGCATCGCGATGCGCCTCGAAATGCGCGACGAGCGCCGCGCGCCAGGCATCGCGGGTATCGGCATCGCCCAGCGTGTTGAGCGTGCATGTCACGCCATCCGCCACGCCCAGCTCGTCCAGCAGATGCGCGGCCAGCGTCAGCAGCTCCACGTCCGCCGCCGGTTCGGCCGCGCCGATCACCTCGGCGTCGAGCTGGTGGAACTGGCGGAAGCGCCCCTTCTGCGGGCGTTCGTAGCGGAACAGGGCCCCGTGCGTTGCGATCTTGAGCGGCACGAAACGTTGCCATCCCTCGGTCAGATAGGCGCGGGCGAGGCCGGCGGTGAACTCGGGCCTGAGCGTCAGCGAATCACCACCGCGATCCTCGAAGGAATACATCTCCTTGGAGACCACGTCGGTCGTCTCGCCGAGCGACCGCGCGAAGACCGCGGTCGCCTCGAACACCGGCACCTCGACCCGACCGAAGCCGTAGAGCCGGCGCAGACGATCGAACGTTGCGGCGACATAGCCGAACCGCTCGGCCGCCTCGCCTATCATGTCCTGGGTGCCGCGAACGGCCTGGGGGGTGGCGGGCTTGCTCATGTGGCCGCGCCTTAGAACAGCTTGGGGCGACATTGAAGCAAATCGTCCGCTGCGGGAATCATCTTGAGATCGTAACGGTCCTTGCCTATCGCCGGCCGCCATGAACATCGATCTCATCCCCACCGGCGATAATCCGCCCGAAGTCCTCAACGTCATCATCGAGGTGCCGGTCGGCGGCGAGCCGGTGAAGTATGAGTTCGACAAGAAATCGGGCGCTTTGTTCGTCGATCGCATCCTCCACACGCCGATGCGCTATCCGGCGAACTACGGCTTCGTGCCGCATACGCTGTCGCCCGATGGCGATCCGCTCGATGCGCTGGTCGTCGCCCGCTCGCCCTTCATTCCCGGCTGCGTGGTCCGCGTACGCCCGATCGCCGTGCTGAAGCTTGAGGACGAGGCCGGCGGCGACGAGAAGCTGCTGACCGTGCCGATCGACGGCACCTTCCCTTATTACTCCAAGGTCAACGAAAGCACCGATCTGCCCGAGATCGTGATGCAGCAGATCGAGCATTTCTTCACCCACTACAAAGATCTGGAAAAGAAGAAGTGGGTGCGCATCGGCGCATGGGGCGATGCCGAGGAGGCCAAGCGCATCATCATCGAGGCGATCGCGGCTGCCGAGAAGGCGCGGATCGAAAAGGGCACGGACGAGGGCGTCAGCCAGAGCCTCTGAGCCGCTCAGCGTGATCTTTTAAAAAGGGCTGGCGGAGACGCCGGCCCTTTTCTCATTTTCGCCCCCTGCCCCATCGGCCCCTCAGCCAACCCGGTTCCGTCGCGCGACGCGACCACGCAGGCTGCGGATGCGGGGACTTGACCGGTCGCCCCCTCGCGCCGATGCATCGGGGCGGGGCAGCTGCCGAAGAAAGGCGCGGATGATCGACACCCTCGGCCAGCGGATCGCCCCGCCCCGCTTCCTGCTGTTCGCCGCCACGGCGCTGGCCTGCATCGGCATCGGGCTGACGCTGCTGGACTGGCGGCGCGCGATCATGGCGGGCTTCGATGCGGGCGCGCTGCTGTTTCTGATCACCTGCACGACGCTGTTCCGGCGCGATGCGAAGGCGATGCGGGCAACCGCCGCGCGCAACGACGCCAACCGCCCGGTACTGCTGCTGCTGACGGCGGGCGTCACGCTCGCCATCCTGGCGGCGATCGGAACCGAACTCTCGCAGAAGGGCGGGCCGCAGCCGGCGGTTATAGCGCTGATCGTGGCGACCCTGGTGCTGGCCTGGGGTTTCAGCACGATGGTCTACGCGCTGCATTATGCGCATCTCTATTATCTGCCCGGCGAAGGCGGCGGCGATGCCGGCGGCCTGCAGGTGCCCGATACTCCGGAACCCGATTATTGGGACATGCTCTATTTCAGCTGCACGATGGGCATGACCTTCCAGACATCCGACATCGCGATCACCAGCCGCCAGATCCGCCGCGTGGTGACCGGCCACGGACTGATCGCCTTCGTGTTCAACATCGGCGTGCTGGCATTCACCGTCAACGTGCTGGGGGGAAGCTGAGCGCCATGGCATTCGTCAGCATCACCCGCCTTCGCATCCGTGCCTGGCGATTCATGCCGGCCTTCGCGCTGCATGCGCACAGAAGCAATGCCCAGGTAAGGCAGGCGGACGGCTTCGTCGGCGGTTCGCTACTGGCCGATCGCAAGCGAACCTTCTGGACGATGACGGTGTGGCGTGAACCGGAGGATATGCGCGCCTATATGAGAGCCGGCGCGCACGCTGCCGCCATGCCGCGTCTGTCCGGCTGGTGCGACGAGGCGAGCGTGGTGCACTGGACACAGCCGGACGACACACTGCCTTCTTGGATGGAGGCAGACAGACGGATGCGGGGCGACGGCCGCCCTTCGAACGTCCGCCACCCCGCCGGCACGCACGGCGACCTCAGCTTCGATCCCCCACGCACCGCCTATCCGGTGCCGCTCCGCCCGCGTCATCCGCACGGATGACGGCTCAATTATCCCCGGCGAGCCGCGCCAGCGCCTCGCCCTCGATCTGCCACGGCTCCCACCCGGTCGAGAGGTGCGCACCAAGCGCGGTGTAGAAACCGCGCGCCGTATCGTTACCTTCCATCACCGCCCAGTCGATGCGGGCGCAATCGCGCGCTCTCGCCTCCAGCGCCAGCGCTCGAAACAGCGCCCGGCCCGCCCCCGCGCCCCGCGCGGCGGGATCGACGAACAGATCTTCGAGATACAGGCTGCGCCGGCCCGTCCAGGTCGAATAGGTCTCGAACCAAAGGGCTACGCCCACCACCGCGCCATCCTGCTCGACGAGATGCGCATGAACCATCGCATCCGGCCCGAACATCGTCTCCGCCAGCGTCTCGGGCGTCGCCCGCACCGCATCGGGCTCGTCCTCGTACACCGCCAGCGCGACGATGAGAGCATAGATGGCGGGCACGTCCGCCGCCACGGCGAGGCGCGTGGAAAGGGTCATGTCGCGGCCTCCAGATTGCCCATCGTGACCGGCCTCGCCCGCGCGGCGTATAGGCAGGCACCGCCGATCATCAGCGCGCCCGCCACCGTCAGCGGGGCGATCGGCTCGGCGAACACCAGATAGCCGAGCAGGCTCGCCCACACAAAAGCGGTATATTCCACCGGCGCCAAATAGCTGGCCGGCGCCCGCGCATAGGCCCAGGACAGCAGGAAGAGCGACGCGGTGGCGCAGAGGGCAGCCAGCAGGATCATCGGCGCATGCACCGGATCGGGCCTCTCGCCCAGCCACGGCGCGGCGAGCGCCAGACCGACCGCGATCACACCGCTTTGGAAGAAGGCGACCTCGACCGCATCCGCCACCAGGGATTGCCGCCGCATCAGAATGATGTTGTAGGCGTAGCAGACGGCTGAAAGCAGGATGGCGGCAGCCCCAAGCTCCGCCTCCGGCCCCGGCGCCACGCGCGCCTGCGCCGACAGGATCAGCGCCACGCCTATGCATGCCACCACCGACCCGGTGATCGCGCGACGGCTGATCGGCTCGCCGAGCAGGATGCGCGCGAAGAAGATCGCGATCAGCGGCGCGATGAAGGTCAGCGCCACCGTCTGCGCCATCGGTACGCGCGCCAGCCCCCAGAAGAACAGCAGCGCCATCACCGTGGTGATGCTCCCGCGCAGCAGATGCAGCCTCAACACCCCGCGCGTAGGCCACGGCCGCCTGCGCGGCAGGTGGACGATGGCGGCGATCGCTATGCCGGCGAGCGATCGCCAGAGCAGCGCGTTATAGGCGCCGATCGAAAGCGAAAGCCCCTTCATCATCGCATCCATGCAGGAAAAGACGAGGATGCCCCCGCTCGCCACCGCAAAGGCGATGGCGGGGCGAACGGTCGTCATGCCGGGCGGCTCAAGGCCGGGGCGTCATTCGGCGGCCTGCGCCGGGGCAGCATCCGCCAACGCCTCGGCCGCCTCGATCTCGGCCGCCTTTGCCTCCACCAGCTTCACGACATGCTCGATCATGTCGGCATCCTGGATGGTGTGATCGGTAATGCCCGACAGATAGACCATATGCTTGCCGTTGCCGCCGCCGGTAATGCCGATGTCGGTCTCGCGCGCCTCGCCGGGCCCGTTCACCACGCAGCCGAGAACCGACAACGACATCGGCGTGCGGATATGCTGCAACCGTTCCTCCAGCGCCTGCACGGTACGGATCACGTCGAACCCCTGCCGCGCACAGGACGGGCAGGAGACGACGCGCACGCCCCGGTTACGGATGCCGAGCGCCTTCAAAATCTCGAAGCCGACGCGCACCTCCTCCTCCGGCTCGGCGGAGAGGGAGACGCGGATGGTATCGCCGATGCCGGCCCACAACAGATTGCCGATGCCGATCGCGGATTTGACGGTGCCGCCGATCAGCCCGCCCGCCTCGGTGATGCCGAGGTGCAAAGGACAATCCACCGCCTCGGCCAGCCCCATATAGGCGGATACGGCGAGGAACACGTCCGACGCCTTCACCGCCACCTTATATTCGTGGAAGTCGTGATCCTGCAGCAGCTTGATATGATCGAGCGCGCTTTCCACCAGCGCCTCGGGGCAAGGCTCGCCATATTTCTCCAGCAGATCCTTCTCCAGGCTGCCGGCGTTCACGCCGATGCGGATCGCGCAGCCGTTGGCCTTCGCGGCACGCACCACCTCCGCCACGCGCGCATCCGACCCGATGTTGCCGGGGTTGATGCGCAGGCAAGCCGCACCCGCGTCCGCCGCCTCCAGGGCACGTTGATAATGGAAATGGATGTCCGCCACGATCGGCACGCGCGCCGCGCGCACGATCTGCTTCAGCGCGGCGGTGGAGGCCACATCCGGGCAGGATACGCGGATGATGTCGGCCCCCGCCTCCTCGCACCGGCGGATCTGGTCGATCGTCGCGCGGGCATCCTCCGTCGGCGTGTTCGTCATCGTCTGCACGGTGACGGGCGCGTCGCCGCCGACCGGCACGTTGCCGACCATGATCTGGCGGGACTGGCGGCGCGCGATATCGCGCCATGGGCGTAGGGACATGGGGGTTATCCGGCTGTTCCGAGGTTCGCCGCCGCTATAGCCGATGCGGGCGCCGCGGGCGAGGGCATGTCGCCCCACGCCCGCCCGTCCAGCCGCTCAGCCCTTCTTCATGGGGTCATGCCCCCAGTTCATCAGCGAATAGCGCCAGTCGCTATGCTCGGCGTCCTTGTCCGGCCCCTGCTTTTCATGGCGGGCGACATAGGAGATGACCTTTTTCATGTGGGCATAATCGTCGTCGGTCAGGTCGGCCTTCTTCTTGCGCTTGATCTCCACGATCCGCTTGCCGGATTTGTGGCCGACCGATTCGCCCGATCCCTTGCCGTCCCCGCCCTTCCAGCCGACGCGCTTGCTATCCTCGGTGTCGAGAAACTTCTCCAACTCTGCCGGGGCCATGTTCACGGCGTCGTTGAATTTATCCCACGTTTCCGCGTGGTCGTCCTTCTTCTCCGTCACGGCTCAGCCCTCCTTGCCGACCGCTTTGTCGCCTAGCTTGCCGGGGCCATGATAATTCTGCTCGCTTTGTCCGCCGCGTGCGCCGTCGCCGCGCCCCTCGCCGGTCGATTCGGGGCGCTCATAAGCGCCGCCCGCCGATTCGCCGCTGCTGCCGGGCTTCGGCTGCTCGGTCGGATCGAGCCGTTTCGCGCTCTCATGGCCGTCCGCCTGCATCGGTTGCTTGTCCGCCATCATCCGTCTCCTGCTGTGCAGCGGGTCAACGCCCGTTCGTCGCGCTGGTGCCGGAACGCGTCGACGCGGCTCGACATGGCCACCGGGGAACGGTTAGGGAACGCGGGCCGATGACCGACGACCGCCTCCTTTCCGCCAGCCGCCGCCCCGAGGATGTGGACGCGGCGCTGCGCCCCAAGTCGCTCGACGAGTTCGTCGGCCAGAAGGCGGCGCGCGAGAATCTCCGCGTGTTCATCCAGGCGGCGCGGGCGCGGGGCGATGCGCTTGATCATGTGCTGTTCTTCGGCCCGCCCGGCCTCGGCAAGACGACGCTGGCGCAGATCATCGCGCGCGAGATGGGCACCGGCTTTCGCGCCACCAGCGGCCCGGTGATCGCCAAGTCCGGCGATCTCGCCGCGCTGCTGACCAACCTTGAAGACGGCGACGTGCTGTTCATCGACGAGATCCACCGCCTCCAGCCCGCTGTCGAGGAGGTGCTGTATCCGGCGATGGAGGATCGCGCGCTCGATCTTATGATCGGCGAGGGGCCGTCCGCCCGCTCCGTCCGCATCGATTTGCCGCGCTTCACGCTGGTCGGAGCAACGACGCGGCAGGGCCTCATCACCACGCCCTTACGCGATCGCTTCGGCATTCCGGTGCGGCTGCAATTCTACACGGTGGACGAGCTGGAGCTGGTCGTCCGCCGCGCCGCCGGCCTGCTCGGCCTTGCCATCGCGCCGGACGGCGCGCGCGAGGTGGCGACACGCGCGCGCGGCACGCCACGAATCGCCGGCCGCCTGCTGCGCCGGGTGCGCGACTTCGCCGACGTGGCGGGAGAGCCGATCGTCAACCGTCAGGTGGCCGATGTCGCGCTCACCCGGCTGGAGGTGGACGGCCTGGGTCTCGACGCGATGGACCGTCGCTACCTCCACATGATCGCCGACATCTATCGCGGCGGGCCGGTGGGGGTGGAGACGCTGGCCGCTGGCCTCTCCGAACCGCGTGATACGGTGGAGGAAGTGATCGAGCCGTACCTCATCCAGCTCGGCCTGATCGCCCGCACCGCACGCGGCCGCTGCCTCAACGGGCGCGGCTGGAAGCACCTCGGCCTCGTGCCCCCGCAGCCGACGCAGGACGGGCTGTTCGACACGTAACCCCCTTCATGGGAGTTATTTCGCCTCCGAAAGCAACTAAATTATTAACAACGCGTTAACCTTGTTCCGATCCCGGTATCTGGCCGGCTTCGACTAACGAGGGGATATGTCGTGTCGTACAGAAAAGCTGCACTCATCATCGCTGCCGGTGTCGCCTCCTTTTCGTCGCCGGCCTTCGCGGCACGGGTTATAACAGCGGCAAACGCCGACGTATCCAGCACCCCCTACGTGTTCAACTTCCAAGGCTCATCCTTCACCTTCGGGTTTAACGGCGACTATTTTGGAGGTGGGCCGCTTACGATCTCGACCGGCAACGGAGGCGCGGTCAACACCATCTTTGGCCAACCGACGACAAATTTCGCTGATGGCCGGGGCGGACCCGTAACATTCGGCCCAACGCTGAACTACGACGCTTTTGCCACCGCGACGCCGATCCGTTTCACTAACGGAGACAATTTCATCGGCCTTCGTGCCACCGTCGGCACCGGGACTTACTACGGCTACGCGTTCTCGACCAACAACGTCATCAGGAGCATCGGCTTTGAGAATGTCGCCGACGCGACGATTACCGCGGTGACCGGCGTACCCGAACCGACGACGTGGGCGATGTCGATCGCTGGGGTCGGAATGATCGGCGGCGCGCTTCGTCGCCGTCCTCGAACCCGGCTTGTTTTTGCCTAGACTGCTATGCCGTATGAAACCGTGGCGGTAAAAGCCAGTAGCCTCGCCGCCACCCGTTTCATATTTTTAGCGCCGGTAGTCTGACATATAC
>CAJYJW010000304.1 GCA_913775025.1 uncultured Sphingomonas sp. | reverse complement strand
GGCCGGGCATTCACACGCGCCCACAGCATCTGCCAGCCCTTGCGCTGCGCGACACGCCAGCCGCCGGTGCGCGCCGCATCGGCGTTCGGGCCGGCCACGTCCACCGTGACGCCCGTCACCTCATAGCTGGAGGAACTGTCCGCCGGCGCGATGCCGCGTTCACCCCCCTCAAGCTGCGCCCACACCGCCCCGCCGGCCAGCGTGGCCAGGCCGAGCATCAGGCCGATCGGCCAGGGGCGGAGAGCGCGGGAAAGCATCGTGCCGCGTCTTTTGACGAGTTGGTCGTGGAAAACCAAGCGGGATATGGCTAGGCGCTGCTGCCATGAGCGCAGCCGACACCCCCGCCCCGCCTTCCAACGACGACGATGGCGCGTCCTACACCTACGCCAAGGCCGGCGTCTCGATCGCGGCGGGCAACGCGCTGGTGAAGATGATCGCCCCGCTGGCCCGCGCCACCGCGCGGCCCGGCGCCAACGCCGACCTCGGCGGATTTGGCGGGTTTTTCGACTTGAAGGCGGCCGGTTATTCCGATCCTTTGCTTGTGGCCGCCAACGACGGCGTCGGCACCAAGCTGAAGCTGGCGATCGATGCGAACCGGCATGATGGCGTCGGCATCGATCTGGTCGCCATGTGCGTCAACGACTTGATCGTGCAGGGCGCGGAGCCTTTATTCTTCCTCGATTATTTCGCGACCGGAAAGCTCGACACGGGCATCGCCGAAAGCGTGATCGCCGGCATCGCCGAAGGTTGCCGCATCGCCGGCTGCGCGTTGATCGGCGGCGAGACGGCCGAGATGCCCGGCATGTACGCCGCCGGTGATTATGATCTCGCCGGCTTCTGCGTCGGCGCGGTCGAGCGGGACAAGGTGCTGACCGGCGGGCGCGTGGCGGCCGGCGACGTGATCCTCGGCCTCGCCTCGTCCGGCGTACATTCCAACGGCTATTCGCTGGTCCGCCGGCTTGCCGCCGACAAGGGCTGGAAGCTCAACCGCCCCGCCCTGTTCGATGCCGAGACGTTGCTGATCGACGCCCTGCTCGCGCCGACACGAATCTACGTGAAGCCTCTGCTGCCGCTGGTGCAGGCGGGATCGGTGAAGGCGATGGCGCACATCACCGGCGGCGGCCTGCTGGAGAATATCCCCCGGGTGCTGGGGGACGGTGTGCACGCCCACGTCGATGCGGACGCATGGCCCCAACCGCGCCTGATGGCGTTCCTTCAGGCGCAGGGGCATATCGAGCCGGCGGAGATGGCCCGCACCTTCAACTGCGGCATCGGCATGGCCGTGATCGTGGCGGAAGCGGACGCGGCGGGGGTGACGGCGGCGCTGGAGGCGGCGGGCGAAACGGTGCATCGCATCGGCCGCATCGATGCCGGCGCGAAAGGTTGCACCGTCGCCGGCAGCGCCGATGCCTGGAGCGCGCGCGAGGCATGGTCCGCCACGCATAATGGCTGAGGCGGCGCGCAAGGCCCGCGTCGCGATCCTGATATCGGGCCGGGGATCGAACATGGCCGCGCTGATCGCGGCCTCACGCGCAGACCGTTCCGCCTATGAGGTCGCGCTCGTCTTTTCGAACGTTCCCGATGCGCCGGGCCTCGGCATCGCGGCGGATGCCGGAATCCCCATCGCCTCGCTCGATCATCGCGGGCGCGGCGGGCGGGCCGCGTTCGACGCCGAAGTGCTCAGCATATTGCGTGGCCACGGCATCGAATATGTCGCGCTTGCCGGCTATATGCGGCTTCTGTCCGAGCCCTTCGTGACGGCATGGGAGGGGCGGATGCTCAACATCCATCCCTCCTTGCTGCCCAGCTTCACCGGACTGGATACGTACGCGCGCGCCATAGCAGCGGGGTGCCGGCTGGCCGGCTGCACAGTGCATTTCGTCACCGGCGAACTCGACGGCGGTCCGATCGTGGCGCAGGCGGCGGTGCCCGTGCGGGATGACGATACCCCCGCCACGCTGGCGGATCGCATATTGGCGGAGGAGCACCGGCTCTACCCAGCGGCGCTTGATGCCCTGTGCGCGGGACGTCTCAGGATCGCCGGGCAAAGGGTGCTCGGCCTCGCGAGGTAACGCCTTATTCGCGTATCAATTTAAGCCGAAACGGCAATCGATCAGCTTGGCGCCCCGCGGGCGATGATCGCCGCCTCGACACGGGCCATCCCGTCGCCGCCGGCAACCGCCAGATCGATCGGGCGGCCTCCCAGCCCCTCGTCATGGGTGTTGAGGAAGGCGATCGCATCGGACGAACCGAAGGCGGCGAGCGCGAGGTTGGTTGCCCGGCCCTGCCGCGCGGCCTCCTCGGGCGTGAGGCGCGGCGTATTGAACGCCTTGCGGAATACGCGGCTCATTCGACGATCGCGGCGCGTTGCGCCTTTTCGGTGGCCAGGGTCTCCCGCATCGTATCGCTGCGGATCAGGCGATCCGCCATCGATCGCCACGCTGCCTCCGAACGGAGGCAGCGATCCCGCACGTTATCCAGCACGGCGGCATCAGCGTCCCGCGCGCATTCCTCGGCACGGGCAAGATAGAATTCGCTCGATACGGACATGGTGGCCTCCTGGGCGTACGGTCTTGCAGGGTCTTTCACGGACGGGGCCGCTCGGCAAGTCAGCCAAGCATCTCGGCGACCATCCGGCGATATTCGTTTCGCGAAAGAAGAAGCGGCGCCATGCGAGGCGCGTGCGCCTCGTCGGCGCGATGGGTCGGAAAGGTCTTGATACGACGAACGAAATTAGTCTGCATGCTATCCTTTGGCGCACCGCGCAGGGCGGCGCAGGGAATGTGTTGATGCGCCGCGTCAAGCGGCGCATGGGGTCAGCGGCGGAATGGCCTGCGCTGGCCGGGGCCGACGCCGGGCGTCCGCTCGCGGAATATGATCCGACCCTTGTCGAGATCATAAGGGGTCATCTCGACCTGCACCTTGTCGCCCACGACGGAGCGGATGCGGTTGCGCCGCATCCGGCCCGCCGTATAGGCGATGATCTGGTGATCATTCTCCAGGCGGACGCGAAAGCGCCCGTCCGGAAGGATCTCGTCGATCTGGCCGTCGAGGGTCATCAGATCCTCTTTGGCCAAGGGATCAGGCCTCCTGCAGGTTGACGGCGGACTGCTTGCCCCGGCGATCGGTCTCCAACTCATAGCTGATCCGCTGATCCTTGTTCAGCGTGGCGAGACCGGCCCGTTCCACCGCGGAGATGTGGACGAACGCATCGCCCGTGCCATCCTCGTTCGCGATAAAGCCGTAACCCTTGTCGTTGTTGAAGAATTTGACGTTGCCGATCGGCATGGAGATTTCCTTTCACGGAAAAGAGTTTCCGCAAACCAGCAGGCTTGCGAAGCAGGAAGCGTGAAAAGGAAACATCAGCCCGGGAGCGTCATATTCCGAAACAGGCGACGTTAGCATCGTTCAAATAGGATAACGCCCGCCACAAGTCAATGAAGCGACGGTTTTTCGCCGCGAGGCCCCGCTCTTTTCAGCCGAAGCGCGACATGCCACTTTCCGCCCCATGCGGGAGAAGGAACTACGGCTGGCGCTGATCTGCTACGGCGGCATCAGCCTTGCCGTCTACATGCACGGCATCACCCTGGAGTTATGGAAGCTTGCGCACGCCAGTCGCGCCTTCCATGACGGTGATCCCCCCTCGAACGGCAGCGAGGGGGTGTATCACCGCCTGCTCGCCCGAATCGAGGAGGAAAGCGGCGTGCGTCTGCGCGTCCTCCTCGATATCGTTGCGGGAGCGAGCGCCGGGGGAATCAATGGCGTGTTCCTGGCACATGCGGTCGCTACCGGGCAGCCGCTTGCTCCGTTGACCCAGATGTGGCTGGATGCCGCGGATGTCGACGTGCTGATCGATACCGCATCCCGCCCCTTCTCCCGTGCGTCGCGCCTGTGGGCGACGCCGATCGCGTGGTGGGCCGCCGGTCGACCGGGCGGATCGGTTGAGCGTACGGTTGAGATCGATCGCCAGGCCGAAGTCCGCGCCAAGCTCACCTCCTTCGTACGCGCGCGGTGGTTCCGCCCGCCGTTCAGCGGCGAGGGCTTCACCCGCCTGTTGCTGGACGCGTTCGATCTGATGATGGCCGCCCCTGCCGGCCCGCCGCTGCTGCCGCCGGGCCAGCCGCTGGACCTGTTCGTGACGGTAACCGACTTTCACGGTCATCCCCAACGGCTGCGCCTTCACTCCCCCGAAGAGGCGACGGAGACCGAACATCGGTTGACCATCGCCTTCCGCGACGCCGGGGGAGCGCGGCGCGGGCTGGCAAGCGTACCGGATCTGGTGTTCGCCGCCCGCGCGACGGCAAGTTTTCCGGGCGCCTTCCCCCCTTTTTCGGTGGGCGAGCTCGATGCGGTGCTGGCGGCGCGCGGGCAGCCGTGGCCGGCGCGCGATGCCTTCCTCGCCCGCACACTGCCCCGCCATGCGGCGGTGGGCGCGGTGGATCGCGCGGTGCTGATCGACGGCTCGGTGCTGGTCAACGCTCCCTTCCGCCCCGCGATCGATGCGTTGCGGGATCGGCCTGCCCGCCGCGAGGTGGACCGGCGTTTCATCTACATCGATCCCCGCCCCGGATCCGCGAATGAGCGCCCGGCGGGCGACCCCGCCCTACCCGGCTTTTTCGCGACCCTGTTGGGCGCGCTCTCGAACATTCCGCGTGAACAGCCGATCCGAGACAATCTGGAGGCGATCGAGGCGCGATCGGGAAGGATCAGGCGAACGCGCAAGATCATCGAGGCCATCCGCCCGGAAGTGGAGACGGCGATCGAGGATCTGTTCGGCTATACCCTGTTCCTCGATCGGCCGACACCGGCGCGCCTCGCCGCATGGCGGGCGAAGGCGCAGGGTGCGGCGGCCAAGGCGGCAGGCTTCGCCTACGCATCCTATGGCCACCTCAAGCTGTCGAACGTGGTGGAGTCCGCCGCCACGCTGCTCAGCGAGATTGCGGCGCCCGGCCCGCCCTCGCCCGATGCGGTGCGCGCGGCGATCTGGCGGCATGTGCGCGCGCTCGGCCTGACGGAGCCGGGCGCGTTGTCGGCCGGCGGCGCGATCGCGCCGGCGGTGCGCTTCTTCCGCGCGCACGATGTCTCCTTTCGCATCCGCCGCCTGCGCGGCGTTTTGAACATGCTCTCCCCGCTGGAGGGGACAGGCGAATGCGATCCCGCCGCGATTCAGGCGGTGCGGGATGCGCTCTATGCCAGCCTCGCGCTCTATACCGAGCGGCAGCGCCCGGAGTTTCTCGGCGCCGCCATGGCCACGGCGGCGGCACGCGTGCTGGCGGAGCCAGGCGTGGCGCTGGATGCGCTGGCCGAGGCCCGAGGGCTGAAGGAGGTCGACGAACGCGCCGACGCGGCGGTGGCGGCATCGATCGGCAGCCTGCCCCGTGCCGCGCGACGCGCGACATTGCTCGCCTATCTGGGCTTCCCCTTCTACGATATCGCCACGCTCGCCCTTCTGGAGGATCAGGGAGAGCAGGAGTTCGAGGCGGTCAAGGTGGACCGCATCTCCCCCGACGATGCGACCGCGATCCGGGGCGGCGGCGCGGCGGCGACGCTGAAGGGAATACAGTTCGGCAATTTCGGCGCCTTCTTCAGTCGGGCCTATCGCGAGAATGATTATCTCTGGGGCCGGCTGCACGGCGCGGATCGCCTCATATCGATTGTCGTGTCGGCGCTACCCGATGGCGCGACCCTGCCGCCCGGCGTGGTCGCCGCGCTGAAGCGCGAAGCCTTTCGCGCGATCCTGGCGGAGGAGCGCGATCGGCTCACCGCCGTCCCGGATCTGTTCGAAGCCCTCTCCCGCGAGGTCGGTTGATCGCGGTCGTCCCCCGCCCCGTCGCTCTGGCCATATCGAAAACGACCGATTAGGATTGCGTCATGCAATTCTTGCGAACCCTGTTTGCGGTGGTGGTCGCGGTGGTCGCGGTGGTATTCTCCCTGCGCAACTGGACCACGGTGACGGTCCATCTGTGGGGCGGGATCGATGCCGACGTAAAGCTGCCGGTCATGCTGCTTGCCGCCTTCCTG
>CAJYJW010000303.1 GCA_913775025.1 uncultured Sphingomonas sp. | reverse complement strand
AGCACCGCTACCGGCACCGTCCAGCTTTCGTACAAAGCGGCCAGCAACAGGAACACGACGATCACCGAGAGGCCGAGCAGCCCGCCGATCTGGCCGGCGGACTGGCGTTCCTCAAAGGATGTGCCGGTCCACTCGAAACTGAAGCCGGAAGGCAGCTGCCCGGCGAGCCGCTCCATCTCGTCCAGCGCTTCCCCGGTCGAGTAGCCCGGGGCAGGGGTGCCTGAGATAGTGGCGGCGGGGTAGCCGTTGTATCGCTGCAACTGAGGCGGCCCTGCCGTCCAGGTGGCGGTAGTGAAGGCACTGAACGGAACCATCTGCCCACCGGCATTGCGAACGCGCAGGTTGAGCACGTCCTCCGGCGTCATGCGATAGGGCGCGTCCGCCTGCAGCAGCACCCGCAACACCCGGCCTTCGCGATTGAAGTCGTTGGCGTAGGCCGAGCCGAACGAGATCGACAGCGTCGCATTCACATCCGCGATCGACAGGCCAAGCGCGCGGGCACGGACCCGATCGATCAGCACGCGCAACTGCGGCGCATCTTCCATCCCTTCCGGGCGGACACCCGTCAGTACCGGGCTTTTCGCGGCCATACCAAGCAACTGGTTGCGGGCAGCGGTAAGGGCGGCGTTGCCCTTGCCCTCGCGATCCTGGAGCTTGAAGGTGAAGCCGCTGGCATTGCCCAGCGCCTGGATCGGCGGCGGATTGAGCGTGAAGACTTGCGCCCCCGGCAGCGCGCCCAGCGCGCCCATCGCCTTGCCGGCGAGGGTCTCGGCGGAATTTTCCGCGCCGTGTCGCTCCTCCCAGGGGTGGAGCATCGCGAACATCATCGCTGCGTTCTGCCCCTGGCCGAAGAAGCTGAAGCCGCGCAAAAGCACGAACCCGCTGACGGTGGGTTGTTTGGCGTAGAAGGCCTTGATCTGCTCGATCACCTCGCTCGTGCGTTCGGTCGTGGCGCCTGGCGGGGCCTGCACCACGGTGATGACGTAGCCCTGATCCTCGGAGGGCAGAAAGCCGCCCGGCACCCGAAGGAACAGAAGCGCCGTGCCGGCCACCAGCAGGGCGAACACGGCAAGCCAGCGAAGCGGGCGGGCGAGCATGCGGCCGACCCCACGCTGGTAGCGATCGGTGCTGCGGTCGAACCAGCGGTTAAACCCGCCGAAGAAGCGGTTGAGGAACGCGAATCGGCTCGGCTTCTCTTCCTTCTCATGCGGCTTCAGCAGCGTGGCGCACAGCGCGGGGGTAAGGGTGAGCGCCAGCAGCGCGGAAAAGAAGATCGAGACCACGAGTGTGATCGAGAATTGCCGGTAGATGCCACCGGTCGATCCGGGAAAGAAGGCCATCGGCACGAACACCGCCATCAGCACCAGCGTGATGCCGATGATGGCCCCGGTGATCTGATCCATCGCCTTGATCGTCGCCTCGCGGGGGCCGAGATGCTCCTCCGCCATGATCCGTTCGACATTCTCGATCACGACGATCGCGTCATCGACGAGGATGCCGATGGCGAGCACCATGCCGAAGAGACTGAGCACGTTGATCGAGAAGCCGAACAGCCACAGGCCGAGGCATGCCCCCCCCAGCGCAATCGGAACGACGAGCGTCGGGATGACGGTGGCCCGGAGATTCTGGAGAAAAAGGAACATCACGACGAACACCAGCACCATCGCCTCGACCAGCGTCTTGATAACCTCTTCGACGGAGGCGGTGATGAACGGGGTAGTATCGTAAGCGGCCTGCCAGGCCACGTCGCTCGGCAGCGTCTTCTCCAATTCGCGCATCCGGTTGCGAATGCCTTCCGCGGTGGCGAGCGCGTTCGCGCCGGGCACCGTCTGCACTGCGATGCCGGCCATGGGCTTGCCGCTGAACTCGTTGCCGCCGGCGATGTAGTTCTGCGCCCCCAACTCGACGCGCCCCACGTCCGCGAGGCGAATGGTCGATCCATCGGGGTTCGCGCGCAGGATGATGTTCTCGAACTGCTCCGGATTGGTGAAGCGGTTCTGGGTAATGATCGTCGCGTTCAGCTCTGCCCCCTGGGCCAGCGGCTGATCGCCGATCTGGCCGCCCGCGGTCTGGCTGTTCTGCTCCTGCACCGCGGCCAGCGCCTCGGCGGCGGACAGCTGGAAGTTGGCCAGCTTGTCCGGATCGAGCCAGATCCGCATCGCATATTCGGACCCGAACAGGCGCAGATCGCCGACACCGGGCACGCGGCGCAGCTCGTCGAGCACCTGCGTATTGGCGATGTTGCCCAATTCCAGTTGCGACAAGGTGCCGCTCTTCGAGGTGAGCGCCATCACCATCAAGAAGCCCGAGGAGGCCTTGTTGACGGTTATGCCTTGGCGACGGACCTCCTCGGGCAGGCGCTGTTCCACCCGCCGCAGGCGGTTCTGCGCCTCGGTCTGCGCGATATCAAGATCGGTGCCGGCCTGGAAGGTGAGGGTGATCGTTGCAGTGCCGTTCGACTGGCTGGTGGAGGCCATGTAGAGGAAGCCCTCGACCCCGTTCAGCTCCTGCTCGATCACCTGCGTAACGTTCTGTTCCAGCGTCGTCGCATCCGCACCCGGATAGGTGACGTTGATGGTCAGCGACGGCGGCGCGACCGTGGGATATTGCTCGATCGGCAGCGTACGCAGCGCCATCATTCCGGCAAGCGCGATGCCGAGCGCGATCACCCAGGCGAAGACCGGGCGATCAATAAAGAAACGGGCGATCACGAGCGGGGCGATCGGGCGGCGGGGGCGGTCTGTCGCTCAGGGCGGACGGCACCTTGAGGCGCTATACGGACCGGAGAGCCGGCCTTCACCTTCTGAACGCCGTTGACGACTACGCGGTCGCCCGCCTTGAGGCCGTCCCGCACGACCCACTCGTTCCCCTGCAATTCTCCCAGTCTGATCGAGCGGGCTGCGGCGACGTTATTCGGGCCGACGACGAAGACCGAGGCGCCCTGCGGACTGATCTGCACCGCGCGTTGCGGCACCGATATCCCCTGCGTCGCGATGCCGCCCTCTATCCGGGCGCGGACGAACTGACCGGGCAGCAACACGGCCTGCGGATTGGGAAACTCCGCACGGATCGAGACGGTGCCGGTCGACTCGTCCACCGACTGATCGAGAAAGTCGAGGTGACCGTCAGGCCCGTAACGCGTGCCGTCCTCCAGTTCGAGCGTGACGCGGATGCGGTTCATCTGGGGTACGCGGATGGCACCGCTCGCCATATCGCGGCGCAGCTTGAGGAGGGCGCCGCGGGATTGGGAGAAATTGACGTAAACCGGATTGAGCTGCTCGACCGTCGTCATCAAAGTCGCGGACCCGGCGCTGACGAGCGCGCCTTCCGTCACCTGGGCGCGTCCGGCACGTCCGGCGATCGGCGCGGTGACGATCGTATAGTCGAGATCGAGCCGCGCCCGTTCCACCTGCGCGCGGGCGCTGGCCGCGTCCGCCTGGCTCTGCCGCTGGGTGGCGACGGCGGCGTCATATTCCTGGCTGCTGATGGCTTGCTGGCCAACCAGCGGGCGATACCGGCGCACAACCTGCGCCGCGTTCGTCGCCCCTGCCTCGGCCCGGGCCAGGGCGGCGGTCGCCGCATTATAGGCGGCGCGGTTCTGCCGCGGATCGATGCGGAAAAGCGCCTGCCCGGCGCGAACATCGGTGCCTTCCTCATAGAGGCGCCGCTCGACAATGCCGTCGACCCGCGCCCGCACCTCCGCCGTACGCACCGCCTGAACACGACCGGGCAGCTCAACGACGTTCGCCACATTGTGCGGTGCGAGCGTCACGACCTCCACCAGCGGGGGCGGGGGTGCCGGCTGCTCCTTTTTCGCGCATGCGGTGAGGCTGGCGGTAGCCAGCAGGAGGACCGCGGCCTGAGCCAATCGTGGAGGGGCGAGCATGGAAAACGACATCCTTTGCGAAGCGTTGCCAAAGCCGCGCTTGTCGGGATGTGTAATGGCGGCTACACAGCCCGTCAACTATATCGCACTGCGGCATGGAGAGGCATGGGCGAGGATAATGCGGCATCGCCGGGACGACGGGAGCGGCGTCGCGCGGCCATGATAGCGGCGGCACGCTCCCTGTTC
>CAJYJW010000302.1 GCA_913775025.1 uncultured Sphingomonas sp. | reverse complement strand
GCTGACGATGAGCCGCTCCGCCTGCTCGGCCAGGCGAGCCGCCCAAACGCGCGCGGGTGGCTGCGGCGGCCTTAGGCCGAATGCGGCGATACGGGCGAGATCGTTCGCAGCGGGGGCGACGCTGCGGTTTGCGAGCGGCGGAGCCGATACGGTGCGAGTGACCTTGGGGGCGTTCAGCCGTGCCTTGCCGGGCAGATCGGGGCTGGACAGGCCGTGGCGGGCAAGCAGCGACGGCGCCACATCCCACAATTGAAAGGTGGATAGTTCGGTATCGGCGGGCAGGCCCGGCCCCGCCGCCAGCATCACGCCCGCATCGCCACCGCGACCCGGCGAGACCAGGATCAACGTGCCGTTGGCCGGCAGGCCTGCAAGCAAAGTGGCGGCCGCGCTGTCGATCAGCGTCCATCCGGCATCGATCACGCCGCCGAACGGGGGCGATGCCTCGGCGAAGCGAGCGTGCAAGGCTTCGAGCACGCCAAGATGCAATGTCGCCACCCGCCACGGCACCTGCGCCATCAGCGTCGAGAAAGCCGCGAAGTCCGTCGAGAAGCGCGCCAGCGCCAGCGCGATATCGACGAGGCGCTGATCGCGGAACTGATCGACGGCCGCAATATCGGGCACGAACGGCCGCAATTGCGCCGCCGTAATATCGGTCGGGTGCACGCGCACCTCCCGCAGCACCTCGCGGAACGCTGTCGGCGCGACATCGCGCGGCAGGATCCATTCGTCCCACGTCTGGCCATGCGGCTCGGCAAGGCGATCGTCCACCTGCACGCCGGCCCAGTCCGCGCCGGGGCGGATGGAGGGCCAGCCGACGCCGATCGTGGGGATGCCGTTCGCCTCCAGCCACTCCCAATAGGGCGAGGCCTGCCAGCTTTGCCGGCCGCTCACGCGCAGCCCGCCAGCCCAGATCTCCTCGCGGGAGACGATCCCGTGCGCCTCCACCCCGAGCCCCGTGGCGATCGTGGGCCAGGCCGAGATGGCGCGCATGTCGTCCGGTTGCACCATCCGTGCGCGTGCGCCGCGTACCAGCAAGGCGGAAAGGCCGGGAAGGCTACCGGCGGCAACCCTTGCCTGCATCGCCGACCATGTCATATCGGCGACGGCAACGATCACGGTTTTAGGGGCGAATGCGCTCATGGCGGCCGTCTAGCATGCAAGATATGACCATAGAATTGGCGGATGCGGCGGCGCTGCCCGCTTGCCTCGCGCTATTGCCGGGCATCGCGTCCCCTGAAACTGTCGTCTTCGCCGCAAGAGACGGGAATGGCGTGCTGGCCGGGGCCGGCGGCATGGTGTGGCGCGGCTGGGGCCGGCCGGCGGCGATGCCTGCCTGGGTGCAGGTTCTGCCCGACTGCCGCCGGCGGGGCATCGGCGCCCGCCTGATGCAGGCGATGGCCGCCGCGGCGCAAGCGGAAGGCGCGGACCTGATCGCCGCGGACCCGATCGACGACGAGAGCGGCGAAGCCGCTTTCGCCCGCGCGGTCGGGGCGACGCCCGATAGCCGGCAACTCTATTTCAGCGCCGATACGGGCAATTTCATCGGCGGTATCGAGATACTGGCGAAGGGCCTCGCCAGACGCGGTCGCATACCTGGCGAGGCGCGCGTCGTACCCCTGGCCGATGCCCCGCGCGATGAGGTGAAATGGCTGGTCGCGCAGGAGATGACGACCGCCCCGCCGCTGATCGGCGAGATGCTCTCCGGGACCGGCGCGACCGATCAGTCCGCGGTCGACGCCGAACGATCCTGCGTGATGATGGTCGGTGATGCCGTCGCCGGCGCGCTTCTCAGCCGTCGTATCGACGGCGGGGCGGCATCCGCGATCATTTGCAACGTGGTGGCGCCGGCATGGCGGGGCGGCTGGGTAAACGTGGTGCTGCTGGAACGCTTCACCCGACGCAGCATCGAGGCCGGCGTTTTCCGCATCCTGTTCGATTGCGCGGACGACGTTCGCGATACGATCGGCCTCGCCCGCAGGAGCAAGGCCGATCGTATCGCTGTCCGCACGCGTTTCCGTTACGCGGTGACCGCCGACGCGGCCGACCGGCGGCGCTGACGCATCGCGGCGCCGACGCCGCCGAGGCCCAGCATCATCATCGCCCATGTCGCCGGCTCCGGCACGCCGGCCGCCTTGAAGTCGATCTCGCTGATATGATAGCCGTTCTTGTCGACCAGCGCGTAGCCGGTATAGTCGGCCGAGCCGTCGGAAAAGCGCAGGCCGTAATAGCCGGTCGTCGACGTCGACTGATCCTTCGCGAGGTTCGAAGCGTTCGCCGAAGGATAATAAGGCGTGGACGAGACGGGACCGATCTCATTGAAGTTAAAGGTCGTTGCGCTCTTGACAAGAGCGCCGGAAAGGCTCGGCGTCACATTGTTCGCCTCATCGCCGTAGAAGGTATACTCCGCGCTGCCGGGGCCGGTGATGTTGATGGCGGTTCCGTTCGCGCTGGCCGTATAATCCACCATCGTGGCCGCCTGGCCGGGGGCGGCGAAGGCACCGACCGCGAAAAGCGTTGCCGGAACCGCGAGTTTCTGAGCTTTCATGAACGAACCCCCCTTTAACAATTTGCTGTCAGTGCCGATCAAAAGATCAACCGAACCGGATCGACCGCTACGATGCGGCCAAAGTTATCGCAAGATTAAACAATGGTGCCACCCTGCTGCGATTGCGCCATTCTGAAACGGGCGCGCCTGCGGCAAGATCTTGCGCCGTCAATTGTTACGCGTAGGGGTGGCTCGCAAATCGAGGTGTGGCATGGCGACCATGGTGAGGGCGGTTGAGACCGCCGGCAAGCAGGCAGGCGGAATCGCCAGCTATTTCGTCCGCGATCCCGAACTGCGCGACCGCTACGCGCGCGTCCGGCAGGTCGCCTTCGGCATCGCCGGCAGCAATTAT
>CAJYJW010000301.1 GCA_913775025.1 uncultured Sphingomonas sp. | reverse complement strand
TCGGCGGCGGCGGACGTGGCGGGCTTGATGGTCAGGGCGGCCCGGTAGGCGCGATTGGCGTTCAATCGTACGGTCAGCCGGTCCATGCCGCCCGGCCCCATCAGCGGCAGCAAAAGCGCGCCGGCATCACAGCGTGCCGCGCCGCTCATGCTGGCGGGCAGGCCCAGCGCGGCTGGGGCGCCGTCGATGCGCGCTTTCACGAGGCCATCCGCATGGGCGCACAATCCGTCCCGAAAAGTCACGCTTACACCGCCAAGCTCGATCGCCGTCAGCGGCACGGGGGCGAGCCGCTGGCCGAGCGGCAGGCGTACGGTGACATCCTCCACCCCGATACTATGTCGCGCTAGGGTGATCGCCCCGGATAGCGGATCCGCAGTCTCCCCCTCGCGAGCCACGGCGATCCGCACGCGGCCAAGCAGCAACGGCAGGGGATCGAGCGCGGCCGTCAGGTCGCCCAGTGGCGCACCGCCGACCCGGGCTTCGGAAAGGCGCCCAGACCATATGCTGCCGTCCGCTTCCCGTGCGGAGACGCCCAGCGATGACAGATCCAGCCACCCCGCCACCAACCGCAGCGGCAACGACAGCAGCACGAACAGGAGCAGCGCCGCCAGGAAGAACAGGCTGCGGCGGATCGGCAGGCGCACCCGCATCAGCGGCTCCTCAGGCGGATCACGGCATCGGCGGCGAGCGTCGCATCACTGTTGGCGCGCGCGTTCATCCGCTCCACGATCAGCCCGTCGCGCCGTTCCAGCGCGGCGAGGAAGCCGAACAGCGCCCGCGGGCGGGCCGCATCGATCGCGATGGTGGCGCGGCGTGAGGTATCGTTCGTCACCCGCGCCTCGGCGAAACCCGCCTCCGCTGCCCGTCGGCCGATGACCGTCGCAAGGGCGGCCTCAGCCGGTCGCGCCCCCCCCTCCAGCGCCGCGATCCGTTCCGCCTGCCCGCGTGCGACGGCGAGATCGATCACCGCCCGCTCGTGTCGCCCGCGCGCGGCGCCGAGGGCATCGTCGAGGGGTCGCACGACCAACAACCATGCGAGCGTCGGCAAGAGCAGTGCGGCCATCAGCAGCAGCATCCGCTGCTCGCGTAAGGAGCGCAGGCCCCACCATGCCCTGACCCTTCCCGTCATCGGCTGCGCACCGATAGTTCGGCGATCTGTCGGCCACCGCCAGGCCGTGCATCCCCCGCCTCGACGGCCAGCCCGCCCGCCTCGATCCTGCGAGCCAGCGCGGTGAGATCGGCCGGGTTGGCGGCCGTCGCGGTGACGCGCAATATGCCCTGCTCGTCGAACGAGAAGGCTGCCAACTCTACATTCGCCGTATCGCGCACGGCGGCGAATACGATGGCGGCAGTCGCGCTAAATCCCTCACCCTGCCCGCGCAGCTCCGCCAATCGGGCGGAAAGCTGCTCCGCCGGCTCATCGATGGTGCCCGCGCGCGGCAGCGCGCCCCGCGCTACGCTGGTCAGATCACGCTGCAGCCGATCGGCGGCAAGGCTATATTTCAGGATCAGCACCAGTTGCACCGCCAGCACCGCCAGCAGCATCAACCCGCCCAACATGACGAGACGCCGGAGGAGCACCCAGTCGATCCGCCAGCGGCGGCGGCGCGCGAACGCCCCCTGCCGCAGATCTAGGACGGGCGAAGCGAGCACCGTACCCAGCCCCGCCTCAACCGCCGCGTCTTCGATTGCGAGGGGAGGATCCTCGGTCAGCAAGCCGGCAAGCGCGGGATCGGCCGCCAGCGCCACCGTATCGCCGCGCAGCAGGTGACGACCGTCGCGGAGCCAGCAGATCGTACCGCTTTCCGGCGGCAGCATCAGCAGCGGTTCGGGCAGGATGCTGTCGGCATCGAAGCCAAGCGCCTGCGCCTGCGCTAGCCAAGCGGCCATCCGCTCGGCGGAAACCAGCGCCATCGCGCGTGCCGCACCGTCGGCCCCGCCCAGCGCGACATGCAACCGATCGAGCGGGGTCGCGCTCACCTCGCTTGCCATCAGGCGGGCGGCGGCGATCGCCTGCGGGCGGCTGAGCGCCGGCAGTTCGATCCAATGGATCACCACATCCTCACCCGGCACGACCAGTACGACACGCTCGTCCACCTGCATGACGTCGGTGTCGATCGGCGGCGGCGGTACGCCGGCGGATCCACGCGCCCTCACCACGCCATCGCGCAGGCGCAGCCAGCCCTGCGGCGGCGCGATCCCGTCACGCAGGAAGAGCAGGAGGTGCCCCTCCGCGCCGCTCATTCGTCGATCCCCCATCGCCGCACCGCCAGTTTCGCCGGCGTCGCCGCGCCGTCGATCAGGGCCGTTTCCGTCACCTGGGCGCCGGCCAGTTCCACGTCAAGATCGAGTGCGAACCAGCGCGTCCGCAGTTGCGGCTGGCCGTGCACCTCATTGTCCGGCGTCACTGAGGCAAGGGCCGGCTCGGCCCAGAATTGCGAGATATTATCCCAGCCGGCCGGCGGGCGGCGCACGATGATCTGCCGCGCCTGCTCCACATCGATCAGCCCCGGCAGCAGCATGGCGACGAGGGGGGCCTGATCGGGCAGCAGCGTATTGACGTTCAACGGCGACATATCGGTGGAAGGCAGCGCGCATACCCAGGGTCGCAAGACCCGGTACAGGTCGCGCGTTACGCCGGAGACGGCACGCAATTCGCTGACTTCCGACAGCATGGCGTTGGCCGCGCGGTAAGGCTTTTGCGCGCGCTGATAGGCTGCATCCTCCGCGCCGTCCGGCAGGGCGATGCCGTCGCTGTCCAGCCAATCCGCCAGCCCCGCCGCCACGCGGCGCGCGTCCGGATCGGCGATGCCGATCACCCGCATCAGCGCCATGAACTGCGTGACTCCCGCCGGCCGCACGGCAAGCCGCCCCGCCGCCCCGCCGGTTACAAGGCTGTTGAGGTTGAAGCAATTTCCACCGTCGCGGATGCGGATCGAGGCGAGGCCGTTCGGTATCGGCAGCCGGGTGATCCGCCCGTTCCACCCGCCCGCCAGCGTCATCACGCCGCCGGTCGCCCGTCCGTCGAGCAGTGCGACCTTCGTCAGCGCCAGCGCCTCCGCGCCGAAGGCGTAGGCGCGGGCCTGGTCGAGCGCCGCGCCGTTTGCAGCCAGGCTGGTCGCTAAACGCAGCTTCTCCAGCGTCAGCACGGAGACCGCCGCCATCACCGCCACGAGCAGCAGCACCGCCAGCAGCGCGGCCCCACGCTCCCCATCCCGCATCACAGGCCGGTGCCCGTCTGAAACACCTGGCGCACCGTGCCGATGCCCCGAATATCGAGCACGACCTCCACCGCACGGGGCAGTGCATCGGGCTGGATCGCATCCCACCGGTCGCGCCACGTCCCCTCGACACGATAGCGCAGGGCAAGGCGGGAGACGCCACGGATGACGGTGGCGGGCGGGCCGAAGCCGGCCCCGTCGAGCATCGGCGCCGCAAGCCGCTCCAGCCTGTCCCCGCGCAGGCGATAGCCGATCTTCTGCAGCGAGGCGCGCGGGGCCTCGTTGGGATTTTCCCAGCCCCGCCGGATGAAGGCCAGCGCCGGATCCGCGTCGCCGCCGCGCGTGCCGATGAACGCCACCTCCGCCACCCCGGCGGCGGAGCGGCTGAGCCTTGGGGTAGCCTGCGCCAGATCCGCCGTCATCAGCGCCGATACGCGACGGATCGAGGCAATCTGGTCCAGCCGCGCCCCGGCCGCCGCCTGCGCCCGCGCGCTGAAGCTGAGCATCGCGACTCCCGCCGAGGCGAGCAACGCGAACACGAACAGCGCGACGACCATCTCGACGAGGGTGAAGCCGCCCTCGCCGGACGCTCCGGCACCGCCGCATCCGCGTGCCGCGCCAGACGGCGTCGCACCCCTCATGTCAGCGAAAGCCGGAATACGGTAAGGCGGCCGGCCGGGTGTC
>CAJYJW010000300.1 GCA_913775025.1 uncultured Sphingomonas sp. | reverse complement strand
CCAAGCGTGGTGCCGAGGCGGCCGATGAAGCCCGGCGCATCCTCGTTCACCACATACAGCATCGTGCCGACCAGATCGGCCTCCACCTTAACGCCGAAGATCTCGACCAGGCGAGGCTCGGAATTGGCGAACAGCGTGCCCGCGACTGACTTTTCGCCCGCATCGGTGGTGACGGAGACGCGGACGAGCGTGTGATAATCGCCCTCGCGATCATGCCGCACCTCGCGCACGTCCAGCCCGCGCTCCTTGGCGAGGAAGGGGGCGTTCACCATGTTCACGGTATCGGAATAGACGCGCATCAGGCCGGCCAGCACCGCGCCGGTGATCGGTTTCTGGTTCAGCTCGGCCGCGGCTCCTTCCACCTCGATCGCGACGCGCTTGATGGCATCGCCCTCAAGCTGGCCGACCAATGCGCCCAGCCGCTCGGCCAAGGCCATGTACGGCTTCAGCTTCGGCGCTTCCTCAGCCGACAGGCTCGGCACGTTGAGCGCATTGGTGACGCCGCCGGAGACGAGATAGTCGGCCATCTGCTCGGCCACCTGGATCGCGACGTTCACCTGCGCCTCGTTCGTCGATGCGCCCAGATGCGGGGTGGAGATGAAGTTCGGCGTGCCGAACAGCGGCGAGGCCTTCGCCGGCTCCTCGACGAACACGTCGAGCGCGGCGCCACCGACCTGTCCCGAATCGAGCGCGGCTTTCAGCGCCGCCTCGTCGATCAGCCCGCCGCGCGCGCAGTTGATGATGCGGACGCCCTTCTTGGTCTTGGCGATATTTTCGGCCGAAAGGATGTTGCGCGTCGAATCGGTCAGCGGGGTGTGCAGCGTGATGAAGTCGGCGCGAGCGAGCAGATCGTCCAGCGTCACTTTCTCCACGCCCATCTCCACCGCGCGTTCCGGCGTGAGGAAGGGATCGAAAGCGATGACCTTCATCCTGAGGCCAAGCGCACGGTCCGCAACGATCGAGCCGATGTTGCCCGCGCCGATCAGGCCCAGCGTCTTGGACGTGACCTCGACGCCCATGAAGCGGTTCTTCTCCCACTTGCCGGCCTGGGTGGACTTGTCCGCCTCCGGCAGATCGCGGGCGAGCGCGAACATCAGCGCGATGGCATGCTCGGCCGTCGTGATCGAATTGCCGAACGGGGTGTTCATCACCACCACGCCCTTGGCGGAGGCGGCGGGAATATCGACGTTGTCGACGCCGATGCCGGCGCGGCCGACGACCTTGAGGTTCGTGGCGGCGGCCAGCACCTCCTTCGTCACCTTGGTGGAGGAGCGGATGGCGAGACCGTCATAGTCGCCGATCATCGCGATCAGCTCGTCCTTGGTCTTGCCGGTGATCTCGTCCACCTCGACGCCGCGCTCGCGGAAGATCTCGGCGGCGCGCGGGTCCATCTTGTCGGAAATCAGTACCTTGGGCATGGCTGTGCCTTTCTTGGGGAATGCCCGCCGGGGCCGGTGGCCACGCCGGCGGGATCAGATTCGGTATGAGCGGCGAAGATTACTTGCCGGTCGCCTGATGCCAGGCCCAGTCGAGCCACGGCCCGAGCGCCTCGATATCGGCGGTCTCGACGGTCGCGCCGCACCAGATGCGCAGGCCCGGGGGGGCATCGCGATAGCCAGCGATGTCATAGGCGGCATCCTCCGCCTCCAGCAGCGAGGCCATCTTCTTGACGAGCGCATTTTTGGCGTCGTCATTCAGCCCGGCGACGGCATCGTCGGCGAACTTGAGACACACGCTGGTATTCGAACGCGAGGCGGGATCGGTGGCGAGATGATCGATCCACGGCGTTTTGGCGACGAACGCGTCAAGCGCCGCCGCATTGGCATTGGCGCGCAGGATGAGCCCGCCGAGGCCGTCGAGCCCTTTCGCCCATTCCAGCGCCCAGATATAGTCCTCGACCGCGAGCATCGAGGGGGTGTTGATCGTCTCCCCCTTGAAGATGCCCTCGATCAGCTTGCCCTTGCTCGTGAGGCGGAACACCTTGGGCAGCGGCCATGCCGGCACGTAGCTTTCCAGCCGCTCCACCGCGCGAGGCCCAAGGATCAGGATGCCGTGGCCGCCCTCGCCGCCGAGTGCCTTCTGCCAGCTCAGCGTCGTCACATCGAGCTTGTGCCACGGCAGATCCTGCGCGAATGCGGCCGAGGTCGCATCGGCGAAGGTCAGCCCTTCGCGCGTGTCGCTGATCCAGTCGCCGTTCGGCACGCGCACGCCGCTGGTGGTGCCGTTCCAGGTGAAGACCACGTCATGGCTCGGATCGACGGTGGTGAGGTCTGGCAGCTCGCCATAGGGGGCCTTCAGCACCGTCGCATCCAGCTTCAGCTGCTTCAGCGCATCCGTCACCCAGCCTTCGCCGAAACTCTCCCACGCCGCCATCGTGACGGGGCGTGCGCCGAGCATCGTCCACATCGCCATCTCGACTGCGCCGGTGTCCGATCCGGGCACGATGCCGATGCGGTGCGTCTCGGGCACGTTCAGCACCTGACGCGTCAGATCGATGGCATATTGCAGGCGGCTCTTGCCCAGCTTCGAGCGATGCGAACGGCCGAGCGATCCGGTGGCGAGATGTTCGGCGGACCAGCCGGGCGGCTTGGCGCAGGGGCCGGACGAGAAATGCGGGCGCGCCGGGCGGGTGCCGGGGCGGGAAACGTCAGACATTATAGTCTCTCCTCACAGAGAGCACGCGCCGCGTTGGGGCGGCGTGGCCCGCCCGCGTACTTAGAGGCTCATCGCCAAGTGTCAACGCGAAGGGGTATGATCGGCAAGGCGTGGGGCGGATGGGGCGGGGCGAACTTGCCGGCCTGAGCGGGGGACGGGATAGAGGGCGGGTGCGACTGACCTCATTCGATCCAACGATGGACCTCCCCTCCCCGCCCGGCAGGGGGCGGGGGCTGGTATCGGCGCTCCTGCTCGCCTCGTTTCTGGCCGGATGCGTGCCGGCCGGCCGCAAGCCGCCGCGCCGCGCCGCGCCGCCGCCACGGTCCGCCCCCGGCCGGTCCGGCGCGCCACCATCCGCTCCCCTCGCCAAGGCTTACGAGCCGCGCGTCCTGAACCAGTGCTATGCCGATCTGCGCGCGCAAGGCGCCAGCTTCCAGGCGTTGCCGGACAAGGTGACGGGGGGCGGCTGCTCGACGCTGAGCACCGTAAAGCTGGTCCGCATCGGCATCCCCACCGCGAACCTCGGCGCGATGCGCTGCCAGCTGGCCGAGCGTTTCGTCGAATGGACCGACGAGGCGTTGCAGAAGGCGGCCGCCGCATGGCTCGATTCGCCGATCGCGAAGATCGAAAGCTTCGGCACCTATGCCTGTCGCCAGATCAACAATGCCGCGGGTAATCGCCTGTCAGAACATGGCAGCGCGAATGCCGTCGATATCGCCGGCTTCGTGCTGGACAACGGCCGCCGCATTACCGTGAAGGCGGATTGGAACGGACCGGACGAGAACGCCCGCAATTTCCTGCGCGCGGTGCACAAGGCGGCCTGCCGGCGCTTTTCCGTCGTGCTGGGGCCGGATGCCAATGCCCTCCACCACGATCATTTTCATTTCGATATGGGGCGCGGGCCCTATTGCCGTTGAACCTTAACATCGAACGGCTACGTACGGGCATGACCGATCCAGACCTTCCCAAACGCGTATTCCCCCCCGCCAAGGCCGATGCCGCCGCCGCCCGCGCCGCCAGCCCCAGTCCGCAGACGGTGGACCCGGCCTATGCGCTTGCCTTTCAGGACATGGACTTCCTGCTGCGCGACGACCTGCGGCCGATCCGCTTCCAGCTGGAGCTGTTGAAGCCGGAACTGCTGCTCAACGAGGCGAAGATCCGTTCCACCTTCGTCTTCTACGGCTCCGCTCGCATCCCCGCGCCCGACCGGGCGGACATGATCGTCGATGCCGCGGTTACCGATATGCAGCGACGGATCGCCGGCCGCCTGAAGGATAAGGCGAAATATTACGCCGAGGCCCGCGCGCTGGCTGCGCTGGCCAGCGATACGCCGGTGGATGAGGAGGGATGGCGGCAGTTCGTCGTCTGCTCCGGCGGCGGCCCGTCGATCATGGAGGCGGCGAATCGTGGCGCGCAGGATGCGGGCGCGGAATCGATTGGGCTGAACATCGTGCTGCCGCATGAACAGGCGCCCAATCCCTATGTGTCGCCCTCGCTGTCGTTTCAGTTCCACTATTTCGCGCTGAGAAAGATGCACTTCCTGCTGCGCGCGCGGGCGGTGGCGGTGTTCCCCGGCGGTTTCGGCACCTTCGATGAGATGTTCGAGCTTCTGACGCTGATCCAGACGGGCAAGATGGCGACGCTGCCGATCCTGCTGTTCGGCCGCGAGTTCTGGACCCGCGTGGTCGATTTTGATGCGCTGGTGGAGGAGGGGGTCATCTCCCCGACCGATCTCGACCTGCTGCATTTCGTTGAAACGGCGGACGAGGCCTGGGCCTATGTGCGCGATTACTGGCGGGAGCGGGAGTCGAAGCGGGCGGGCTGAGGGGCTACGCCGGTTCGCACATGATTCGCGGCCGGTGAACCTTCATGCTGTATCTTACCCTCAAGGCGATGATCTCCGGCGTGTTGATCGCCATCGCATCGACGCTGGCGCGGCGCTATCCCGGATTCGGCGCGCTCGTCGCCTCGTTGCCGCTCGTATCCGTGCTGGGCATGATCTGGCTGTGGCATGATACGCCGGACCCCGAGACCATGGCCGCCCATGCGGGGGCGACTTTCTGGTACGTCCTCCCGTCGCTGCCGATGTTCCTGCTTATCCCGCTGCTGCTGCGGCACGGTGTTGGTTTCTGGGCTGCGCTGGCGCTTGGATGCTGCCTGACGATCGCGCTCTATGCCGCGATGACATGGGCCGGCCCACGGTTTGGCCTCCGCCTGTAGGCGAATGCCGACCGCAAACGACGAAGGCCGGGGTTGCCCCCCGGCCTTCCGCCTGCCGCCTGATCGGTCTCAGCTTATTTCTTTTCCTGCGTCGATCGGCCGGAGGTGGCCGGCGCGGCATCGCCCGCGACATTGCCCTTCGGCTGCGCGGCGGCCTGAGCCTCGGTCTGCACCGGTACGTCCTTGCCCTTGGCGGCTTCGGTCTTGCCGGTGCCGGCGGTCGGCGCGCCCTCGTTGTTGGCGGGGCCGCCCTCGGCCGGCGCGCCGGCGGCAGTGGTGTTGTCGGCGGGCGCGGGCGCCGCGGCGGGTGCCGCCGGCATCGGACGCGGCGAATCGCTCTGCTGGTTGAGATAGGCGATCACGTTCGCCCGCTCCTCCGGCTTGGAGAGGCCGGCGAAGGTCATCTTCGTGCCGGGCGCGAATTTCTTCGGGCTCTGCAGCCATTCGGAGAGGTTCGCCCACTCCCAATTGCCGCCCTTGCCGGCCAGCGCATCGGACCAGGGGAAACCCTTGCCCTTGCCGATCGGCTCACCCAGCACGCCCCAGAGATTGGGGCCGAGCGCGTTCGGGCCGCCCTTTTCGGCGTTATGGCAGGCGGCGCACTTCTTGAAGACCTCGGCGCCCTTGGCCGGATCGGCGCTGGCGAGATAGAATTCGATCGGCTGCGCGGCTTCCGCCCCGCCGGCCGCGCCGCCCTCCTCCTCGACGCCTTCCACCACATAGCCCATCTTCTCGGGCCGCTCGGCGTGAAAATATTCACCGGAGACGATCGAGAGGCCAAGGGCGGCAATGCCGCCGGCCAGCACCCAGCCGGCAATCGTATTCGTGCGGTCCTGCATGCCCCTCGAAACCTCCTCGCCCGCGCCATCCCTGTTGCGCCAGGCGCGATCCCTTTAGAATCGCGGGGCCGCTATCGCAAGCTTGCGATGCTCGCCCCCCACGCCTAATCGCCGGCCCCTGCCATGGAGAGCTATCCCGCCCCCGCCCGCGCGCTTGTCGCAGAGATGACCGCCGCCGCCGCCGCCGCGCCCGAACGCGCCGTCGCCTTCCAGGGCGCGCCGGGTGCGAACTCGCATATCGCGGTCGCGGAGGCCTTTCCGAACGGGCTGCCGTTGCCCTGTTTCAGCTTCGAGGATGCGATCGACGCCGTGCGCGAGCAGCGGGCCGACTGCGCGATGATCCCGATCGAGAACAGCCTGCACGGGCGTGTGGCGGACATGCATTTCCTGCTGCCCGAATCGGGGCTGGTGATCACCGGCGAGCATTTCCTGCCGATCCGCTATGCGCTGATGGCGATCGATCCCGCCGTGCCGCTCACCGGGGTGATGAGCCACCCGCAGGCGTTGGGCCAGTGCCGTCGCTGGCTGCGCGCACGCGGGCTGACGCCGATCTCCTATCCCGATACGGCGGGGGCCGCGGCGATGGTCGCCGAACGCGGCGATCCGCAGACGGGCGCGATCGCGCCGCTTGCCTCCGCCCATTATTATGGCCTGCATACGCTGGCGGAGAATCTGGAGGACGAGGCACACAACATGACCCGCTTCGTCGTGCTGGCGCTCGACGCGCCGGAGCGGGCCCCGTTCGCGCGGATGATGACAACGCTGATCTTCGAGGTGAAGAACGTGCCCGCCGCTTTGTACAAGGCGATGGGCGGCTTCGCCACGAACGGCGTGAACATGACCAAGCTGGAAAGCTACCAGCGCGGCGGCACCTTCGCCGCGACCGAATTCTACGCCGATATCGAGGGGCATCCGGACGAGCCGCACGTGCGCCGTTCGCTGGAGGAGCTGGCGTTCCATACCAAATGGCTGCGCATCCTCGGCACCTATCCGCAGGCGCGCGAACGCAAGCTGCCGGATTGAGGCGGCCCGCGCCTCAGGCGCCCGCCAGCCAGCGAACGAACAGGGTGTGCGCGATCGCGTAGGGCGGCGGCACCTTGAAACGCGCGTCGGGCTCCTTTGCGAGGGCGGCGGCAAGCTCATCCCGCGTGACCCACATCGCATCCTCAAGCTCGTTCGTATCAATCGTCAGCGCATCCGATTCCACGCGCGCGATGCAGGCGACCATCAGCTGCGAAGGGAAGGGCCACGGCTGGCTGGCGACGTAGCGCACGGCGGTGGCGCGCACCCCGGCTTCCTCCATCAGCTCGCGCGTAACCGCTTCCTCCAGCGATTCGCCGACCTCGAGGAAGCCGGCGAGCGCGGAATAATTGCCGGCGGGAAAACGCGGCTGGCGGCCTATCAGGATGCGCCGGCCGGCCGGCCCGTCATGCTCGGCCAGCATGATGACGACGGGATCGGTGCGGGGATAATGTTCCGCGTCGCACCCGGGGCAGCGGCGTGCCCAGCCCGCACGCATCGGCACGGTGGCAGTCCCGCAGTTGGCGCAGAAGCGATGCCGGGCGTGCCAGTCCACCAGGCTACGCGCGGTGGCGTAGGTGCCGGCCTCGCCCGCCGGCAGCGAATCGAGCAGACGGAAGATCGCATGATGGTTGCGGTTGGCGCCGCCTCGCAGGGCGACGAAGCGGGGAATGGCGTCGATCAGGCCGAGCAGCGCCACCTCCGCGTCCCCCGCTTGCGCCATATCGGTCCAGAGGAGACGGCCGTCCTCGTCCACCACCGGATCCAGGCCGTCGAGCACGAGCAGGCGGGCGCGGGGATCGGCCAGGCGTTCGGCGAAAAGCGCCGGCTGGTCCCGCTCGATATCGATCCGGTCGAGGGGGGAGCCGGTGAAGCCGGGGGCGTCGGTCATGCGGAAATCTCCCGAAGGGGCAGGGTGGGGGCATCGCGCGCGGTGCGGGCGAGCGTGGCGGCCTTGGCGAACAGGGTCGGCAAGCCGGCCTGTTCGATTGCGTCGATCGGCCACCACTCGCCGTCGGGCGATACATCCGGTGGCGCGATGGCGGTTACGACGGCGAGGTCGAGCGCGAAGTGCGTGAAGACATGGGCGACGTGGCCGACAGGCCGCCATGCGGCGGCGATCGGTGCGCCGGCATAGCCCGGATCGTCCGCCTGCCAGCCCCCGCCGGGCAGCGCGCGCATCCCGCCCAGCAGGCCTTTCGCAGGGCGGCGGCACAGCAGCACCTGCTCGTCCCGTTCGATCCAGAAAGCGGTGCCGAACCGCTGCGGGCGGACGCGCTTCTCGGGCTTCACCGGAAAGGCTTCGGCCATGCCGGCATCAGCGGCGGCGCACTGGCCCCGCAGCGGGCAGAGCGGGCAGGCGGGCGCGCGCGGCGTGCAGATCGTCGCGCCGAGATCCATCATGCCCTGCGCGAAATCGCCGGCGCGGGCGGGCGGCGTTATCGAATCGGTCGCGGCCGCGATGGCCGGGCGGGCGGCGGGCAGCGGCGTGGCGATGGCGAACAGGCGCGACACGACCCGCTCGATATTGGCGTCCACCACCACCGCGCGCCTGCCGAACGCGATGGCGGCGATGGCGGCGGCGGTATAGGCGCCGATCCCCGGCAGCGCCCGCAGGCCCGCTTCGGTATCCGGAAAGCGCCCGCCCGCCGCCACGACGGCGCGCGCGCAGGCGAGCAGATTGCGCGCGCGGGCATAATAGCCAAGCCCCGCCCAGGCGGCCATCACCGCTTCGTCCTCCGCCGCCGCCAGCGCCTCTACGGTCGGCCAGCGTTCAGTGAAGCGCGCGAAATAGCCACGCACCGCCGCCACCGTCGTCTGCTGGAGCATCACCTCCGACAGCCAGACGCGATAGGGATCGGGCGGCGGGCTGCCCGGCGGCGCGCGCCACGGCAGCACGCGCGCGTTTCGATCATACCATGTGAGAAGCGCCGTTGCGGCATCGACGAACATGGGCGCGCTATGGCATGGAGGCGCGCATGACGAAACGAAAAGAGGCGGAGCCGGAGATCCGGCGGGGCGGGGCGGCGCGCGCGGTGGGCGCGATGCTGCCCGATGTCGGCCGCGCCTCGTTCCGCCGGTTCGGTTTCGTACAGTCGTCGGTCGTCAGCCGCTGGCCGGAGATCGTCGGCGAACGCTATGCCGATGTCTCCACCCCCGAATCGATCCGCTTTCCGCGTGGCCTGCGTGAGAATGGCGTGCTGACGTTGGTGACGGACGGGGCGCATGCGCCGATGATGCAGCATGTCGCCCCCGCCATCATGGATCGGGTGAACCGCTTCTTCGGCTATCCGGCGGTCGCCCGCGTGCAGTTCCGGCAGGCCGCCGCCGTGGCCCCGCCCGCGCCGCGCCGCGCCGCGCCATCGCTGCGGCCGATCCCGGTGGAGTTGGGCGACAGCCTGCGCGCCGTCGCCGATCCGGAGCTGCGCGCCTGCCTCGCGTCGCTGGCGGGGGCGCTGGCCGCCACCTCCGGCCCGCCGAAACTGGGAGGCAAGCCTTGAAGACGTTCGCTCTTGTCGCGACGCTGTTCGCCGCGACCGTCGCCGTAGCCACGCCGCTGCACGCCGCCCCCCGCCATGCGG
>CAJYJW010000299.1 GCA_913775025.1 uncultured Sphingomonas sp. | reverse complement strand
TAACTACACTCTTTCCCTACACGACGCTCTTCCGATCTAATACCAGCCCGGCACGATCAGCCGGCAGGGAAAGCCGTTCAGCAGCGGCAGTTGCTCGTCGTTCATCAGGAAAGCGATCATCACCTCGCCGTCGCGCGCGTGATCGATTGACAGCGTCTTCTCGAAGTCAGGCGCGTTTTGCCCAAGCGGCTGATCCAGCCCGCCGAACCGCACCGCCGCCGCCCCCGGCCGTACGCCTGCCAGGTCGAGCACGTGCCGCAAGGGTACGCCCACCCAGCGGGCATTGCCCATCGCGCCATGGCCCCATTGCGCGCCCGGCACCCGCGGCTGGAACAGGCCCCGGCTGTTGCCCGAGCACTGGTTGATGGCGGCATATTCGATGCGCGGCAGGCGCAGCAGCCGGTCGAGCGGGATCGCGACCGGCCGGGCGACATGACCGCCCACGGTGATGTGAAACCGCTGCACGTCGACATTGGTGGGAATGTCCGCCCAGTGCCAGCGCACGAAGAAGCGGTCGTTCGGCGTGTAGAGCCCCCGGTCGAACACCTCCATCGGCGTTTCCAGCAGCGGCGGGCGGTTGCGTTGCAGGATCATGCCCGTCTTGCCGGGGAAATCGCCGGTCAGCGGGCGTTCGCCGTTGCCGCCCGGCAGGCGTAGATCCACGCTATCCTGCGCGAGCGCCGGGGCGGCGGCGATGCCCGCCAGCCCTAGCGCCGCCTGCTGGAGGAAACGGCGGCGGGCGCCATCGACGGCGCGGTCCGGGTCGAGCATGTCCATCAGCGTCTCCGGCGGAAGATCAGAACAGCAGCAGCGCGGCCGCCAGCGATGCCGCCAGCGCCACCAGCGAGGCCAGGATGATAACGACCAGCGGACGCATCCCCGTGCCCAGCAGCGCGTTCATCGGCGCGCGGATGCCGGTGGCGGCCACCGCGCAGGCGAGGCAGGCTGTGGCAATCCGCTCCGCCCCGTGGCCGATCATTGGCGGCACCGGCATCAGCGAATTCAGGATCGCGACGACGAAGAAGCCGGTGACGAACCACGGCACCGAAAGCCGCGCCTTCTTGCCGTCCGCCGCCGGATAGAAAGCGGCGATCAGCGCCAGCACCGGGGCCAGCAGGGCGACGCGGGTGAGCTTGACGATGGTCGCGATCTGCCCCGCCGTTTCCGAATAGGAATAGCCCGCACCCAATGCCTGCGCGACATCGTGGATTGACGCGCCGAGCATCAGCCCGGCCTGCGCATCGCTGAGGCCGATCTGGTGGGCGATCAGCGGATAGAAGAACATTGCGGTGGCGCTCGCCGCCGATATGCCGACCAGGACGAGCGCAAGCTGCGCCTGCCCCGCCCGCTTCTCGCCGAGCGTTGTGGCAAGGGCGAGCGCGGCGGACGCGCCACAGATGGCCACCGATCCGCCCGCCAGCGTGCCGAACGCGCCAGACAGGCCGAGCATCCGGGCGACGATGATGCCGGTCGCCAGCGTCGCCAGCAGGATGACGACGACTGCCAGCAGCGTCATCGGCCCAAGCCCGACGATCTGCCCTACCGTCACCCGCGCGCCCACCAGCACGATGCCCCAACGCAACAACGTGCGCGATGCGAAGCCGAGCCCCGGCCCCATGCGATCGTCCTGCCCCAAAAAGTTGAGCGCGAGGCCGATCAGCAACGCCATCAGCGTCAGCGGCGCATGGTAATGATCGGCGACGAAGGCGGCGGCCATCGTCGCCAGCACCGCGACCGTCAGGCCGGGGAAGATCGCACGCCAGCGGGCGGGCGTCTCCGGTTCGAGATCACCGTAGAGATCGGCGGCTTGGAGATAGCCGGGGCGGGGGGTCGCGTTCACGGGCGGGGGGCCTCTTGCGCGATCCGTTCGAACAGCGCGGCATGCGGGCTGCCCTGCCGCCAGAACACCGGCGGCTGGCCGATGGGCGCCTCCACCTCCACGGTGCGCCCGCCTTCGTGACGTTCGCCGGACCAGAGATGCACCCACGTCTCGCCCGCCGGCAGATAGGCGGACCAGCGCGACATGCCGGCTTCGATCACGGGCGCCACGACGAGATCGCGGCCATAGCCGAACTGCGTCTCGATCCCCCAGGTCGCGGGGTCGCCTTCCCAGTCGAGAAACAGCGGGCGCTGGAGCGGCAGGCCGGTTTCGGCGGCCTCGTCCACCAGCGTCGCGACATAGGGGGCGAGTGCCGCATGCACCCGCGTCATCGCAACGAAATGGGCGAGGACGGCGGGGTCGCCATCCAGTTGAAGATTCTCATCGGGCCGGTTGCCCTCATGGCTGCGCATCACGGGGGTGAAGGCACACAATTCGCTCCACCGCATCAGCAGTTCGGCCGTACGGACGTTGCCATAGAGGCTGGTGTAGCCGCCGAGATCGCTATGATGATAGGCATTGCCGACGAGGCACGGTGATCCGCGCGGCGCTGTCGTCGGGCCTCGTCGGCAATGCCTATCATCATAGCGATCTGGGCGGCTATACCAGCCTCTATGGCAACATCCGCACGCCCGAGCTGCTGATGCGGTGGAGCG
>CAJYJW010000298.1 GCA_913775025.1 uncultured Sphingomonas sp. | reverse complement strand
GCCCTTCTGTCGTGCGCTGCGGTTCGATCAGCCTTTGGCGGCTTTGGCGCGGGAGTTCGGCGGCGGCAGGCGATCGATCGCGAATTTCAGCAAAAGGGATCGCTGCAACGGGCTGAAATTATCGTCGGACGCCAGCCAGACGATGATGCGCCCCTTCTCCTGCGACACCGCCAACGCTTCCATATTGTCCACCGTCAGCGGCGGGGCGATGTGGGCAATTTCTTCTCCCGCCACGGCATGACCGATCTGGATATCGGCCGGATCGAGCAGGGAGACGATCGCCGATACGCCGTCCATCAGCGTGAAGCGGCGGTGCAATAGTAGCAGCCGCCCGTCGGGCAGCATCGTCGCATCGGTTACCGCGTAGCCTTTGGGCGCACGATAGCCGGCCAGACGGGGGCGAGACGCCGGATCGGTCGGATCGCCGGAAAAGACCAGGAGGGCGGTGGACTTCTCCGGCCCCGGTGCTTCCTCGGAGAAAACCAGGAAGCGGCCATCCGCGAGCCGCACCATCGCTTCCGGCCCGCCGTTGGCCGGCCATTTCGCCATGGCAGGCGGCGCGAAATTGTTCTGCATATTCGAGAACGCCGGATCGTAGCGCCAAATCTGATTGTGCGCCTCGAACCCGACCCACAAGGCCCCGGTGGCGGGATCGCGTGTCAGCGATTCGGCATCGCGGTCGGCCTTGCTCTCGCCGGTGCCGGGGCCAGCGGGCAATTCGCCTTCCACGCGACCATGCGGCGCAGGTCCGCGCAGGTCGATCGAGAATATCCCGCCGGCATCGCTTACCGCGAGCAGGCCGCCATCCCGCCACACCATCGCGGACAGGCCGCCGAAGCGGGGGTCGCTGCTCGAAAGCTCCCACCCGCCAAGATAACGGAGGCCCCCCACCTGCAACCGGCTCGGATCGTCTCGCGACAAGGGGACCGGCGTCGCCTCGATCGCGGGTGTGGCGGAGACGCTTGAGGCGGAGGTGAGGAGGGCGGCCAGCACCGGCCATGTCGATCGCATGCGCCGCCTTAGCGTCCACCGCGCCTGTTCCCAAGCTGAACGAGGGGTAACACGCATGTTCAGCACGCGCTCACCCGAGTCGGCATAGATCTCTTTCATGCCGGCGATGCTGGCGTTCGCCGGCAGGCGACGCGCAACAGGTTCCGGATCAGGAGGTCAGTCATGTCAGGCAAGATCATCACCCTATCCGCCATCGCCGCGCTTGCTGCCGCGACCATGGCGCCTGCCGCGCAGGCACGCCCCTGGGGCGCACCGGGCGGGGACTATTATCAGCAGGTTCGCGGCGATCGCTATTATGGCGGCCGCGGTTACTACGATGGTGACCGGGGCTATTACGGCGGCGACCGGGGCTACTACGGCGGCCGAGGTTATTACGGCGGTGGCCGTGGCTATTATGGTGGCGGCGGCTACTATGGCGGTGGTCGGGGCTACTATGCCGACCGCGGCTATTATGGTGGCGGCCGTGGCTATTACGGCGGTCGCGGGTATCGCTGCCGTGATCGCGGTACCGGCGGCACCATCCTCGGCGCGATCGCCGGCGGCTTGCTCGGCAACGAGATCGGTCAGGGCCGCTACGATCGCGGTGACGGCACGGCCGGGGCGATCCTCGGTGCCGGCGTAGGCGCGCTGGCCGGCCGTGCGATCGACCGCAACTGTTAAGGTTCTAAGAGATCCCCGCGTGGTGTATCGGGGAGGGGGCCGGATTCCTGTCGGGATCCGGCCCCCAACCACTTCGGCAGGCGCGTGTGCTAGGCCGCCCGGCGTGCCGCGCCGGCAAGGCTCAGCGCCACCGCCTCCGCCACCTTGATCCCGTCGATCGCGGCGGAAAGAATGCCGCCGGCATAGCCCGCACCTTCGCCCGCCGGGAACAGGCGCGCGGTGTTGAGGCTCTGGAAATCCGCCCCCCGCGTAATGCGTATGGGGGAGGACGTGCGCGTCTCGACCCCTGTCAGCATCGCATCGGGGTGATCGTAGCCGGGGATCTGGCGACCGAACACCGGCAGCGCCTCCCGCATGGCCGCGACGACGAACGGCGGCAGCACGTCCGCCAGATCGACGGGCGTGACGCCCGGCTTGTAGGAGGGCTCGACCTCGCCGAAGCCGGTGGAGGCGCAGCCGGCGAGGAAGTCGCCCAGCCGCTGGCCGGGGGCTGAATAATCCGATCCGCCGGCTACGAAGGCCGCCTCCTCAAGCTGCCGTTGCAGATCGATGCCCGCCAGCGGATGGCCGGGGTAATCGCGCGCCGGATCGATCCCCACCACCAGCCCGGAGTTCGCGTTGAATTCCGCGCGCGAATATTGGCTCATCCCGTTCGTCACCACCCGGCCGGGCTCGGATGCGGCGGCGACCACGCGGCCTCCGGGGCACATGCAGAAGCTGTAGACCGTCCGCCCGTTCCCGCAGTGATGCGACAGGGTGTAGGCGGCGGCCCCCAGATCGGGGTGCTTGGCGCAGTCGCCGAAGCGGGCGCGATCGATCCAAGACTGGGGATGCTCGATCCGCACGCCGATGGAAAAGGGCTTGGCCTCGATATGCACGCCGCGCGCGTGCAGCATCGCGAAGGTGTCGCGGGCGCTGTGGCCGATGGCGAGCACCGCGTGGTCCGCCTCGAGATAGCCGCCGCCGTTTAGATGCAGGCCGCGCAACGCCCGCGTGCCATCTGGCGCCGTTACGATATCGAGATCGTCGACCCGCGTGCCGAAACGGTATTCCCCGCCAAGCGATTCGACGGTGCGGCGCATCGCCTCCACCATCGTGACGAGGCGGAAAGTGCCGATGTGAGGGTGCGCCTCCGTCAATATCTCCGGCGGGGCGCCTGCGCGGACAAACTCCTCCAGCACCTTGCGGCCCAGATGGCGTGGGTCCTTCACCTGGCTCCACAGCTTGCCGTCGGAGAAGGTGCCGGCGCCGCCCTCGCCGAACTGCACATTCGACTCAGGGTTCAATTCGCGGCGGCGCCAGAGGCCCCATGTGTCTTTCGTCCGTTCGCGCACGACCTTGCCGCGATCGAGAATGATCGGGCGAAACCCCATCTGGGCGAGGATCAGGCCGGCGAACAGGCCGCATGGGCCTGTGCCGATCACGACCGGACGCCTCTGCCCGGCCGCCGGATCGGCGCGGGCGACGAAGCGATAGGCGGTGTCGGGCCGCGCGCGAACATGCGTGTCGTTGGGAAAACGGGCGAGCACCGCCGCCTCGTCCGGCATCGCCACGTCCACCGTATAGACCATCATGATCGCCGACTTGCGTCGCGCATCGTTGGCGCGGCGCGCGATCGCCACCTCCAGGGGATGGCCGGCGGACAGGCCGAGGCGCGTCCGAACGGCGTCTTCCACCGCTTGCGGCGGGTGGTCCAGCGGCAGCCTGATGTCACTGATGCGTAGCATACGGTGCATGTAGTCGCTTCGCGATGAGGATGCCACGGCTGCATCGCCAGCGGATGCGTCGGGCGAAATAGTACTGGGAATATAGCGATTTGCGCCGTGCGCGGCGGGGAACAGAACTGCCTCCCTTGCGCTCTTGTCAGCGAAGCCGACCGAGGATCGTCATGGACACTGCAACGCTCGACACCCCCGCCGACACCTATGCCATCACGATCGGCCTGACGATCAACGGCCAGCAGCGACGATTGCCGGTGGAGCCGTGGACAACCTTGCTCGATCTGCTGCGCGAGCAGGAGGGCCTGACCGGTACAAAAAAAGGCTGTGACCACGGTCAGTGCGGGGCATGTACCGTCCTGATCGACGGGAAGCGGGTAAACAGCTGCCTCACCCTCGCCGTTTCGCGCGATGGGGCGGATGTTCGCACTGTGGAGGGTTTGGCGGAAGGCGACCGGCTTCATCCGTTGCAGCAGGCCTTCATCGATCACGACGCCTTCCAGTGCGGCTATTGCACGCCGGGGCAGCTCTGTTCGGCGGTCGGTCTGCTGGCGGAGGGCAAGGCGAAAAGCCGGGACGAGGTGCGTGAGATGATGAGCGGCAACATCTGCCGTTGCGGCGCCTACACCAATATCACCGATGCCGTGCTAGAGGTTCTGGGCGAAGGGTCGGTGAAATGAACCGTTTCAGCTACGCCCGCCCGAGTGACGTGGCCGACGCGGTGCGGGAGGGGCGCCCCGGCGACGTGCGCTATCTGGCCGGCGGCACCAATCTCGTCGACCTGATGAAGGAGAATGTCGAGCGGCCCGCCCGCATCGTCGATATCAATCGATTGCCGCTTCACGACATCGACGATCTGCCGGACGGCGGCCTGCGCCTTGGCGCGCTGGCGACCAATGCGGATACGGCCTGGGACAAACGGGTGGAGGAACGGTATCCACTGCTCGCCTCCGCCATCCTCGCCGGTGCCTCGCCACAGTTGCGCAACGCGGCGACGAACGGTGGGAACCTCAATCAGCGTACCCGCTGCTATTATTTCTACGACACAGCCACGCCATGCAACAAGCGTGAGCCGGGTTCCGGCTGTGGCGCGATCGGTGGGGTCAACCGCATCCACGCGATCCTTGGGGCGAGCGCGGCCTGCATCGCGACGCATCCATCGGACATGTGCGTCGCGCTCGCGGCGCTTGACGCGACGGTACGGGTAACGGGCGCACAGGGCGAGAGGGCCATCCCGATCGCCGACTATCATCGCCTGCCCGGCGCGGAGCCGCAGTGGGACAATACGCTTGCCCCCGGCGAGCTGGTGACCGCGATCGATCTGCCGAACGAACGGTTCACCGAACATTACACCTACCTCAAGCTGCGCGATCGCCTGTCCTACGCCTTCGCGCTCGTCTCTGTCGCGGTGGCGATGCGAGTGGAGGAAGGGCGGATCACGCAGGCGCGGATCGCCTTGGGCGGCGTGGCGCACAAGCCATGGCGCGTGCCGAACGCCGAAAGCGTGCTACATGGCGAAACGCCCTCGCAGAACGCCTTTCTCGCTGCCGCCCATGCCATAACCGAAGGCGCGCACGGGCACGGTGAGAATGACTTTAAGGTCGGCCTCGTCCGCAAGGCCATCGTTCGCGCGCTGGCGCAGGCGGCGGCGGGCACGCCGCAATCGCAGACCGACAAGCGCGTCGCATAAGGAGACGATACGATGGCCACGACAGCACGCATCGGCATCGGCAGTCCGCTCAGCCGCGTGGACGGGATCGCCAAGGTAACCGGGCAGGCCCGCTACGCCGCCGAACACAAGCCGAAAGACATGCTCTACGGCTTCATCGTTTCCGGGGCGATCGCCAAGGGGCGCATCACCGGGATCGACGATCGCAAGGCGCGCGGCGTGCCGGGCGTGGTGGAGATCGTAACGCACGAAAATCGGCCACGCACGGCGTGGCTCGATCGCTCGCACCAGGATCAGCTCGGGCCTCCGGGCTCGACCTTTCGTCCGCTCTATGACGACAAGATCCTGTTCAGCGGGCAACCGGTGGCGCTGGTGCTGGCAGATACATTCGAGGCCGCACGCCATGCCGCGACGTTGGTGAACGTGGCCTATGAAGCCGAGGCGCATAACACCGATTTCGATAAAGCGGTGGCCGAGCGGTATATGCCGTCGAAAAAGCGCGATAACTACATCGCACCGAAAAAGCGGGGCGATCCGGAAAAGGCGCTCGCCAAGGCACCGCTCAAGGTCGAATCGCAATTCCACCTTGCTGTTGAGCATCATAACCCGATGGAGATGCACGCCACCACCATCGAATGGATGGATGACGGCAGCATCACCGTGCATGACAAGACGCAAGGGTCGCAGAACACGCAAGCCTATCTGTCGTCGGCGTTCGGTATTTCCGCTTCGAAGATTCGTGTTCTCAACCCCTATATCGGTGGCGGGTTTGGGTCCGGCTTGCGGCCGCAATATCATGTCTACCTGGCGATGCTGGCCGCCACGATGATGGAACGCTCCGTCCGCGTTGTGATGACGCGGCAACAGATGTTCACCCATGTCCATCGGCCGGCCGCCGAACAGCGCGTGACGCTCGGCGCGGAGATGGACGGACGGCTGACCGCGATCGTCAATGAGGCGACGACCTCCACCTCGCGCTACGAGGACAATATGGAGAATGTCGTCACTTGGGGGTTGATGAACTACGCCTGCCCGAATGCCAGCGGCGATTATGCCGTGGCGGCGATGGACACGGCGACCTCCGGCGATATGCGCGCGCCGGGCGCCGCCACCGGCATGACCCTGTTCGAAATGGCGATCGACGAGATGGCGGAGGCGGCACGCCTCGATCCGCTCGCCTTCCGCCTGCTGAACTATTCGGAAGACGATGCGATGAACGGCACGCCGTTCACCAGCAAAGCGCTGCGCGAAGCCTTTGCCGAAGGGGCGGAGGCGTTCGGCTGGGCGGAGCGGAAGGCGGAGCCGCGCCAGATGCGGGAAGGCCGCGAACTGGTGGGTTGGGGTGTCGCCACCGGCATGTGGGACGCGCTATTCTCCAAGACGTCGGCCGGCGCGAAGCTGTCCGCCAACGGCGATCTGGAAGTGTCGAGCGCCGGATCGGATATCGGCACCGGCACCTATACCGTTATGACGCAGATCGCCACCGATACGCTTGGCCTGTCGCCGGAACGGATCACCGCGCGCCTGGGCGATTCAGACCTCCCCACCTCGCCGGTGGAAGGGGGATCGTGGGGGGCGGCCTCCACCGGCGCGGCGGTGCAGATGGCCTGCCAGTCGATCGCGGCGAAACTGCTGAAGGCCGCCGGCAAGGTCGATGGCAAGCCGCTCGGTTCGGCAGGAATCGATGATGTGGAGTTCGTCGACGGCCACATCGTGTCGAAGACCAATCCCGCCGCATCCGTATCCTTTACCGATGCGATGCGCGCGGCCGGGCTGAATTCGATCGAGGCGGAGGAGACCGCCACCGGTGGGATCAGCGGCATGATCAGCCAGATGCGCAAATCGCGGAACACGCACTCCGCCATCTTCGCCGAGGTGAAGGTGGATGAGGAACTGGGCGTCGTCCGCGTCACTCGGATCGTTTGCGCGGTGGCGGCGGGCCGCATCATCAACCCCAAGACGGCGCGCAGCCAGATATTGGGCGGTGTGGTGATGGGTATCGGCATGGCGCTGCACGAAGAGACGATGATGGATACGAAGCTTGGCCGCTTCATGAACCACAATCTGGCCGAATATCATGTGCCCGCCAACGCCGACATCGATGCAATCGACGTGATCTTCGTCGACGAGCCGGACCCGGAGGTGACACCGCTGGGCGTGAAGGGGTTGGGTGAGATCGGCATCGTCGGCACCGCAGGCGCCGTCGCCAACGCGATCTGGCATGCCACCGGCAAACGGGTTCGATCGCTGCCGATCACCATCGACAAGCTGCAGGACTGATCGCGGCAGCGCAAAGCCCCGGTCAAGTTTATCGCCGATCGGGTGATCGGGATGACCGGGGCGATTTCGGCGCCGCCATCTTCCGCGTGAGCGGTGGTGGAAATCTCGGCGGCTTGGTCGTGCCGCAGAACCGATCGCTATACGGCGACCTCGCCATGAATCGGCGGATGCGGCGCATAGCCCGAAAGCGCGAAATCCTCGATCCGATAGTCGTCGATCGAGGCCGCGTGACGCAGTAGGCGGAGCTTGGGCGGGGGCTTTGGCGCACGTGCGATCTGCTCGCGCACCTGATCCTGATGGTTGAGATAGACGTGCACGTCCCCGCCGACCCAGACGAGTTCGCCGGGCGTGAGGCCGGCCTGTTGCGCCAGCATCAGCAAAAGCGCCGCCCCGCCGGTGAAATTGAACGGTGCGCCAAGAAACAGGTCGCAGGAGCGCTGGAAGATCAGGCAGCTCAACTGCCCGTGGCTGTTCACGTGAAATTGATAGACCATATGGCAGGGTGGCAGAGCCATCTGATCGATCTCCCCCACATTCCAGGCATGAAACAGCATGCGCCGGCTGGACGGGTTGTGCTTCAGCGTCTCGATCAGTGTCGCGATCTGATCGTGCGCGGTGCCCGAGGCATCGACCCACCGCCGCCATTGCTTGCCATAGACCGGCCCAAGCTCACCCCATTCCGCCGCGAATGTGGCATCATCCAATATGCGTGCCTCGAATTCAGCCTGCGAAAGGCGCGTGCCGGTTTCACGGACATAGCGGGCATGCGGCCAATCGCTCCAGATGCGGACATTCTGCTCTAGCAGCGGGCGTATGTTAGTGTCGCCGGTCAGGAACCACAGCATCTCCTTGACGGCCAGCTTCCAATACACCCGCTTGGTCGTGAGGATCGGTGCATCCCCGTCGCTCAGATCGAACCGCAGCATCTCGCCGAACAACGACCGCGTGCCGACCCCGGTGCGATCCATCCGTTCGTCGCCCCGTTCCAGCACGCGCGCCATCAGGTCGAGATAGGGTCGTTCCGAGCTGGTCATGCGCTGCCTTTCCTGAACCGGCAGGATCGCTATTCGACCCGATCCCGCGGCGGAGCAATGCCTTGTTGCGGCAAAGGCCGCGCGAGATCAGAGGCGGGGCACCTCGAAACCTCCGCCGCGGACGAGACTTTTTCCGGGCGCAGGCGTGTCTCCTCTCCATAACGGAGCAGCCTACGGCTTGTAGCACGGGAATTGAGCGTCACTGTCCATTTTCGTTCGAAGGAAATGGAATGCCGCAAGCGGGAAGTGGGGGGACAAGGATCGGTAACGAAGCCGCCGCCGTTGCCTTCTTTACTCCTGCCTTCCATGGCATGACTAGGGAGTCGCTCCGTGTGGCCCATCTGGATCATGACCGGACCTTGATCGGCCTGCGCTTGCATTATTCCGATCTTTGCAACGAGGTGGCGTTCCCGCTGCGCACGATCATTCAGGATGCGCTGCAGCTTGGCACGGCCGGTATCCTGATCGCGCACAATCACCCGAGCGGGAATCCCGCACCCAGCCAGGACGACCTGCGCGCCACCCGCGCGCTGGTGCGGGTGGCGCGGCCGCTCGGTATCCGGGTTCACGATCATCTCATCTTCGCGGGCGGCCGCTCCAGCAGCCTGTCGGCGATGGGGATGCTGTAGGGGCGAGGGGCGGTCAGCCCTCTGGCGACGCCTTGATCATCAGGGTGCAGCCGCTGATCATATCCGGCTCCGGCCGTGGACCCTTGGCTTCGTACAAGGCGAGATAGGCGTCCGCCCCCGGCAGCACGGTGCGGCTGACGCGGGCATAGCCCACCGCCTTCATCTCGCAATCGAGCAGATCGGGCGGGGTGCCGTGGCGGGATGTCGGCCGGTCCGCATCCACCACCACCACGCGCCCGCCGGCGCGCAGGGACGGGCGCAGCCGCCAGAGGAACTCGTAGGGCGCCGCGATCTCATGATACATGTGCACCATCAGCACGCGGTCGAAGCTGTCGTCGGGCAGTTTCGGATCGGCGGGTAGGCCGAGCTTGACCGAGACATTGTCCAGCCGCTCCCGCGTGACGCGTTCGGCCAGCGCATCGCGCACCTGCGGGAATATGTCCTGTGCCAATACGCGGCCGTTCGCCCCGACGCGCTGGGCCAAACGGACGGTATAATAGCCCTCGCCCGCGCCGATGTCGGCCACCGTCATGCCCTTGGCGATGCCGGCCAGGTTCATCACGGTGTTCGCCTCGCTAATGCGATCGCGGGCCTCCTCGGTCGAAAAGCGGCTGGATACGACCGGGGCGACCGGTCGGTGCGCATCGGGGAAGGCGCTCGATCGGACGACCTCGCGCGATCCCGCCGCCGAGCCGCAGCTCGCCAGCAGCAACAGGGCGAGAGCAATCGCGCGCATCAGTCCACATCCTCCACGTCCACCGTCTCGCCAGTGACGCGCTGGGAGAGGGCGGCGGCCATGAACGGATCAAGCGCGCCATCAAGTACGTCGGAGGGCGCGGTGGAGGTCATGCCGGTGCGGAGATCCTTCACCAGCTGATAGGGTTGCAGCACGTAGCTGCGGATCTGATGGCCCCAGCCGATATCGGTCTTGCTGGCGTTCTCGGCGTTGGCCGCCTGCTCCCGAATGGCCAGTTCACGCTCGTAGAGGCGGGCGCGCAGCTGATTATAGGCCTCGGCCTTGTTCTTATGCTGCGAGCGCTGGTTCTGGCACTGCACGACGATCCCGGTCGGGATATGGGTGATGCGAACGGCGGAGTCGGTCGTGTTGATATGCTGCCCGCCGGCGCCCGAGGCGCGATAGGTGTCGATCCGCAGATCGCTTTCGTTGTAATTGACCTCGATATTGTCGTCGACGACCGGATAGACCCAGACGCTGGCGAACGAGGTGTGCCGGCGCGCGGCCGAATCATAAGGGCTGATACGGACGAGGCGGTGCACGCCGCTCTCCGTTTTGGCGTAGCCATAGGCGTTCTCGCCCTTCAGCAGCAGCGTGGCAGACTTGATCCCTGCCTGCTCGCCGGAATGCTGATCGATCAATTCCACCTTCAGCCCGCGCCGTTCGGCCCAGCGCGAATACATGCGGCTGAGCATGCCTGCCCAATCCTGGCTTTCGGTGCCGCCGGCGCCTGCGTTCACCTCGATATAGGTGTCGTTGCCGTCCGCCTCGCCGGCCAGCAGCGCCTTCACCTTATCGGTATCGGCGCGCTCGGAAAGGGCCGCGAGGCCGACGACGCCCTCGTCCACCAACGCCGTGTCACCCTCGGCCTCCGCCATCTCCATCAGTTCGATGGTATCGGCCAGTTCCGACTCGATCGCTTTCGTAGCGGTGATCGCCTCGTCCAGCCGGCGGCGTTCGCGCATCACATCCTGCGCGGCCTTCGGGTCGTTCCAGAGGCTCGGATCCTCGACCTTGTTGTTCAGCTCGTCCAGCCGGCGAAGCGCGCGATCCCAATCGAGAAAGCGGCGGAGCAGCGCGAGCGCGTCGTTGATCTTGTCGACATGGGCTTGCGCTTCGGCACGCATGGGGAAGGCTCCTGAACGGTGGCGGGCGGGCGTGGCCCGGATCATGGCGGATATAGGCTTCGCGCCCGGCTAGTAAATCCCGCCCTCCTGCTCCAGGAACGTGCGGTCGCCGGCTGTTTCCGCCCGGCGCACGGCAGGGGCATCGCTGCGACGGGCGACTTCCTCGCGGCGAATCGTGCGACGCGGCTCGCTCTCGGGCTTGAACGCCTCCCAGATCACCGCCGCCTTGGGGTCGTCAGTGGGCCAGGCGCCGAACACCCGCCGGCCGGAGCGGCGATCGATCCGTACCATGCGGATGCCTGCCGGCGCGCGGAACGGCACGACCGGCATGTCCTTCATCGCTATCTGGGCGAACTGGCGGAATATCGGCGCGGCGACCGTGCCGCCCTGCGCATATCCGCCGAGCGAGCGGGGCCGGTCGAACCCCATATACACGCCCGCGACGAGATCGGCCGATCCGCCGACGAACCAGACGTTGGTCGGGCCGGAGGAGGTGCCCGTCTTGCCGAACAATGGGCGGCCAAGATCGCGCAGGATGGTGGCGGTGCCGCGTTGTACGACGCCTTCCATGATGTGGAGGGTCTGGTACGCGCTCATCGCGTCGATCGCCTGCTTCGAACGCGGGAGGGGGCGGGGCATCGCGCCGCCGTTCCAGTCCTTGGCGTTGCATCCCTCACACGGCCGCGTGTCGGCGCGCCAGATCACCTTGCCGCGCCTGTCCTGCACATAATCGATCAGCGTGGGGGTCAGCGCCCGACCCTGATTGGCGAGGATGGCATAGGCGTTCGTCAGCCGCAGCACCGTCGTATCCCCCGCGCCGAGCGAGATGGAGAGGACGGGGTTGTAATCGCCGACGCCCAGATCGTGCGCGGTCTTCACGATTTTCTTCATGCCGGTCTGGCTGGCGGTGCGCACGGTCATCAGGTTGCGCGACTGCTCGACGCCCCAGCGCATCGTCTGCGGCCCGGCGTTGCCGCCGGAAAAGTTGCGGAAGCACTTCCGCCCCAGACGCGCCGATTGATAGACGCAGAACGGCCCGTCGACGATGATCGAGGCCGGCGTCATGCCATTCTCCAGCGCGGTCGCATAGACGATCGGCTTGAAGGTGGAGCCGGGCTGGCGCAGCGCCTGCGTGGCGCGGTTGAACGAATTACCCTTGGCGTCGAACCCGCCCTGCAGGGCGAGGATCTGCCCGGTGTGCGGATTTTCCGCCACCATGCCCCCGGAGACGACCGGGATCGCCCGCAGGCTCCAGACGCCGCCCTCCCGCTTGACGGCGATCACGTCGCCCGGCTTCATGAAGTCGAAGGCGTGGCCGCCCTGACCGCGCCTTGGCATCGCGGCGGCCCAGGCGGGCATGGCGTCCGTGGTGCCATCGGCGAAGCCGATCCGCGCCTGCGTGGGCGATTTTTCGAGGATCACGGCGGCGCGCCAGTCATCGTAGCCGACGCCGATCTCGTTCAGGCGCGGTGCCCAGGGTTCGGTAAGGTTCAGGCGACGGACCGGCCCGGCCCAGCCTTTGCCGCGATCATAGCGGACGAGGCCATCGCGCAACGCCGTCTCCGTCGCTTTCTGCACCGCCGGATCGTAGGAGGAGCGAACCCAGAGGCCGCCGGAATAGACGCTATACTGCCCATCCTTCGCGGCCTCGCCATATTTGGCGATCAGCTCGCGGCGAACCTCCTCCATGAAGTAACCGCCGGCATCCTGCCGCTCGGGCGCCTGCCGCGGCGCGATGCCGAGCGGAGCGGCTTGCGCCTCCGCCATTTGCGCCGCCGTAATGAAGCCGTTCGCCCGCATCTGGCCGAGCACCCAGTTGCGCCGAGCGATGGCGCGATCGGCATGGCGTTCCGGGCTGTAGTTCGACGGCGCCTTGGGCAGGATCGCCAGATAGGCCATCTCGGGCAGGGTCAGCTGATCGACATCCTTGGCGAAATAGGCCCGCGCGGCGGACTGCACCCCATAGGCGTTCCGCCCGAGGAAAATCTGGTTGAGGTAAAGCTCCAGGATCTGCTGTTTGGTCAGCGCGCTCTCGATCCTGCGGGCGAGGATCGCTTCGCGCACCTTGCGGGAGACCGAATATTCGTCGCCGACCAGTAAATTCTTGGCGACCTGCTGGGTGATCGTCGATCCGCCGCGCGCTCGCTGGCCGGAGCCGAGCTTGCTGACATAGTCGAAGATCGCGCCGGCGAGGCCCGGATAATCGATGCCGCTATGTTCGAAGAAGGTCTTGTCCTCGGCGGAGAGATAGGCGCGGACCAGCAGGGGGGGATATTCGGCGAAGGCCAGCTCCACCCGCCGTTCGCGCGCGAAGGTGTGGATCGGGCTGCCGTCGATCGCGCGCACGGTGGTGGGCAGCGGCGGCTCGTAGGCGAGGAGGGTGTCGGCGGACGGCAGGCCCCGCGCGAACAGCGCCCAGATCGCCAGCCATGCGAGCAGGCCCAGCAGCAGCAAAGCGAACAGCCAGCGCAGCCAGCGTCTGCGCGGCGCGCGGCGCGGCCGTTCCGGCTCGGGCAGGGGGTTGCCGCCGCGCCGCAGTCGGATAGGGCGGGTCTCGGCGGTGGGCTCATCCATGACCGGGGGGCTCTAGCATTTTCGGCGCATATTGCCAGCCGGGGGGCGAGCGGTGCCTCATCCCGGCTCAGCGCTTGGCCAGCCTGCGGGCGAAATGGGCCTCCACCGCACGGCGCACGCCGACCGCGATATCATGCTGATAGGAGCGCGAGAACAGCTTCTCCATATCCTCGACGTTGGACATATACCCCGTCTCGATCAACACGGAGGGCACGTCCGGCGCCTTCAGGACGACCAGCCCGGCGAAACGGTGGAAATCGGTGCGGAACGGCACGGTGGGCGACATTTCCCGCTGCAGAAGTGCTGCGAAGGCGGCGGAGACGTTCATCGTCTCGCGCTGCGCGAGATCGAACAAGATCGAAGAGACCTCGCTCGACTGGCCGCCGAGATCGACGCCGTTCAGTATATCGGCCCGATTCTCCCGCGCGGCCAGCTGCGCCGCCACGCGATCTGAGGCAACTTCGGACAGGGTGTAGATCGTGGCGCCATGCGCCAGCGGATTGGGCGCGCTGTCCGCATGGATCGAGATGAATAGGTCCGCCTTCAGCTTCCGTGCGATCTCCCGCCGGTCGGCCAATACGAGGAAGCGATCATCCTCACGAGTCAGCGCCACGCGGACGCGGCCGGATGCGCGCAGTTCGTCCCGGATGGCGCGGGCGATCTGGAGCGTCACCTCCTTTTCGCGCCGCCGCCCATCCACCCCCGGCGCGCCGGGATCATGTCCGCCGTGGCCGGCATCGATCACCACCAACGGGCGATTGCTGCCGCGCGCGTCGCTGATCGCGGGGGTGGTGCGCGGCGCGCGTCGGCCCGGGCGATCGGTGGCTGCGGGAAGGCCGATGGCGCGTATCGCTGGGGCGGCGCGCGCACCCTCCGCCTGATCGTAGCGCAGGGCCAGCCGGCCATCGACGCGTTGCACGCCCGCCAGTTGCGCCGCCGCCATCTGGTGGACCAGCAGCATCAACGCCGCCGCCAGATAGGGGAACGGGTGACGCGGACGACGCGTCGCGCGCCGCTGCCTCCTTCCGTCCACCATCCCGTCGAGTCCCCTGATATCCAAAGCCTCTCTGCCGCGCCCGGCGTCCGTGCGCAAATCCGCCGTCGGGCATCATGAGTGTCCTTGCCGCCGATGCGTGAACGGAGGCTTAGCACGATCGGCGACGAAGCAGGGAGTTTCGGTTGCCGCTTCGCCGGCGAGGTGCTAGCAGCCAAGGTCCGGGCGGATCATGTCTCTGACAGGAACGGCAGCCGCCCGTATTTGGTGCCGACGCCGGGCTACCGCCCGATCACGCCGGCCTTCTGGGTTGACGCTGCATGAGCCATCTGTTCCCCGACCCCATCCGCGCCGCCAAGGATTGCGGCGCGTGGGCGACGGGCTTTTCTTCCGGCGCGGTTCGCGTGCGGGATGGCTCGGCGGCAGAAGCAGCATTCACCATCGTAACCGGGACGTGGGCGCGCCGCCTGAACGCAGGATCGCGCCCGTCCCTTCATCATCGCGCGTCCCGCCGCTTGCCAGCGGCCGAAGGGCGCGCCCGGAGACATATCAATGACCACGCGTATGCTGATCGACGCGCGCCACCGGGAAGAAACCCGCGTAGCTGTCGTCAAGGGTAACCGAATCGAAGAGTTCGACTTCGAGTCGGCCGAGCGCAAGCAGCTCAAGGGCCAGATCTATCTGGCCAAGGTGACGCGCGTCGAGCCGTCGCTGCAGGCGGCGTTCGTCGATTATGGCGGCAACCGCCACGGCTTCCTCGCCTTCTCCGAAATCCACCCGGACTATTATCAGATCCCCAAGGAGGATCGCGAGGCGCTGCTGCGCGAGGAGGCCGAGCACGCTGCGGAGGAGGAGGAACTTCGCGCGCAGGAGCATGACGACGAGGGCGAGGCCGCCGATGGCGAGGATGCGCCCCGCGCCCGCCGGACGAGCGCCGGCGGCGGCGACGAGACCGCCGTGGAGGCGTTGCGCGCCAAGCGCATGAACCTGCGCCGCCGCTACAAGATCCAGGACGTGATTCGCCGGCGTCAGGTGCTGCTGGTGCAGGTCGTGAAGGAGGAGCGCGGCAACAAG
>CAJYJW010000297.1 GCA_913775025.1 uncultured Sphingomonas sp. | reverse complement strand
ATCCTGCCGCCATCGGTCGAGGAGCTTGGCCGCCGCCTGTCCTCGCGCGGCACCGACAGCGCGGAGGTCGTCGCCGCGCGCATGGATCGCGCCGCCAGCGAGATCAGCCACTGGGACGGCTATGATTATGTCCTGATCAACGATGACGTCGATCGTTGCGTCGAGGAGGTACGCGCCATCCTTCAGGCGGAGCGACTGAAGCGCAGTCGCCAGATCGGTCTGATCGGCTTCACCCGCAAGCTGATGGCGAGCGGCCAGCCCGACGCCTGATCCTTCCCGATCCGACGCACCCTTCCCGCGGCTGTCGCGTTACCCGAGGCGACAAGGCACAGGAGACGACGGTGGGCAGGACGATTATCGGCATAAGGACGGTGCTAGGCGGTCTGGTCGGCGGCCTCGTCCTGTATCTCGTGTCACTGCTGTTCTGGAATACGCCCCTGAAGGCATTGGCCTATTCCAGCGTGGACGATGCCACGAACGCCCAATTGCAGGCGGCGCTGGCGCAGGGCCTCACGCGGAACGGCACCGGCACCTATCACATTCCTTCCGCCGATACCGCGCAGGGCACCGTGTTGCATGGGCAGGGCCCCATCGCGACCGTACATTTCAACACCGGCGGCTTCGCCACGACCGACTCCGGGACCCTCGTCACCGGGCTGCTGCTGGCGCTCATCACCGGCATATTGATCGCCCTCGGCCTGACGTTCGCCGGCGTGCGGACATTCGGAGAGCGGGTGCGGATCGTCATATTACTGGCGATCGCCGCCACCTTGTATCTCGATATCGGGCAGGCGGTGACGAACCATTACGGCATCGGGTTCTTTTTCTATTCCTTCCTGTGCGACGCCATCGGCCTGTCCTTCGCGGGCGTGGTGATCGCCCGCTGGTTCATGCCGGGGGCATCGCACGTGGCCGAAAAGCCGACGGTAACCCGCCTCTGATAAATCTCCACGCCGGCTCGGGCGAGGATACGATCAGTCGGAGAAGGGATCGCGCACGAGGATGGTGTCGTCCCGCTCCGGGCTGGTGGAGACGAGCGCGACGGGGCACTGGATCAATTCCTCCAGGCGGCGGATATATTTGATCGCCTGCGCCGGAAGATCCGCCCAGGTCCGCGCGCCGGCGGTCGATTCGTGCCACCCTTCGATCGTTTCGTAGACGGGCATCGCCTTCATCTGATCCTGCGGATGCGGCGGCAGATAGTCTAGGTGCCGGCCGTCCACCGTATAGCCGGTGCAGATGCGCAACTCGTCGAACCCGTCGAGCACATCCAGCTTGGTCAACGCGATGCCGGTGATGCCGGATACGGCGGCTGACTGGCGCACGAGCACCGCATCGAACCAGCCACAGCGTCGCTTGCGCCCGGTGACGGTGCCGAATTCATGTCCGCGCTCGCCCAACCGCTGGCCGATGGCATCCTCAAGCTCGGTCGGAAAAGGGCCGGAGCCGACGCGCGTGGTGTAGGCCTTCACGATCCCCAGCACGAACCCCGCCGCCGCTGGCCCGAGGCCGGAGCCCCCCGCCGCCGTACCGGCGATCGTGTTGGACGAGGTGACGAACGGGTAAGTGCCATGATCGATGTCGAGCAGCACGCCCTGCGCGCCCTCGAACAGGATGCGATCGCCGCGCTTGCGGGCTTCGTTCAGCGTCAGCCACACGGGCTTCGCATAAGGCAGGATGAACTCGGCGATCTCGCGCAGATCGGCCACCACCCGGTCGCGATCGATCGGGGCCTCGCCGAAGCCGGCGCGCAGCGCATCGTGATGCGCGCAGATGCGATCGAGCTGCGGGCCGAGATCATCGAGGTGCGCCAGATCGCATACGCGGATCGCCCGGCGCCCCACCTTATCCTCATAGGCGGGGCCGATGCCGCGGCGGGTCGTGCCGATCTTGCCCGCGCCGCTCGCATCCTCGCGCAGACCGTCCAGATCGCGGTGGAACGGCAGGATCAGCGGGCACGTCTCGGCGATGTGCAGATTGTCCGGCGTGATCGTCACACCCTGACCGGAGAGTTTTGCAACCTCATCACGGAAGTGCCACGGATCGAGCACCACGCCATTGCCGATTACCGAGAGCGTCCCCCGCACGATGCCCGACGGCAGCAGGCTCAGCTTGTAGGTGGTGCCGGATACGACCAGCGTGTGCCCGGCATTGTGGCCGCCCTGAAAGCGCACGACGACGTCCGCACGTTCGGACAGCCAGTCGACGATCTTGCCCTTGCCTTCATCGCCCCACTGGGCGCCGATGACGGTGACGTTGGCCATGCCTGTTCCTTACGGTTAAGCGTCTTGATCTTGCGGGGTTGCCTGGAGCGATCGCGCCGCCCCGTCGACCAGACGATGCGTGCAGCCGAGGGCGATTGCGTCGTCGGCGGGATCAAGCGCCGCGATCGTTGTCCAGCCATCGGCGCGCAGCGCGGCGGCGGTGGCGGCATCGGTGCCGGCGTCGAGGAATATGCGTCTGCGCGGCTCCAGCCCCAGCCCCGCATCCACCAGTGGATCGATATAGAGCGAAAAGCCGACCGCCGGTTCCTCCCGCCCATCGGAATGGCAGATGGTGTAGCTGCCGCCGCGCCCGACCTCGCCGGAAAGCCCCGCGCCGAATAGCGAGAAGCCGAGCCAGCTCTGATATTCGAAGCCGTGGCGTTCGGTCGGATCCAGCGTCAGCGTCACGCGATCGCGAAAGGCGTCGGCGATCGCGGCGATGCCATCGAGCCGGGAGGACAGCGCATCCGCCCCCGGCACCTGCCGCAATGCCGCCATCGCGCGATCAAGCGGCCCCGCGGCGGCGATGAAGGGGAGATATGCCTCCGCGCCCAGTCCGCCCAGCGCACCGGCATCCTTGGCATCCAGCGCGGATCGCACGGCATATATTGCGTCGGCCGGCAAAGGCAGCGGACCGGCCGCCAGCGTTTCGACCAAATCGGGCAGCGTGAGATCGACGGTGATCCCGGTCACGCCCGCCGTCTCCAGCGCCTCGATCGCGACGTCGATCAGCTCGATCGCGGCGGCGACGGTGTCGCGTCCGATCAGCTCCGCGCCGGTCTGGAGCAGTTCGCGCTCGGGGCGAAGCTGGGTCGCGCGCAGCTTGAGCACGGGGCCGCCATAGGCAAGGCGCAGCGGGCGGGCGCGGTGGCGCATGCGAGTGGCGGCGATGCGGCCGATCTGCGCGGTAATATCCGGGCGCAAGGCCAGCGTCGCCTGCGAGACGGGATCGACAAAGCGCAACAGATCGCGCGCGCGCGCCGACTTCAACCGTCCGACCAGCCCCTCCTCGAATTCCGCGAGCGGGGGGCTGACGCGATCATAGCCGTGCCGGCCGATCGCCACGATCACGCGGTGGAGCAGGCGCGACGCCGCCTCCGCCTGCGGGGGCAGCCGGTCGCGCAGGCCGACGGGCAATAGGCCGGGGGTGATGCTCATGCGGGCGGGTCTTAGCGGGCGTTTAGGCAAAAGCGAACCCGCGACGCCATGCGTCGTCGCGGGTTCGGGCGATCAGAACTTCAGCGTCTTGACCGTCTTGACGCCGGGCAGCTGGCATACCTGCCACAACAGCGGCTCCGCCACCGCACCGTCGAGCGAGAGGAGCAGCACCGCCTCGCCCCCCGCCGCGCGGCGGCCGAGGTGGAAGGTGCCGATGTTGACG
>CAJYJW010000296.1 GCA_913775025.1 uncultured Sphingomonas sp. | reverse complement strand
CAGCGAGACATAGCGAACCGACGACAATATCGGATGTCCGGACCAAGCCTCAACGACATCGCACACACGGATCTCATCAACCGCCCCCGCCAAGGCGTCGAAAACTTATAATAATCATCAGCGGTTGAAACGGGATGCAGGTTACCAAAGGCAACCCAACCTGGAAGGGTACGGAGGGTTGCGTCCGCTTTCACCGTTTAACCGCTGCTGTGAGATGATTATCGCTCCCTTCAAAGCTTGAAGCGGAAGCCTGCCCGGATTGTCGTGCCGAGAATATCGTACAGAAACACGTTGGTGCCGGATGCGAGCAGATTGCTGTTATCCTGTGCCGTTACGACGGGTGGCGACTGGTTGAGGATGTTGTCGGCAGCAAGGAAAAACTCGCCATCCACACCTCGGTTGGCGACCTTGAAGCCAAGATAGCCGTCAAGATAGAAGACGGCGGGCACCTTGTTGCGGTTGACATCTGCAGAGGTCCACTGCCGGTCCTGCTTGCTCGCCGAGATGAAGCGACCTTTAAGTTGCACAGTGACAGGATCGAGCGTGTAGGTCGCGGTGGTCAAGCCGCGCCACCGAGGAACCCCCTCTCCGGCACCGACGTTATTGCCGACCTCGCCTGCGCGCTCGATGGTATTAGTTGCCGACACGATTGCGAGGCGATCGGTATAGTTGAAGAGCGTGCGCAGTTCCAGCGTACCGGCGCCGAGAGACGAGCGGTAAGACGCCTCAAAGTCGATGCCGCGCGCTATCTCCGACAGCGCATTGAACGGCTGAAGTGTGATCCCCGTGATCTGATTGGCGCCGTTGCGGGTGATCTGCCCGCAGGACACCGTATCGCCGGCAGCGCAGCGGTTCACCGTGAACTGCGAGGAATTGAGCGCGATCGCCTTCTTGATCTTGATGTTGTAGAAATCGACGGACGCGCCGAAGCCCGGCAGGAAAGAGGGCCGGAGGACAACACCCGCTGTCAGCGTGTCGGCATTTTCAGGATCCAGGCCAGGGTTGCCACGGGTCGTCTGAAGAAATTGAACATTGGCGTTGCCATTGAACGGATCGATGACGTTGTTAGTGCCAACGGTACCTGTCTGGAACAATTCGTTGAGGTTTGGCGCGCGGATGTCGCGCGAGCGGGTCACGCGGAACTCGATGTCCTCGATCGGGCGGTAGGTGCCGCCCGCCTTCCACGTCACCACGCTGCCGCTAGTGCTGTAGTCGGTGACGCGCGCAGCAACGTTCAGGTCCAACGCCTGAGCGAAGCGCTGGTCTTTGAACACAGGGATTGCCAGCTCGCCAAATGCCTCCTTCACGTTGTAGCGCCCGCGGAAGGGTTTGTAATTGCCCGCGAAGTAGCCGTTCGCCTGCGAAATATCATCCGAAGAGGCAACGGCGCGTTCCGTCCGGTACTCGCCGCCCGCAGCAAGCGAGATCGGCCCCGCAGGCAAGTCGAACAAGTCTCCGCTGATGTTGGCCGCAGTGACGGTCTGTCGATACGTCAGATCCTGCCGCGAATTGCCGAGGACGTAACCGAGCTGATCGGACGATAGCGCCGCCGAGCCGAACGGATTGATCGCAACGCAGCCGTTACCCGGGTTCGTCACGCTCGAGCGGCATATGATGCGGCCGGGGTTGGCCGGATCGAAGACTGCATCGACGGCGGATGCGTAGCGGGCCGGACGAAAATTATTGGGCGAGCTGACCTTCACCTTGGTCTCGCCATACTGGTACGTGGCGCTGAACTTCCAGTTGTCGCCGAGCTTTCCGTCAACCCCACCAAGCCCGCGGAAGTTCTCACGTTCGACCTTGGACTGGAGTACGCCAAGCTTGGAGTTGCTGATGGAAAGTGGAAGGGTCGTTACACCCGCCCGCGTCATCGCATCCCGCACCTGCTGCGGCAGGAAGGCGTTGTCGCGCTGGATCACGGTGTTGCCGGTGCGGAAAAAGTTAGCGATCGGCGTCTGCGAGGTTGTCTTGCCCCAGCTTCCTTCGGCAAAGACGCTGAGCGCATCGGAGATGTCGAAGCTGGCCCGCCCATAGACCGATCCCTGCTCGACCGGGATGCTCGACTGACCGTAGCGCGACTGGTCGGCCAGCGTGCCGTAGACGCTCTCGCTACCCGCCCCGTAGATACCGCTCACGATCGGCGGGAAGGTGAAATTCGTGCCCCCGAGCCCGCCGGCGTCATTGAAGAAATAGCCGCGGAGCGGCCCGCTCGTGACCAGCCCGTTGTCGGTGACGAGGAGGGAGGCCCAGGGGGCCACCAGGCGCGCCGGCTGCCCGGATTGTCCAGCCGCCGGGTTGGGGAAGATTTTGTTGGCCTTGAACCACTTGCGATCCGAGAAGACAGCCGACCCGGTCTTGGTGTAGCGTCCGCTCAGGATGACATGGCCGCGATCGTCGGCGAAGCCGGTGCCGAACGACAGGTCGCTGTCTATGGAACGTGCGTCGCCTGCGGTGGTGATGCCGGACTGGACCTTTCCGCGCAGACCGGTGAATTTGGTATCGATGACGAAATTGACGACACCGGCAACCGCGTCCGAACCCCAGGCGGCGGATGCGCCGCCCGTGACCACGTCGACGCGCGTGACAAGCGCGCTCGGCAGCAGGTTCACGTCCGTCACGCCGGTAACATTGGAAGGCGTAACGCGGCGACCGTTAAGCAGCACCAGCGTACGCGTCGCGCCGAGGTTGCGCAGGCTAAGGAAGTTAGCACCAGCATTGCCCGCGGCGAGATTGCCTCGCGGGGTACGTGGCGTTTCGCCGCCCTGCAAGGCGGGCAGCTGATTGACGTAGTCTGCGATCGTTGCAGGGGCGGCCTGCTGTATCTGGGCTTCGGTGATCACGCTGACTGGGGTTGGCGCCTCGAACCCGTTACGCGAGATCCGCGTGCCGCTAACGACGATTTCGCCGCCTTGCGAACCACCCGCTTCGCCAATGGCGTCGCGTGCCTCGGTCGCACTATCGGCCGGGATGGCTTCGGCTGACGTCGCGTCGCTCGTATTGGAAGATCCGGTGGCCGGGGGAGGCGTGGGCGCTGCCATCTGTGCACCCGCCTCGGCAGAGAAGCCGAGTAGGACAGTAGCCGCGACTGTAGAGCTGAGCAGCGAGCTTCGCGTGTTGAAAACTGCCATAAACCCCTCCTGATAACGCGTGTTATTTTTCCTCCCATACTGTCTCCCCTAGCACGGCACAATGAGAAAACAGGACAACCGGATTTAAATATTATTGTCCTGGGAGCGTCGGCTCGCCATCGTGCGAGGCTATGCAAGGGAGCGTTCAAAATGATGCGGACGGCAATGATAGGGGCCTTGCTTCTCGCAACAAATACAGCCGCGAAGCCCGCATCGAATGTGGGAACGACCGAGTTGCGAAGGGCAACCGCGTTGGCGGGAAACGAGGCCTGGCTACGACGCGCCCTCATATTGTGTGAGCGCGAACCTGATCGGGCGGCATTATCGAAGATAGCAGCGCCGCCGCCGGCGGCCGCGTTCGACAATTTGTTCTTTGTCGGGGACGGCCTCGTTTCGGCCTGGGTCGTGCGGACAAGCGCAGGGCTGATCCTGATCGATACCCTCAACGACGGTAACGAAGCAGAGCAACGCATCCGCCATGGCCTGCAAGTATTGGGGCTAGATTCCGCCAACATCCGCTACATTATCATCACGCATGGTCATAGGGATCATGTCGGAGGGTTGGCGGCGATGCGTAAAGCCTTGCCCGACGCCAAGATCGTGATGATGGGCGCTGCTTATGATGTCGCGCGCCGCCAGGCCCCTGCTGACGATGTTCCAAGCCCGGATTTGATACCGCGTGACGGGCAGCGTCTGACACTCGGCGATACAACGCTGACGGTCTATGATACGCCCGGCCACAGTCCCGGTACTTTGTCACTGCTTTTGCCGGTGGCCGACCGAGGGGTGCGCCATGTCGCCTTGCTCATGGGCGGTTCGGCCTCAGCGCGGCTTTCCCCTGCCGATATGGCGCTCTACCGCAGCTCGCTTCGACGGATCACCGAAATCGCGCGACGCGAGAAGGTGGACGTGGTCCTGTCGAACCATCCGTTATTAGATGGTACCGCCGAGCGGCTCGCCAAGCGCGCACGTACGCCACTGGTTGCGAACCCGTTCGTGATGTCCAGCCGTGACGTGGCACGCTATTACAGCTTGGTCGATGCGTGTGCTGCCTACCATCAGACCGCCCAAGCTAAATCCGCTATGTGAGGCGGCCGGGGTGCCAATCGACACCCCGGCCATGCCGTCACGGGATCAAGATTACCTTGCCGAACTGGCTTCCACTTTCAAGCCAGCGGTGCGCCGCCGCCGCTTCGGCGAGGGGAAAGCGGCGGTCGACCGGCAGACGCAGGCGCCCCGCCTCCACCCATGGCCATGCCTCCGCCCTAATCGCCGCGGTGAGACGAGCTTTTTCGTCAGCATGGCGGCCGCGCAGGGTAGAGGCGGTAAGCGTCAATCTCTTGAACATCATTTGAAGTAGATCGGTTTGGACAATCGCACCGCCAAGCGTCGCGATCTGGACGAGACGTCCGTCTGTCTTCAGAACCTGAATATTACGACCGAAATAATCACCGCCAATGATGTCGAGCACCACGTCCACGCCACCAGCCGTCTCCACCACTCCGGCGAAATCCTCGGTCTGCACGTCTATGACCACGTCCGCACCGAGCGCGCGGGCGTTTGCCGCCTTTTCCATGCCGCGGCATGTGGCGAACACCTTGGCACCGGCAGCCTTTGCCATCAGGATCGCGGTGACGCCGATGCCGCTATTTGCGCCGTGGATGAGTGCACTTTCACCAGCCGCAAGCCGTCCCCGCTCGAACAGATTAGCGAAGACGGTAAATAGCGTCTCTGGCAACGCAGCTGCCTCCTCGATCGGTAGGCCTTCCGGCACCGGCAAAGCGTGGCGTGCATCGACCGTGGCATATTCGGCGTAGCCTCCGCCCGGTAGCAAAGCTGCGACCCTGTCACCGATCGCCCAACCTGTCGCGCCATGACCAAGTTCGCGCACAATCCCCGCTACTTCCAGTCCCAAAATTGACGAAGCGCCTGGAGGAGGTGGATAATTCCCTTCGCGCTGGCCGATATCTGGCCGGTTCACGCCAGCGGCGGCTACTTTAATTAGCAATTCGCCCTCGCATGGCGTCGGGCGTTCCACCTCAGCAATTTCAAGCGCTTCAGCGGGTCCTTTTTCACCCCTGACGACGATCGCCCGCATGTTAGCCACTTGCCAATCTCCAAAAAAACAGTCAGATCATCCTGATACAGGCCAGAACGCTTCTAACTCGCGGCGTGCTGACCGCCAAGCCGTATCAGACGGCAGATTTGGAGAGGTCCATGAAGCTGGAACAGCCTCCGCGCGCGGAGGATCGCCATACTTTACGACCGAGCACCACATGGGACATGCTGGCGGCGACTGATAGCCGCCGTGTGCCGGACTATCTTCTGATTGACCCGCCAACGCAGACGTTAGGCGACGGGCCGCTCGATACCGCGCGCTACACCGACCCCGCATTCTTTGCGGCCGAATGCGAAAAGATGTGGCCAAATGTCTGGCAGTTCGCCGCACGGGTAGAGGAGTTGCCCGTACCTGGCGATACCGTGGTTTATGAGAATGCCGGCCGATCCTACCTTGTCACGCGGCAATTGGATGGATCGATACGGGCCTTTCATAACGTGTGCCTGCATCGCGGCCGCAAGCTGCGAACCGCGAGCGGCCGGGCGAGCAAATTCAAATGTCCCTACCACGGTTTTTCGTGGAAGACGGACGGCACGCTGATGGAAGTTCCCTGCCGATGGGATTTCCCGCAGCTTGAAGGCGAGGATCTTTCGCTTCCCGAGGCCAGCGTGAGCGAATGGGGCGGGTATGTCTTCGTTCGCGAGGCAATGAGCGGACCGAGCTTGGAAGAGTATCTGGCCCCTCTGCCCGAGCATTTCGCGCGCTGGCGTCATGAGGAAGCCTATACCACGGCCTGGGTGGGCAAGGTAATACCGGCTAACTGGAAGGCCTGCGCCGAAGCGTTCATGGAGGCATTTCACGTCGCCACCACGCACCCGCAAATCATGGCGTTCACGGGCGACACTAACTCTAAATACAACCTATATGGCGATCACGTAAATCTGACTATCACGCCGTTCGGCGTCCTCTCCCCCAATTTGGGCGAAAGTGATAGCGAGCAAAAAATCATCGACAATTTCGTCAAGTACAATGGGCGCGTCGTAGCGCCGGGCACCACTATCACCGTGGAGGACGGGCAGACCGCGCGGCGTGCGATGGGTGATTTCAACCGCCGCCGGTTCGGCGAACTGTTCGGCGTCGATCTGGATCATGCCAGCGATGCGGAGGTGCAGGATGCCCTCACGTACAACGTCTTTCCGAACTTCTCGCCCTGGGGCGGCTTCCAGTCGACCGTGCTTTATCGCTGGCGGCCATGGCCGGACGTGGACCACACGCTGATGGAGGTCCGCCTGCTCGGCCGGCTCAAGCCGGGCGAGACCGCTCCGAAGCCCGAGATGACGATGCTGGCGGCAGACGAGAGCTTTGCCGATCACCTGGGCCAGCTAGGTGTCGTTCTGGAACAAGACATGGCGAACCTGCCGCACGTGCAGACTGGAATGTCCGCTTCTAAGACGCGCAAACTGCATCTGGCGCAATATCAGGAAAGCCGCATCCGCCATTTTCACCAGACGCTTGACCGCTATCTCGAGGCAGGCGCATGATGGAGGAAAGCGCGCTCGACACCCTATTCGCCAAGCAGGCCTGCACCGAGCTGGTGTACCGTCTCGCGCGCGCACTCGACCGGTGCGACGAAGGCCTGCTGCGATCCGTGTTTCACCCCGACGCCACCGACGACCACGGTATCTTTAAGGGTAGCGCCGACGCGTTCGTTGCATGGGTGCTACCCGCGCTTCAGGGCATGGAGCGCACCCAGCATCTGATCGGCAACGTGTTGATTGAGGTGTCGGGCAACACCGCGTCGGGCGAGGCCTATTTCATCGCCAACCACGATATGCGCGATGCGGACGGCCATGAGGTTCGCTACATCGCCGCAGGCCGTTACCTCGATAGTTTCGAACGACGGGACGGGGCGTGGCGCATCGCGCATCGTGGCTGCGTTTACGACTGGAGCGCAACGCTGCCTCGCAGCGACGGCTGGGATCGGCTTTCCGGCCCACGCCAATATGGTGAGCGTGGTCACGGCGATCCGTCCTACGCGGCGGCCGCATACGCTAATCTGAGGGGAGTAGGGGCATGAGATTGAACGGCAAGCGCGTGCTTATGGTAGGCGCATCGTCGCCCGCCAGCATGGGGGCGGAAGTGGCGCGGCGCTTCATCGCGGAGGGCGCGCAGGTGATGCTTGGCGGCATCGGCGGGGGTCGAGCGGAGCTTGGCGCCGAACTCTCCGTACCCACGGTTGAGATGAACATCACCGACGAGGCATCGCTTGCGCATGGCATCGCGCAAGTGGTGGAGACGCTTGGCGGCATCGACGTCGCGATCAACTTCGCCGGGATGAACCGCGCCGCGCTCATCGCCGAGGAGACGTTCGACGGGTTGATGCAGCAAGCGACGCTACACTTCGTCGGCACGACCCTTTTCATCCGCGACGTGGCGGCAGCGATGACGGGACCGGGGTCGATCATGACGATCTCGTCGGTCACGGCGGAGCTAACCGGCGCGCGTCTGGCGGCCTATGCCGGAAGCAAGGCGGCGGCCGACAAGGTGGTGCGGGTAGCGGCCGTGGAATATGGCGAGCGCGGCATCCGCGTGAATTCGCTTGCGCCGGGTCTCACGCACACGTCCATGACCGGCGCTTACTTCAATGATCCGGCCACCGTCGCCGGCTTCACGCGCGAAGTTCCGCTTGGCCGCCTGCCGACCGTCTCCGACATCGCCAGCGCGGCGGTATGGGTCGCCAGCGACGAGTGCTTCCAAACCGGTGACATCATCCGGATTAGCGGCGGGGCGCACCTCCGTCGATTGCCGACGCCGCGCGATTTCACTCTCTGAACGGAACGAGGGACGGGAAATGGGCAAGATCGATCTCGCTACGCCGACGGCGCGCCCCTACGGTGTCGACCTTACGCGCGCACCCGAGCCGGAACTGAGTGACACGCCTATCCGGCCCGATCGCTATTGGGATCGCGCCTTCTGGCAACGCGAGTGGGATACAGTCTGGACGAAGTCGTGGCAGATCGCCGCCATGGCCAATCAGTTCAATAAACCGGGCGACTTCGTGACGTTGGAGTTCGGCACGGAGGTGATCCTCGCAGTGATGGGCAAGGACAGCCAGATCCGCTGCTTCTATAACGTTTGCCAACATCGCGGCATGATGCTGATGACCGAAGAGGTAGGAAACGCACGCCGCCTGACCTGCCCCTACCACGCATGGTCCTACGATCTGGAAGGTACGATACGCACCGTTCCCGACGAGCCCAATTTCGCGCCCGGCTTGAATTGCCGTAGCAAGAACCTAGTCCCCCTCAAGACTGATTTGTGGGGTGGCTTTGTCTGGTTCAACATGGATGACGACTGCGTACCACTGCGCGAGTTTCTCGCCCCAGTAGCGGATCAGCTTGAAGCCTATCCAATGGAAAAGATGATACGCACCACCTGGGTGACGGTGGAAGGCGAGTTTAATTGGAAGCTGGTACAGGATAACTTCAATGAGTCGTACCACGTCTTCCATGCTCATCCGCAGCTGAAGTTCGTCGCGGAGTTCTCCTATCTGCATTCCCAGTTCGACCATTATCCGAGCGGCCATGCCCGGATGTTGATGGCGGGTGGCGCGCCGAGCCAGACCCTGAAGGGCGGCGAGGCCGAGGTGTTTCGTCAAATGGGCGAGCATATTCGCTTCTGGGGGCTCGACCCGGAGGACTTTCGCGGACGGATCCACGACCTTCGGCTGGCTCTACAGCAGCAGAAACGCAAGCTGGGCGCGGAGAAAGGCTACGACTTTTCAAGCTACGACGATGTGATGCTTACGGATAACTGGCACTACACGCTGTTTCCCAATCTATCGTTCAGCCTGAAGCCTGACGGCAACATCTGGCTTCGCGCCCGCCCGCATCCGAAGGATCCCGAAAAGTGCTTCTTCGACATGTGGTACCTCAACCTCTTTCCCCAGGGCGAGACCCGCTATTATTCGCCCACGATGCGCGATTGGGTGAGCATGGATGTACCGGCCCCGCACCAGACGGGAAAGGCGGGGGATCACTCGATGGGGCCGACGATCGATCAGGACGTGGCGCTGTGGAGTGCGCAGCAGAAGGCATTGCATTCGCGCGGCTACTCACGTGAGGTGCTGGCGGGGCAGGAATCCCGCGTGCGCTTCTTCCATGACAATCTAGATCGCTGGATGGCGCGCGGGTGAGATCAAGCCTCGCCGCCCCCTCCGGGGGCGGGCCACGCAGTGCGTCCTTCGCGCAGGTCGACCAGCAGCGACGACAGAAACGCCAGCAACGACCGCTCCGTCTCGGGCTCGTCCCATATTTCGCGGTTCAGGATCATGCCGCTCATCATGGCCTGCACCAGCCGGCGCGAGCGGGCGAGCAGGTCCGGGTCACCAGTCCACTCCGGGAAGACGCGGACAAGTTCGTCACGCCACACGCGATCATGCCGGCGGGCTTTCGGCATGAACATCGTCCGCAGCTCTTCGTCGGTTCGCGCGGCCACGAGCAGTTCGAGGTAAGCGCTGTATTCTCGCGACAGATAGAAATTCCAGTCGACAAGAATGCCGCTGTTCTCACGCGTCCGCTCGGCTTCGGACAATCCGCGAATGGCGGCGGTGAAGGCTTCCATGTGCCGGTAGAAGGCATAGTCCGTAACGCTGGAAATCAGATCGTGTTTGGTTGCATAATGATGCAGCATTGCCCCGCGCGAGACGCGGGCGACCTTGGCGATCAAATGCAAGGTGGTGCGTGCATACCCCACCCGGTCCAGACAGTCGACGGCGGCGTCGAGGATCGCGAGCCGGGTTTCGGCACTCTTGCGCTGCTGCAGTCCGGCATCGGCGGAGGCCATGCCTGCCGGCTGAAGCTCGGCGAGATGGGCCATGTCAGGCTTTCGGGTCATCTGTTCCGTCATAGGTTCGACGCGGGGGCACGCAAGGGCGAACGTCATTTGCGACGGGCAGCATGAAGGAGCAGAAGAGATGCGCGTAGACTGCGTTCTGGTTGCGGGCGGGCGCTGGCATGACATCGACTTCGCGCGGCTGGAGTTGCTGAAGCTGCTGGCCGAGGACGAGCGCATCCGCGTCCGCGTGTTCGAAGATTTCGAAGCGATCGAAGCGATCGAGGCGGCCGATTTGCTCGTCAGCTATACCTGCGACGTAGTGCCCTCGCTTGGCGTGCAGGAACGGCTACGCGAGTGGGTTCAAGGCGGGCGCCGCTGGCTGGCGCTGCACGGCACCAATTCGATCCTCCGATTTCTCGATTCCGGGTTGGTCGATGCGCCCGACTGGGCGCCACATTTCATGGAGACGCTGGGCACCACCTTCCGCGCGCATCCCCCGATCGCCCCGTTCCAGGTGGCAATTACCGATCCCGATCACCCGCTGACCGTCGGCATCGCGCCTTTCGAGACGGAGGACGAGCTTTACCTTTCGGAAACGACGGCGCCGATCGAGACGCTGCTCCACGTCGAGTTCGCCGGCACCGCGCCTGCCTTCGTGCAGGGCGAATGGGCCCATGCTCGGCATCCGCTGATGTACCTCCGTCGCCTTGGCGAGGGCGCGATTCTCTATAACGCGCTCGGTCACTGCCGTGGTCACTATGATATGCAGCCGAAGCTGGACTGGTTTCCAGCCGTCCAGCGCGGATCGTGGGAACGGCCGGAATATTATGAGCTGCTGCGACGCGGCCTACGCTGGGCGACGCCGCCAGTCAGTTGATCGCACGTGCATGGCCGTGCCAATAAGGCGCGCGCAACTCGCGCCGCAGAATCTTGCCGGTTGGCCCGCGCGGCAGAGCCCCAACCACCTCGATGCTTTTCGGCACTTTGTATCCGGCGATGCGCGATCGTGCCCAATCGATCACCTCTGCCGGATCGATCACAACTCCGGCGCTTGCAACGACGACCGCCTTCACCTCTTCGCCCCACTTATCGGAAGGCACGCCGATCACCGCCACCTCCGCGATCGCAGGATGTTCGAAAAGCGCTCCCTCCACCTCTGCTGGATAGACATTCTCTCCACCGGAAACGATCATGTCCTTCAGCCGATCTTGCACATAGAGGTAGCCGTCCGCATCAAGCGCGCCGGCATCGCCCGAGCGGAACCAGCCGTCTTCCGACAACGCCTCCGCCGTGGCATCCGGCCGGTTCCAGTACCCTGCCATGACGAGCGGCGAGCGGATCGCGATCTCGCCCGTCTTTCCTGGCGGCAGCGGCTGTCCAGCGGCATCAAGGATGCGGATCTCGACGCTGGCGAGCGGTCTACCGGCGGAGGCCATGCGAACGTTGCCGGCTGGATCGTGATCTTCGGGCGGCAACGCGCAGACCGTGCCGGACGTCTCGGTCATGCCATACATTTGCACGAAGCCGCAGCCGAACACCGCCATGGCTTCGCGTAGGAGCGGCAGAGGAATTGGCGAGGCACCATATAATATTGTGCGGATGCGCGAATAATCCGTGCTGGCGGCACGGGGGTGGCGCACCAGCATCTGTAAGGCAGATGGTACGACGAATATCTTGCTCAGCCGCTCCTCGACGATGAACCGCAGCACCTCCCCAGCGTCGAATTCCTGCACGACGAGGCCGGTCGCGCCGGCCGCCAGCGTCTGGATGCCGTAACCCGTCCCTCCGATGTGGAACACGGGCATCACGATCAGGCTGACATCGTCGTCGGTGAAACGATTCCACTCCGGCTGGTCCCCCGGCGGCAGCGTGCGAAGGACAAGCAGGTTGCGATGCGTCAGCATCGCGCCTTTCGGCCGCCCCGTGGTGCCTGACGTGTAGAGCTGGACGGCAACCTCTTCCGGTTCAACCGTGATACGAGGATCCCGATCGTCATGTCCGTCGCGCCAGATGGGATAATCGGTAAGCGAAAGAAGAACCGGCGGCGTCGCCAGCGGCAGTGCCTGCAACCGCGCATGGAACCCGTCGCCCGCCACGATCAGCTTCGGTACGGCATCGTTGATCAGCCAGGTAATCTCCGGATCGGCCAAGCGCCAATTGATCGGCACCATCACGACGCCGGCCTTAGCCGCGCCGAACAACAGCTCGTAATAGGCCGGATGGTTCTTGCCGAGATAAGCAATGCGGTCGCCGCGCGCGATGCCAGCGGCGGCAAGGCCGTTGGCGATGCGGCTGGCGCGCGCGTCCAAGGTCGCGAAGCTGGTGTCGTCACCGCAATGGCGCAGTGCGGTCTTTTGGCCGTAGTGTGCGCCTAGCGCGCGCGCGAGTTCGCCAAGCGTCCGTTCACCGCTCATGCGGTCAGCTCCTCGGGCGTCTCGATCAGACGCGTCAGTTCGGCGAGAAAGCGCGCACCGACCGCGCCATCGATCGCACGATGATCGCACGACAGCGACAGGTGAATACGGGTAGTGAAGGTCAGCGCATGGCTGGTTGCCGCCGTCTCCTCCCGGGCAGCGCCGACGGCCAGGATCGCACCTTGAGGCGGGTTGATGATCGCGTCGAACTGCTCGATGCCGAACATCCCAAGATTTGAGAGCGAAAAGCTGCCGCCTTGAAACTCCTCGGTAGCAAGCCGCCCTTCTCGGGCCCGCGCGGCCAGCCGCTTTACTTCGGCAGAGATCGCCGCGACCGACTTCGTGTCGGCCGCGCGCACGATTGGCGTGAGCAGTCCCTTTTCGGTAGCGACCGCGACCGCGACGTCAGCGTGCGCGAATTGGTGGATGTCGTCCCCATGCACCTGCACGTTCACCGCCGGATGCGCCTTCAGCGCCAACGCGCAGGCGCGAACCAGATAGTCGTTGATCGATGGCGCCTCGCCCGCGGCGCGCTTGGCCTGCGCGCGCAGCGCCAGCAGCGAATCGATACGTGCGCCGTTACGAAGGTAAAAATGGGGAATATTGCTCTTCGAGAGCGTCAACTGTCGCGCGATCGCCTTACGCATCGGCGACATGCGAACGACCGTGACATCATCCGTGGCTGCCGGCAAAGGAGCCGGCGATACGGCCGATGACGGCGCGGCGGTGATGGCTGGCGCGGCCAGCGGTGCTGTTTCCGCCGGGCGAACCAGGGCTAGCACGTCTACCTTACCGACCCGTCCGTTACGCCCGCTGCCTGCGATCTTGCCAAGATCGATCCCGTGTTGCGCGGCGATGCGCCGGGCCAGCGGCGAGGCGAAGTAAGTTCGATCTTCAGCGGTCGCCGAGATCGCAACGGGTGCCGTGGCGCGCGGCGGCGGCGCGGGGCGGCCGATCTGCAGCACGTCCTGCAGCGTCACCCGCCCGCTGCGGCCGGATCCTTGGATTGCCGACACGTCCAATGCGCCTTCGAGCACCCGCGCCTTCGCGGCCGGGCTGATCGCCAGATCGGGGGGGAGCGTGGCGGCAGGGGTCAGTGGGGCGGCTGCGGATGCAGGCGCGATCATCGGGGAGAGGTTCGTGGTCGTCGCTTCGGCGGCGGCGCCGCCCGGGCGGTAGGACGCGATAAAGGCGTCCACGGCCGCGACGTCGATGTTCACGTCTGCCTCCGCGAATACCGCGAGCAGCGCGCCGACCGGGCGCGTCTCGCCTGCGGGCGAGACGATCCGCGCGAGACGGGCCGGGAACTCCGCCTCATATTCGTTGGTGATCTTGTCCGTCTCGATAAGCGTGAGAACGTCGCCCCGCGCGAACTCGCCGCCTTCGGCGATCATCCATTCGGCGATCGTGCCCTCGGTCATCTCGATGCCCCACTTGGGCATGGTGAAGGCGCGCAGGCCGCTCATCGTGGATCTCCCTCGCGAAACGCGAGGAGCGCGCGCACCGCTTGTTCGACCGTGTCGACCTGAGGCAGATAGGCACGCTCAAGCTCCACCGCGAAAGGAACGGGCGTGTGTGGCGGAGTGATCATCTTGACCGGCGCGCGCAACGCGGAGAACGCCTTTTCCCCGACCAGCGCGGCGATGTCTGCGGCAAGCCCGCACCGCGGGCCATTCTCGTCCAGCACTATCAGTCGTCCGGTCAGCTCGACCGAGTCGAGGATCGCTTCCTCATCGAGCGGGCTTGTCGTGCGCAGGTCGATCACGTCGCACGAGATGCCTTCGTTCGCCAGCGCATCCGCCGCCTTCGCCGCTGTCGCGACGAGTTGTCCGATAGTAACGATCGTCACGTCGTGCCCCTCGCGCACGGTGCGCGCATGACCGAAGGGAATTAGATATTCGCCCGCCGGCACCTCTTCGCGCATCGCGTAGAGCGCTTTGGGTTCGAAGAAGAGAACCGGATCGTCATCACGGATCGCCGTCGTCAACAGCCCCTTGGCCTCCGCCGGGCTGGACGGCACCACGATCTTGAGGCCGGGGATCGCCGTCATCAGACCGTAAACTGCCTGGCTATGCTGCGGCCCGGCATTGCGACCAGCGCCGTAGGCGACGCGGATGACGACGGGACAGCGGCTCTTGCCACCGAACATGTAGCGGAACTTGGCGATCTGGTTCCAGATCTGATCCATGCAGACGCCGACGAAATCCGCGAACATGATCTCTGCGACGGGCCGTTTCCCGGTTAGCGCCGCGCCGGCCGCCGCACCGATGATCGCACTTTCAGAGATGGGCGTGTCGATCACGCGCCCCGCGCCGAACCGGTCGAAGAGGCCCTCGCTGGTCTTCCAAATACCGCCGATGGCCTCCGGCCCACCCGCGGTACCCATGCCGCCGACGATATCCTCGCCAAGCAGCATTACCGTAGGGTCGCGGTCCATCTCCTCGCGCAGCGTCAGATTGATCGCTTCGCGCAACTGCATAACGGCCATCGTAGGTGACCTCCTGTTAGGCGTTTATGTAGACGTCGGTCAGGACGTCCTCAGGCTTGGCACGCGGCGCCGCGCGCGCCTCGGCCACGGCATCGTCGATCAACTTCAGCACCTCGGCATCGACGTCGTCGAGCATGCCCGCCTCGATCAGCCCGGCCTCCGTGACCTTGCTGCGAAAGGCGACGAGGCAGTCGCGTTCGGCACGCAGCCGGTCGAGTTCGCCCTTGCCCCGGTAGCGCTGCGGATCGCCCTCGAAATGGCCGAAGAAGCGTTCGGTATCGAGTTCGACGGCCGCCGGGCCGTTACCGGCACGGACATGCTCCAGCACCTCGCGCATGACCTCGTAAGTTTCGAAGAAGTCGCTGCCGTTGCCGCGCCAAACCTTCATGCCGAAGGCCTCGGCACGGCCGGCGATGTCGCTGGCAGTGCCGACCGCATAGTCGACGCCGGTATGCTCGGAATAATGATTGTTCTCGAACAGGAAGATGCACGGCGCCTTCGTGACGACAGCCAAGTTCATCGCCTCGAACGTGGTGCCCTGGTTGCAAGCGCCGTCACCCGAGAAAGCGATCGACACGCGACCTTGCCCATCGAGCTTGGCCGACAGCGCCGCCCCCACCGCGATCGGGGCCCCCGCCCCAACGATGCCGTTCGCACCGAGCATGCCCTTATCCACGTCAGCTATGTGCATCGAGCCGCCCTTGCCCTTGCACAGGCCTTCAGCACTGCCGTAGATCTCGCGCATCATCCCCTTCACGTCGCAGCCCTTGGCGATGCAATGACCGTGGCCACGGTGTGTCGAGATGATCGTGTCGCCATCGGTGAGATGTTCGCAGACGCCAACCGCGACCGCCTCCTGCCCCGAGTAGAGGTGGGTGAAGCCGGCGATCTCGCCCTTCTGGATCTCCTCGTGCAAACGCTCCTCAAACTCGCGGATGATCTTCATCTGGCGATAGGCCTGGAGCATCTGTTCGCGACTGAGCTGCATGATCCTCTCCGATCCTGTCCGTTGCCGCGCGTCAGAACTGGACGCGCTTGGTCATGCCGCCGTCGACGACCAAATTCGTACCCGTGATGTAGGAGGCGACCGGCGAGCAAAGAAAGGCGACCGCTGCGGCTACTTCCTCCGGCTTGCCTAGCCGGCCCATGCTCACGCCCGCCGCGGTCTTCTCATAGAGTTCCGGTCGTGCGGCCTTGATCTTGTCCCAGTCGCCGCCGTCGATGAAGATCGCCCCGGGCGAGACGATATTGACGCGAATGTTCTTGGGCGCGAGCCGATGAGCGAGCGCGACCGCGTGGTTTGTGAGCGCCGCCTTCATCGCGGCGTAGGGCTGCGGGCCGAAGCTCGGCTCGATCGCGACGGTCGTGCCCATCACCACGATCGCGCCGGCATCCGATTGCTCGAGATGCGGCATGACCGCGTCGATCCCGCGCCAGACGCCCATCAGATCATGCTCGAAGGCGGCACGCCAAGTATCCTCGGACGCGGGCGGTCCCTTCGCCGAAGTGAAGCTGATGAAAATATCGCAGCCACCGAGCGCGGCGGCGGCGTCTTCGATCCAGGCCTGATAGGCGGCCGGATCGGCGAGATCGACGGTCGCTGCGTGCACCGCTGCGCCAATGTCGGACAATGCGGCGCGCGCCTGCTCCACGCCACTGGCGTCGCGCGCGCAGAAGGCGATCGCCGCCCCCTCGCGCGCCAGAGCCTCCGCGACGTAACGACCAAGCCCCTTGCTGGCACCCGCAAGTATCGCTTTTCGTCCGCTCAGCTTCAGGTCCATGGGTCAGTTCTCCTGTATCGAAATAGGAAGGCTCGTCGCGTAGGCCTCCACGAAAGCGATCGTTTCCCGCTCGACATGTCTTTCGAGCAGACCACGTATCTCGTTGATATCGGGGTACGCGTGAAAGCGGGCGTAGGAATTCGGGAATGCTGCCTAGTCGTTCCGTCTCCGGAGACCGATGACCGTTCGGACGCGGCCAGTGCGTCGGCCAGAGCAGCCGATAAGTCGCGAGTGGCTGCCATTTGACCCGGGGAGAAGCGATCGTCGAGCAACGCTGACAACAGCGGCACGCGGTCGCAAGCCTCGACGGCCTCCGCCTTTCTGTCGATCATGCGCGGCGCGATCCGCGAACGGTCAAGCACTATCGCCCATAATACGATTGAGATTGCGGTGCCAATGCTGCAGTGCGATCTCGTTGCGACCCAGCTTTGTCGTGAAGCCCGGCGGGGCCCAGCGCAGATTATTCTGGCCGTCGCGAGAAACCGAATAGTCCTCATCGGTCACCACGCGCTGGATGAAATCGTGCATCTCGGCCCACTTCGCCGTATCGACCACGCCATCTGCGTGGGCTGGCTGATAGGTGGTCAGCAACGTGCTGGAGCGATCGACGCTCTCACCGGGAAACAAACGTGAAACTCCGTAAAACTGGCCGACGCCGGCGATCGCGTTGACGTTGATCACCATATTCGGAAAGAGGAAGTAGAGGCCACCATAGTCAGTATGCGGCCAGCTCTCCTCCGGCTCGTCCTTGTACACGTTAAATTCCTCTCGCGGGAAGGCGAGCCGGGCATGCAGACCATGATTTTCGTAAATCATCACATTCGAATAGGCGAGCGCGCCGATCGTCGTCGGATGCAGCGACGCGAAATGGTAGCTTTCGCCATATGTGTCGAAGGCATACTTCCAATTGGCCTCGCACGGAATTTCCGATCGGCGGATCGGCGTGGCATTGGCAAGATCCAGATGCTCCAGCTCCGCCGCGAAATCGCCGAGGAAGTCGTCGATATCTATCGCTTCTCCATCGGGCTCCAATCGGACGAAGATCAGGCCGTGGCGTTCGACGACGGGCACCGGCAGTAGGCCGAGCGCCGCGCGGTCCAGCCCGTCGAAACCCTCCTTACCGGGCAGGCCGATCAGCTTGCCCTCCAAATCAAACGTCCATGCGTGGAAGCGGCAGGTCAGGCGGGTACGGCGGCTACATTCCGTTACCACCTTGGCCCCGCGATGCGGGCACATGTTGCGAAACGCGTTGACCGTGCCGGCTTTCGACCGGATCAGGATGATCGACGGACCGAGCACATCGAACAGCATCATGTCGCCGGCTTCGGGAATGTCCTGGCTCAGCCCGGCGACGATTGGGAGGCCGTGGAAAAGCAGCCGGCGCTCGCGATCAGCGAAGACGGCATCCGTATAGATGGAAGGGTCGATCGGCATCGGCGCTGCGTCAAGGTCGGTTGACTTGTCACGCATCCGCTCCAGCGTACGGCGGCGCAACGCATAGTGCGATGCCAGCCGGCGCTCGCGCATTGCATCGATCCCGGGCCGCGTCGCCATGATCGCCTCAGGCGTCCGTCGTATTTATCGAGAAGTCGGCGCGTGGCGTTCCACTAGGGTCATAAATCGGCTCGTCACGATCGCAGCGATACTTGCGGCTGGTGGACTTTATCTCACCGGCCGAGCGGAGATGCGTCCGCATCTCAGTATAATTTGGAAGGCTGAAATGGTAAGCAAGCGCAGCCTCGTCGGTCCACAACTCAAATACCTCGATCCGGCCGGGATGCAGCGGATTCAACGCCCAGGTGTAAGCGAGGCAACCGGGCTCCGCCAGCGATGCCTCTATAAGCGGGCGGGCCTCTTCGATCAGGCGCTGGGCGTGCCGCGCGTCCAGTTCCATAGTGGCGGATACGATGATGCTCACAGTGTCAGCTCCCGAGAAACGAAGGTTCGTTCGATGAATTTCCAGCCAGCATCGGTCCGCATGGCCCTGTCGTCGTAGAGGCCAGCCTGAAATCGATTTGTGCCGTCGACCAGCGTCAAATGCTCGAAGGTGTGAGTACACACCTTCGCCGCATCTCCATCCACAGCGATAAAGCCTGGGAAAGCTGCGAAGAAGACGGCCTTGTAACCTGCCATCGCTTTTTCCCACAGCGCAACGATCTCTTCCCGCCCCTCGACTACCCGTCCAGAGAAACGCCAGACGGCGTGCGTGTGCCAAGCCGATGCCCAGCGACTCCGATCGCGACGGATCACGGCGTCGCTATACCCGTCGATCAGTTCGCGGATGGCGAGACGATCTGCTTCCGCCCCGTTGAACATCGTTCCTCCCGATCGTTCGGTGCGCTTGGTACCGAATTGCGTTGCCAGCATAAGCCCGCTGGCGAGGCTTTCAATCATAAAAATCGCACGCGTCCTACAAAAACCGGCTAACCGGCTTGCTTAGCTGGGCCGGGTGGATATGCTTGAGGTCGCGGCGAAGGGATGTACGTCAGTGAATCTGCAATTTTCGGACGAGCAGCGTCAGTTTCAGGCAGCCCTTGATCGGCTTTTGGAAAAGAGTTGCTCGTTTGAGCAACGGCGGATGCTCGTGCATGCCGGTGGCTGGGGCAGTATCAATGTGTGGCAAGCGCTAGCAGATCTTGGATGCTTTCTGCTTGCCGTGCCGGAATCTGCAGGTGGCCTAGGTGCGGGCGCTGTTGAGGCCGGAATACTTGCACGTGCGGTCGGCCGTCATCTCCTGATTGAACCGGTACGCGAGAACGTGGTCGCGGCCATGCTGCTTGCGGTAGGCGAGGACGCCGGCGATCGGCTTGCCGCGCTGACCGCAGGGAATAAGCGCTATGGTCTCGCGTTCGCGTCGTGTGAGCAGCCGATGCGTACCATCCGCGGGGCGTGGGAAGCTGACGGGGTGCTCGTCGCCGTAGACGATGGCCTGCTCCTCGCTGACCGCGCAACGCTCTCGGTACGACCCGTGCCTCTGCTCGACGATACGATCGCCGGCGACGTGGAAGTGGCGTCGGGTGGCTTCCGGCAGATCGCGTCCGGTGCCGACTGGCCGGCGCTGCGACAGCGCGCCGCGGCGCTGCTGCGGCTGATGCTGGTGAGCGAGACGCTCGGCACGATCGACGCGGCGCTGGACGGCACCATCGCTTATGTCCGCGAGCGCAGCCAGTTCGGCGGCCCCATCAGCGCCTTTCAGACTGTACAGCACCGCGTCGCGGAAATGGTGGTCGCAGCGCGCGAGGCCGAGGCGGTGACCTTGCTGGCGACGCTGACCTTCGATGCGGCGGGGCCAGGCGCGGCGTTCGACCGCGCGATTGCGGGCGCTGTTCGGCGGGTGGCTCATGCGGCGGAGCTGGTGGCGGACTCCGGTGTGCAGTTGCATGGCGGGATGGGTGTGTCGGACGAGACAAAGATTGCCGCGCAGTTCCGCAAGCTGCAGGCCTTTCGTCCCCAGGCCGGCGGAACGGACGACGCCGCCCTGGCGATGGTCTCGAGCGGCATGCATCGGCAAAGCGCTGTTCTGGTGGAGGGCTAAGCGTGGATCTGCTACTCCACCCTGCAGACCGCGCCTTTCGCGCGGAGGTGCGTGATTTCATCGCGAACAACCTCACACCAGAAATGCGCGACGGACAGCGCCGGATCATAGGCCCCTACCCGGAACCGGAGCCAGCACGCGCCTGGCAGCAAGTGCTGGCGGCGCGTGGTTGGGCAGCGCCGGCTTGGCCCGTCGCGCATGGTGGGCCGGGCTGGACCGCGATCCAGCGTTTCATATTCGAAAGCGAATGCGCCTTGGCGGGGGCGCCAATCATATACCCGATCGGCATACGGCTTGCCGCTCCGGTCATCATGAAGTTCGGGTCAGCCGAGCAGCAGGAACGCTGGCTGCCGCGCATTCTGACTGACGCCGATCATTGGTGTCAGGGTTTTTCGGAGCCCGGCGCAGGATCCGATCTCGCCTCTCTCACGACACGCGCGGTGCGTGACGGCGACGCTTACGTCGTCGATGGAACGAAGCTCTGGACGACGCACGCGCATCACGCGAACTGGATGTTCGCACTGGTTCGCACTGCGCAGACAGCCCGACGGCAGGACGGCATCAGCTTCCTCGCCATACCGATGAGCCTGCCCGGCGTGGAAGTGCGTCCGATCCTCTCGATTGGGGGCGACCATGACGTGAATCAGGTGTTCCTCGATAACGTACGCGTGCCGGCAGACTGCCTGATCGGGCAAGAGGGAAAAGGCTGGACCTACGCCAAATACCTGCTGGAGTTCGAGCGCGGCAACGGCCTCTTCAGCGGCCGACTTCGCGCGGCTCTGAAACGGGTCGAGGACGGCATCGGCGTGGAGCGGATCAACGACGCCGCCCGCTTGATGATTGCCGAAGTGACGTTTGAGATCGACGCCTTCGAGATGCTGGAACTGATGACTATCGGTGTGCTGGAACCGAATGCGGCTCCGGGCCCGGTGGCATCCGTGCTGAAGCTGCGTGCCAGCCGCCTAAAGCAGCGCGTGGCTAGGCTTGCCATCGATCTACTAGGCTCTGAGGCCCTGCGCCGCGATGACGACGGACTGCGCGGCGTGCTCGTTACCGATTATCTCAATAGCCGCGCAGCGACGATTTTTGGCGGAACCAGTGAGGTCCAGCTCGGCATTATCGCCCGGGCGCTGGCCGGGATTTAGGAAGGGCGACGATGACCGTAGCGACGACATCTTCGGCAACGACCGATTGCGAGCAGACGGACACGGCGGAGGCGGACCGTCAGGTCCGCCGCGAACTGGCCGCCTGCTACCGGCTGGCGCACCACTACCGCATGACTGACATGATCGCGACGCACATCTCGGCGCGGCTGCCGGGGCCCGGGCACCGCATCCTCATTAATCCATTCGGGGCGCTGTTCAGCGAGGTGACCGCGAGCTCGTTGGTGGAAGTGACGTTGGAAGGGGAGGTAAGAAGCCCCGGCGGCGTCATAAATCCCGCTGGCTACCTGATCCACTCTGCGGTGCATGGCGCACGGCCGGAGGTTGGTTGCGTGATGCACACGCATACCGCTGCCGGCGTAGCCGTCTCCGCGCAGGAGCATGGCCTTCTACCGATCAGCCAGCAGGCGCTCGTGCTGGGCCCACGTGTCGCCTACCATGATTACGAAGGCGTCGCCCTGCTCGACGCCGAGCGCGAGACGCTGGCGCGCGACCTTGCAGACAAGTCGGTCCTTATTTTGCGAAATCACGGCTTGCTCACCGCCGGCCGCACCGTGGGCGAGGCATTCTGGCTGATGATGATGATGCAGCGTGCCTGCGAGATCCAGATCGCGGCGCTGGCCGGCGGCGCCAAATTGAGGATGCTGGACGATGCCATGCAGGCGCGGGTCACGTCGCAGTTGCACGAGGCAACGCTCGGGAAGCCTGGCGGTAGCCTCGACTGGATTGCGCTAATGCGCGAGGTCGAACGGATCGCCCCCGACTACGCTGATTGAAATAACGCCGACCACAACCCTATGAGATTATCAGCGTCGGCGCCGGTTACGTGATAGCGGACCGCCTCTTGCACAATCCGGTAAAGATGTTGGTGCAAGGTTGAGGCGAGAACCGAACCCTTATGATCGGCACGCTCAACGGCCCAGTTGAGCATCGGCAAAGACGCTCACTATCCCAGGCATGCAGTGAGGGAATGGTGGCCGGATCAATGCCCGCCAGTAACGCTCAAGAATTCATGTCGTGCATCGGCTCAGCCGCGCTGGCGCACACGCGACTGGATCATGTAGGATAGGAGGACAATCCGCAGCGCTTGCTCTCGAATGCCGCATGCGCGGTGTAGAGGGCGTGTGCGCGACCGATTACTCGGTCATGCCAATACCGGCTTCAGGCAACATCAATGCCGGCGCTGGCATTCTCCTGGGTGATGGCAAACCGCATGAGCGCGCGACACTGAGCTGGCAGCGATCAGGCCGTTTCTGGCGAGGCGGGCTTGAACACCGGCTTGGGAAACTCGGGCAGCCGGCCCGTGCGGTTGATCTCACTCGCCATAGCGGTCACGTGTGCCTGCTCCGTTCCCACGGTGATACCGATCGCGTGCGAGAGCACCGCAAGAACCAAGCGTGATATATACTCGTCATCGGGCAGGCGTTCGGTCGCCCAGTCGTTGATGATCGCATATTCGATGTTAGCAAAGTCCGAGGCCGCCTGCGCGGCGTTCATCCACGGAGCGAGCGAGTTCTCATGCTCCAGCCGATCGAGCCAGCGACGTAGATTGAGGAACGCCATTTCGCGCAACGCTGTCCAGACATCTTCACCGATCGTGGCCGAGAAGTAGAGCGAGGCGACAGCCTTGGTGTAGTTGCGAGCCTTGAAGTTGCGCGAATTCACCGCAATCAGACGATCGATGATGCCCTCGATCGTATCCGCCGAGGTGCGGTACTGAATGAAGCGATTGACGTCCTCGTAGGTTTCTCGAATCGCGATCGCGATCAGCCGCTCCTTGCTATGGAACGCATTATAAAGCGTACGTTGCGCCACGTCGGCGTTGCGACACAGCGTTCGAATGCTGAAGCCGTCGATCCCGCTTTCCGCGATCATGCGCCGGGTCTCGATCAGGATGCGCCTTCGCCGCTCCTGAATGGAATTACTCGCATAGATCGGCGAGCGGGTGGGGTTCGCCTCCAAGGCGGACTCTAGTTGTTCTGCCATATAATCCCTATCACGCATCAGCGTCGCGCGAGGTCAAGCGGCGTCTCGCTGCTTTCAGCTACCGCCAAAGCGCAGCGCTTCCTCTATCGCCCGCCGCATCGGCGCTCGGCCGAGGCTGAAGAATAGGGCAGCGCCGGCAGTGGTGATGCCGGCGAACAACGCCATCGAACGGCCGAGCGCCGCTTCGTTGCCAAACAGCACGTCGGTGAAGGTCGCCACGATCACGGGGCCAAGGATCGTTCCAATGATCGAGATGACCACCATGTAGAGCGCCGACGCCTTTCCCCGCAGAGAGGGCGGCGTCGCAATCTGGAGGGCGGCGGGGCCGATGCTAGCGAATGACATCAGCAGGAAATAGGCGATATTGTACAACACGATCATCGCCATTCCACTGTTCACGAGATAAGCGGCAACGCCGCAAGGCAGCGCCAGCAGGCTCATTATCGCGAAGTAGCGCAGGTGCGCGTCGGTTTGGCCGCGACTGAACAGCCGATCGACCGCCCAACCATGAAAAGCGAGTCCCGAGAGCGCGAACACCACCTGAAAGCCACCCATCCAGAGGCCGATGTCGGCCAGCGCCCAGCCGTGCGCGCGAGAGAGAAATGCCGCATTCCACGACTGCAATCCGACGATGAACGCCATGATGAATCCAAAGCCGACATTATGAAGGGCGAAGAAGCGTGGGTGCCGCCGAACATGCCGCCAGAGATCACCGAAAGAGGTGCCGGAACGTCGTGCCTCCCCCCGCTGTCGCGACTCGCGTGCGAACCAGATCACCGGCGCAAAAATCAGCCCCGGCAGCGCGGTGACGATGAACGCAGTCTGCCAGCCCGATAAGACGCCGAAAACAGGCAGGATCAACGGTGGCGAGGTAGCGATCCACGCGATGACGACGCCGCCTAGCAGGAACGACATGCCACTGCCGAGATTGCCGCCCAACACGAAGATCGACATGGGTAGCGCCAGCTTGCGCGGCGGGAACAACTCGCTCAACATGGCATAGGCACTGGGGTTAATCGCAGCTTCAAGTGCGCCCACCGTAGAACGCGCCGCAAATAGCTGGGCGAAGCTTCGCGACAAACCGGATGCCAAGGCGCCAAGGCTCCAACCGGTGACCGCGGTGAAAAGCACGCCTCGCCGACTATAGCGATCCACCAGCCAGCCCATCAACGGGCTGGACAGCATGAAAAACACCCCGAAAGCGAGCCCTTGAATCAATGATATCTGTAGGTCGCTGAGGCCGAGATCCGTCTTGATAAGCGGAACTAGCAAGGCGGCGATCTGCCGATCCAGCGTGCCGAACCAATAGATCATCGTCAGGATGGCCACGGTGCGCCATGCGCCCGTGGGCACGGGGCGTCCGTCTGGCAACGGCGTGGCGGCGGCAAGACCTTCGGTCATCCTCATCCTCATTTTAAACACGCGTTGCACTTTGTGGCACGTGCTAGTATCAGCGTGTTCGCAAGGCAAAGGAAAACTCGTGCGACGATCGCGGCCAGACCTTTCATGACGGCCTACGAAACAACCGAGCCGGTGCTCTATGAACGGGTCGATGGCGTGGCGGTGCTCACGCTCAATCGCCCGCTGTTTCACAACGCTCAAAATCTCCAGCTCCTCTATGCACTGGACGATGCATGGCGGCGGGCAAGCACTGATCCAGATGTCGGCTGCATCCTTCTCGCCGCATCCGGCCGCAACTTTTCGGCAGGGCACGACATCGGCAGCCCCGGCCGGGACGTTGAATATCCAATCCCCGAGCCCCGCGCTTTGTGGGGCGATCATACCGGCGCACAAGGACCGGAACGGGCATATTTGCGCGAGCAGGAAGCCTATCTCGGATTATGCCGCCGATGGCGCGCATCCGCTACGCCGGCGGTTGCCGCCGTGCAGGGCGCGTGTATCGCCGGCGGGTTGATGCTCGCTTGGGTGTGTGACATTATCGTCGCGGCCGAGGATGCGAGCTTTTCTGATCCCGTGCTGAAAATGGGCGTGCCGGGCGTCGAGTATTTCGCCCATGCCTTCGAAATGCATCCGAGGGTCGCACGTGAATTCCTCCTGCTGGGCGACCGCATGCCGGCCCGCCGCGCCTACGAACTCGGAATGGTCAACCGCGTGGTCGTGCGGGAAACGCTGATGACGGAGGCGCTTGCGATCGCGGAACGGATCGCGGCTCTGCCCAGGTTCGGCGTCACGCTTGCCAAGCAGGCGTTCAATTTCCAAGAAGACGCAGCAGGCAAGCGCGCCACAATGGATGCGGTGTTCCACATGCACCACCTCGCCCATGCCCAGAACCTGCATGGCACCGGCGACACGATCGCCGGAATGACGCCGCGCGACATCGCCGAGAAATCCTGATGGGCATACGCCTGCTGCTAGCCGAGACCGGCTGGACCCGGATCGCGCCGCTGATCGCCGATCTACCGGTCGAGCCGCTGCTGTTTGGCACGGATGGCGTGTTGCGCTGGAATGGTAAACCGATTGCCCCGGCCGACGCTCACTACGACGCCGCCTGGTTCGGGCTCGATCTGTTTGTCGAAGGGAACGACGAGGCGTTTCTTGCCGCCGTTCAGGCGGGCGAAGGCTTGCACTGGTTGCAGAGCGGGCGGACCGGCCACGACCACCCGGCATTCGCCGCGCTAGCGGCGCGTGGCGTGCGCCTTTCGATCAGCAACGGACCGGCGCCGGCGATCGCCGAATATGTGCTGGCGGCGGTGCTCGACCATTTCCAGCGGGGCCCGGAACGTCGCCGCGCGCAGGCGGAGCAACGGTGGGAAAGGCTGCCGTTTCGCGAGGTGGCGGGCAGCCGATGGCTGTGCCTCGGTTTCGGCGAGATCGGTCGTCAGATCGGTCGCCGTGCCCGTGCGTTCGGCGCGCACGTCACCGGCGTACGTCGCAGCGGCGGCAACGATGCCGATGCAGACGCGATAGTGAAGCCCGTTGAAATGGAGGAGGCGCTCGCCACCGCGGATGTTGTCGTCGTCGCGCTTCCACTGACCGAAGCAAGCCGCGGCATGTGCGATGCCAAATTCTTCGCCGGAATGTCGCCCAAGGCATTGTTCGTGAACGTCGGTCGCGGCCCCCTGGTTGACGAGGCCGCCCTAAAGCATGCGTTAGACAACGGCGTCCTTGCCCATGCGGTGCTCGACGTGACTGATATCGAGCCCCTGCCGCGAGGCGCGTGGCAGTGGGCGCATCCGCGCGTCACC
>CAJYJW010000295.1 GCA_913775025.1 uncultured Sphingomonas sp. | reverse complement strand
TTTCTACGTCATCTGCCGCACGCTGACCGAGCGGATGACCCGCCGCCGGCGCGGTGGCGGGCAGGCCCCCGCTGCCACCGTGCCCGCCGAATGAGGATGCCCGCCATGCGTATGCTGATCCCGCTGCTTGCCGCGACCGCGCTTTCCGCCTGCGCCGCCGGGCCGGACTATCGGCCGCCCGTGCCGCCCGCCACCGCCGTGACGCCGTTCCTTGGCGCCGGCACGCCCGCCGTCACCGCGGCGGAGCCGATGGGGGAATGGTGGCGCCTCTACGACGATCCGGTGCTGGATCGCCTGGTGGCGGATGCGTTGACCGCCAACAAGGATGTCGCGGTGGCTGTCGCCAACCTTTCCCGCGCGCGTGCCCTGTTGCGGGAGCAGCGCGCCGGACGGCTGCCGCAGACGGAGATCGCGACGACCGCCGAATATGGCCGCCGGGTGATCGCACAGGTGCCGGGCCTCGATCGTGAGGACTGGATCCTCGATGGCGGCCTCAACATCTCTTACGAGGTCGATCTGTTCGGCCGCGTCTCCCGCTCGGTCGAGGCGGCGCGTGGCGACGCGCAGGCGGCGGAGGCGGCGCTGGACGCCACCCGCGTGGCGGTGGCGGCCGAGACGGCGCGCGCCTATGCCGATGCGGTATCCTCCTCCGAACGGTTGGGGGTGCAGGAACGCACGCTCGAACTTCTCGACCGTACGGTGACGCTGACCGGACGCCGCTTCGAGGCGGGGCGCTCCAGCCGGCTGGACGTGAGCCGGGCGAGCGCCTTGCGCGAACAGCAGCGGGCCCTGCTTCCACCGTTGCGCGCCGATCGGCAGGCGGCGCTGTTCCGCCTCGCGATGCTGACCGGCCGGACGCCGGCGGAACTGCCGCCCGAGGCCACGCTGCGGACGACTACGCTGCGCCTGACCCGCCCGATCCCGGTGGGGGACGGGCGAAGCCTCCTCGCGCGACGGCCCGACGTGCGGCAGGCGGAACGGCGGCTCGCGGCGGAGACGGCGCGCATCGGCGTGGCGACGGCAGCCCTCTATCCACGCATCGCGCTAGGCGGATCGGTGGGCAACACCGCCACGGCCTTGGGCGACCTGTTCACCGGGGGGGCGCTGCGCTGGCTCGTCGGCCCGCTGCTCAACTGGACCTTCCCCAATCAGGAGGCGAACCGGGCGCGCATCGCGCAGGCGGACGCTTCGGCCCAATCCGCGCTCGCCAGTTTCGACCAGACGGTGCTGGTGGCGTTGCAGGAGACCGAAACCGCGCTCAATCGCTATGTCGAGGAGCAAAAGCGGCTGGAAGCGCTGCGGGCCGCCGCGGATCAGGCCGGCATCGCCGCCCGCATCGTACGCGCGCAGCTGCGCGAAGGGCGGGCCGATTTCCTGACGGTGCTGGATGCCGAGCGAACCCGCGCGCAGACCGACGCCGATCTCGCTGCCGCCGAGGCAGGCGTCACCAATGCGCAGGTCGACCTCTTCCGCGCCTTGGGCGGGGGCTGGCAGACGATGGCGAACCCGCGCGTCGCTGCACGCTAGACGACATTTATGTGACCCTGTCTCCGCCGGATCCGCAGGCATGCGCTCGGCAACAGTTCAGCCATAGGTATGGCGGTCGTTCTCTGCCTGCTGCGCTGACGGTGGCCAGACACGGAGAGGGCGATTTGATAGGTGGGCGGGGAGGGCGGCTGTCTACCGCTATCGTTTCGACGCGATCCACCGGCGATAGCGGGCCAGGGCACGATCGATGCGTCGCCGCCATACGCCCCAGTCCTCGGTGGCACGGTCGACCTTGAGGCGCGCTCCATCGGTCGCCCCGTCACGGTAATAGGCCGGCACGGCATGAAGGTCGCGCATCGCGAGGTGAAAGGTCGGGCAGGCCGCCGCCGCTTGGGGCGGTACGATCCAGCTCCATTCCGCCGAGGGCACTCGGCCGCTGGCATATTCCCGCTGCACGAAGTCGACATAGTGCGCGCTCGCCTGATGATGGTCCGCGATCGTCACCCTGTCACGTTGATACGAGCCCAGCACAGCCTCGTGCAAAACGAGCAGCGCGCGATCCTGCCAGAGCGATTGTGTGCGATCGATGCCCGCAGCGTCGGCAACTGCCTCAAGCCGATCGTAGCGGAACGGGTCGATCAGATTTCGCGCGGCGATTTCGGTAACCATGTAGTGGCCGTTGAAGGGCGCACAGGGATAGTCGATTCCGCCGATCGACAGGATCATGTCGCTGACGACGGGAACCCAGTACCAGCGCAATCCGAGAGCGTCGATGCCCGGATGCGCCGGATGCGAGATGGCGCATTCCCGCGCCAGTCCTTCGGGCAGGGCATAGACGCGTCTTTCACCGCCGCGATCGCGCAGGATCAGCGGTAGCTGATCGAACGCCGTCGGCGCCGCTGGCGGACGCCAGCCGAGCGATGTCGCGATGCGCGTCAGCTCGACGCGAGCCGGATCCCCCAGCGTCGGCGCATTCGGGCGGGCATGACCGGCGTAGGAGACAATTTGCGGATTCTCGATCCAGACCGGCAAGTCGCTTCCCTCGACGGG
>CAJYJW010000294.1 GCA_913775025.1 uncultured Sphingomonas sp. | reverse complement strand
ATCGATCTTAGCGCGATCGATGCGATCATGGGCACGCAGGCGAACGACGCCTTCACCTTCATCGGCAAATGGGGCTTCCACAAGGTCGCGGGCGAACTGCGCTATCAGACGGTCGGTAACGACAGCGTGGTGATGGGCGACGTGGACGGAGATGGCGTCGCGGACTTCACAATCGTGGTGAAGAATGTCGCGGCGATGAATGCGAACGATTTTAATCTGTAGGGATCGCCAGTAGGCCGGCGCACCAGCCTTGCGCTGCCCGCCGGCCCTCTCTAACCAGTAGTAATCCGGGGACTATATCGGACAAGTGAATGCCTTTATGCAAGCCGATTGGTCGGTCCGATTACTTCCCAATACCAATTCGAATTGCTCTCGTCTTTCATTCTTTTAGTTCAGGAAATCTTGGAATAGGCGCGCTGACCCTTGCCAATATGGCGATCGCGACGCAGGCGGCGCATGCAGAGGGGTTGGGGGCCGAATTCATCTCGATCGGGATGCGCGATGGCGATAACCCGCCCTTGCTGGATGGGGTGATCCCCGCAGTCGTTGTCGACCGCCGGAACATCTTGGCGCCGGGCGGCGTGTGGGCAGCCTTCGGGCAGGTCGATTGCGCGCTGAACCTCAATATCGGCGATAGCTTCACCGATATCTATGGCTGGCGACGACTGCTTTTTCTATCCGCCACCGCGCTGATCAGCATGGCGCGACGGGTACCGACCATCTTCTCGCCCCAGACGATCGGCCCGTTTCGAAACCCGCGCGCACGGCGTCTGGCGCACTTCATCCTCCGTCGGACGAGGGTGATTGTCGCGCGCGACGAGGCCTCGTTCGCATACACCCGCATGCTGGCGCCGAGGGCGACGGTGCTGCTCGCCACTGACGTGGCGTTGGCGCTGCCGTTCGAGGATCGAAGCCACATGCGTGGGAAAGGCCAGGAACGTGTCGGCATCAATGTCTCGGGCCTGCTGTTCGCCGCGGCTGAGGCTGGCCGCAATCCGTTCGGCATGTCGATCGACTATGCGCGCTTCTCCCGCGCGTTGATCCGGGCGCTGCTGGCGCGCGGTGCGGAGGTTCACCTCATCTCCCACGTCTCATCCCGCACAGACGCCACCGATGACGACCGGCGCTCTGCGGATCTGCTGGCGGCCGAATTCCCTGATCTGGTACGCGCGCCGGATTTCATCGATCCGTCCGAGGCGAAATCCTATATCTCGGGCCTGGATTTCCTTGTCGCCGGGCGGATGCACGCCTGCATCGGGGCCTATTCGGCCGGCACCCCGGTCGTGCCGATCGCCTATAGTCGCAAGTTCGGCGGCCTGTTCGATTCGCTCGGCTATCGATGGCTGGTGCCGGTCAGCGGCATGGACGATGCCGAAGCGCTCACCTTCATCCTTGATGCATTGGACCGTCGTGAAACGCTCAGCCGCGACATGGCGACGGGCATGTCGCGGGTGAATCATCTGCTCGACACATATCGGCGTTCGCTTCGTATGCTGTTTCGCGAATTACGGGGTGAAATCGAAGCGAGGTGCCGCCTCTAGCGCCGCCGACAGCGATCCGCCGCCGGTGCGCGTGGGAATGCGCCGACCACATTGTTGCAGAACACCGTGTTGACCGGCCCGGTAATATTGATCGTCGCGCGGACGGGCATGGAGGGATTGTTCGGCAGAACCGCGCCCTTTACCGTTTGCACCTCGTTATCCGTCACGATGCTGTCGCGGCCGTCCTGCAGGGCGATGCCCTGCGGAAAGGCCACCCGGACACGGTTGTTGCGGATGGTGATGCGATCGAACCCGCCGTCGTCGATGCCGTCGCGCACGTGATTGCCGAAGAAGATGCCCTGCATCCTCCCCTCCATCTGATTGTCCAGCACCTGAACATCGGCGGTAGGCGCGGTGCCGGGGCGGGACCAGGCCTGGATGCAATCAGGATGATCGCCATCCCGCACGAGCACGCCATCGGGGGTATAGATCGGCGGTATCGGATTGAAATCACGACAGCTGTTACCCTGCACCAGCACGTGATGGCTGAGCGCGATATTCATGCCGTCGGTAATCAACCCCTCAAGACGGTTGTTTACGATCGCGATATTCTCACTTCGGTCGATCACGATCCCGATGCGCGAACCGCCGATCTTCATCCCCTCCACCCGCACGTCATGCGCGAAGCGGATGGTGATGCCGTAGCTGCGGCCGCCCGGCCCTTGCACCTCGCCGTTGCGCACCGCCACACCCGATACGCGTGTCAGATCGAGCGCGCTGAACCGCGCGCCGGTCGCGTCGATCGACAGCGCGGGCGACCAATCCCGCTTGGGCAGCACGACCGCGCCATAATCTCCGGGTGCGAGACGGATGATGTCGCCCCCGCGCGATGCCGCCAGCCGGGCCGCCAGGGTTGCAGGCGTCGCCGGCCCGCCGGCGGCGGGCGCGGCCCCGCCCTGGCCGCATCCGGCAAAGGCGAGCGCCGCGAATGCGACGAGGAAACGCGGCCGCGCCATCGGGCGGGCGCGGCGGACGACGTTTTCGAATGCAGCCATGTCGATGCGATGCCATAGCGCCCCCTGCCCGACAAGCCGTCGCGCCGGCCGCCGACGACAGGCCGAGATACGTGCAAGGCCAAACCCTGTGCCGTCTTTTCGGGCCGGCTTGCACGGATACACACGCGCGCCGCCATCTCGCGGCAGCATCACGGCGCCCGCGACACGGTCGAGGCTGACAAGCCGCCCCGGCTTCGCTATCGGCTCCGCCCATGACCCAAGCCCCCGCCCCCGCCATCACGCCAGAGACCGTCGCCGAACACGGCTTCAGCCCCGAGGAGTATGAGCGCGTGCTGCACGCGATGGGGCGCGAGCCGAACCTGACCGAACTCGGCATCTTCTCGGTCATGTGGTCGGAGCATTGCAGCTACAAGTCCAGCCGCATCCATCTGAAGAAGCTGCCGACCACCGGCCCCCAGGTCATCTGCGGCCCCGGCGAGAACGCCGGCGTGATCGACATCGGCGACGGTCAGGCCGCCATCTTCAAGATGGAGAGCCATAATCACCCGAGCTATATCGAACCCTATCAGGGGGCGGCGACCGGCGTCGGCGGCATCTTGCGCGACGTGTTTACCATGGGCGCGCGGCCGATCGCCAACCTCAACGCGCTCCGTTTCGGCCGGCCCGATCACCCCAAGATGCGTCACCTCATCGCGGGTGTCGTCCACGGCATCGGCGGCTACGGCAATTGCGTGGGGGTGCCGACGGTGGGGGGCGAGGTGAATTTCCACCCCGCCTATGACGGCAACATCCTCGTCAACGCGATGACGGTGGGCGTGGCCGACACGGACAAGATCTTTTATTCGGCGGCCTCGGGCGTCGGCAACCCGATCGTCTACGTCGGCTCCAAGACCGGCCGCGACGGCATCCACGGCGCGACGATGGCCTCCGCCGATTTCTCCGACGATACGGAGGAGAAGCGCCCGACCGTGCAGGTGGGCGATCCCTTCACCGAAAAGCTGCTGATCGAGGCGTGCCTTGAACTGATGGCCTCCGACGCGATCGTCGCGATTCAGGACATGGGGGCCGCCGGCCTCACGTCCTCCTCGGTCGAGATGGCGTCCAAGGGCGGCGTCGGCATCGAACTGGTGATGGACGACGTGCCGCAGCGCGAACAGGGCATGACGCCCTATGAAATGATGCTTTCCGAAAGCCAGGAGCGGATGCTCATGGTGCTGAAGCCCGGCCGCGAGGATTTCGCGCAGGCGATCTTCGAGAAGTGGGAGCTGGATTTCGCCGTCATCGGCCACGTCACCGATACCGGCCGCATGGTGCTGAAGTGGAAGGGCGAGACGGTCGCCGACATTCCGCTTGCCCCGCTGGCCGACGAGGCGCCGCTCTACGATCGCCCGCACGTGCCGACGCCGAAACGCGATCCGCTGGGCGAGGTGAAGGGCTCGAACGATCTTGGCGCCGATCTTCTAACGCTGATGGCCAGCCCGGACATCGCCAGCCGCCGCTGGATCTGGGAGCAATATGATCACATGGTCGGCGCGGATACCGTGCAGCGCCCCGGCGGCGATGCGGCGGTGGTGCGCGTGCACGGCACCCCCAAGGGCCTCGCCATGACGACCGACTGCACCCCGCGCTACTGCTTCGCCGATCCGGTGGAGGGCGGCAAGCAGGCGGTGGCCGAGGCGTGGCGCAACCTGACGGCGGTGGGGGCGACGCCGCTCGCCATCACCAACTGCCTGAACTTCGCCAACCCGCAGCGGCCCGAGATCATGGGCCAGATCGTCGGCTGCCTGGACGGCATGGGCCAGGCCTGCCGCGCGCTCGACTTCCCCATCGTGTCCGGCAACGTCAGCCTATATAACGAATCGAAGGCGACGGGCGGCGGATCCGCCATCCTCCCCACGCCCGCGATCGGTGGCGTCGGCCTGCTGGCGGACTGGACCAAGAGCATGACCATCGCCTTCAAGGGTGAGGGCGATACGATCGCGTTGATCGGCGCAGCGCAAGGCCATCTCGGCCAGTCGCTTTGGCTGCGCGAGGTGCTGGGCCGCGAGGATGGCCCGCCGCCGCCCGTGGACCTTGCCGCCGAACGCGCGAACGGCGATGCGGTGCGGGCACTCATCCAGTCGGGCGCGGTCAGCGCGGTGCATGACGTGTCTGACGGCGGACTGCTCGTCGCCATCGCCGAGATGGCGCTGGCGGGCGGGATCGGGGCGGACCTGACGCTACCCGAGGGCGCGGCCCATGCCTATGCGTTCGGCGAGGATCAGGGCCGCTACGTCGTGACGCTTCCGGCGGGTGTGCCATTGCCCGAAGGCGCGCTGGCGATCGGGGTGACGGGCGGCGAGACCGTCGCGGGCGTATCGCTGGCCGATCTGCGCGCCGCGCACGAGGGCTTCTTCCCCGGCCTGATGGGCGATCCGCTCGCCTGATCCCGCCGCCCCCGCGCCCCGCCACGTCACGATAGACGCGGTGCGCGGGTTCGCCGTGCTCGGCATCCTCGTGATGAATATCGTCGCGATGGGGCTGCCGGTCTACGCCTATTCTGATCCGCTTTACTATGGCGGCGCGCATGGGGCCGATCTCGCCGCATGGGCGATCGCCTTCATATTCGCGGATGGCAAGATGCGCGCGCTGTTCACCATGCTGTTCGGCGCATCGCTGGTGCTGATCGCCGAGCGTGCCGAACATCCCGCAGCGTTGCATTATCGGCGGATGGCGGGGCTGCTGCTGATCGGCATGGCGCACTGCTGGCTGCTGTGGTTCGGCGACATTCTCGTCGAATATGCCGTCACCGGCGCGATCGCCTTCATCGGCTGGCGCTGGCGGGCGACAGCGCTGCTGTTCGTGACGGGACTGTGCTTCGCCGTCACCGTCGCCGATGATCTCCTCGCGTGGAGCCAGCTTTCCGCCTTGCACGATGCCGCCGCGATGCCGGGCGCGGCCCCCGCCATCCTTGCGCGATGGGCGGACGTGGCGACCGCCACGCGCCCGGACCCGGCCGCCATCGCCCATGAGATCGCCCTGTATCGCGGGGGCTTCGGCGATGTCTTCGCCGCGCGCGCGCCGGTGGCGTGGATGTTCCAGACCCGCCTGCTGCCCCTGACCCTGCCCGAGACGCTCGGCTACGCGACGCTCGGCATGGCCCTGTATCGTCTTGGTTTCTTCACCGGGGCGTGGCCTCGGATCGGCTACAATGTTGTCGTCGCCGCCGGGCTCATCACTCTTCCGCTCTATGCGACTCTGGCGGGGTGGCTGGCCGTGACCGGCTTCGGCCCCGTGGCGCAACCGCTGGCCGAGGGGATCGGCTTTCTGCTGCGCCCCTGGCTGGCGCTCGGCTATGCGGCGGCGATCATTCTGCTGGTGCGCTCCGGAGTCGCGGTCGCTTGCGTCCGGCGGCTGGCGGCGGCGGGGCGGATGGCGCTGAGCAATTACCTCGGCTCAACCGTGATCGCGACGACCCTCTTTTATGGCTATGGCGCGGGCCTGTACGGGCAACTCGGTCGCGCGCAACTCTATTTGATCGTCGTACCGATCTGGCTGCTAATCCTGTTCTGGTCGCCGGCATGGCTCCACCGATTCGGTCAAGGTCCAGCCGAACGCCTGTGGCGACTTATCGCTGGCAAATCATCGTCATCGTCCGGTCATAACTAGGCTATTGCGACTTACTCTCATCAGCGCTACGAAGTGTTGCATAAGAGGGAGAGCGGCGATGGTCGTGTGCGTTTGCAATGCAATCCGCGAAAAGGATGTGCGGGCCGCAGCCCGTGCCGGCCATGCGAGCCCATGCAGCGCCTATGCCGCCATGGGCCTGCGCGCCCGTTGCGGCCAATGCGTCCCGTTCGCACGCCAGATCATCGCATCTGAGCATGCGACCGCCTGACAGTCTCAATTGTGGTTTCTGGTTAAAATTCGCCGTTCACAGGTGCCTTTCCGGCGGTGACCACGTTACAAGAGGCTATCGGATACGGAGGTCATCATGAAGGGCGACGCCCAGGTTATCGAATATCTCAACGTCGCGCTCAAGAATGAGCTGACCGCGATCAATCAGTATTTCCTGCACTACCGCCTGCTGGACCACTGGGGCATCGAACATCTCGCCAAGTTCGAATATGGCGAGTCGATCGACGAGATGAAGCACGCCGACTGGCTTTCGGCGCGCATCCTGTTTCTCGATGGTCTGCCCAATTTCCAGCTGCTCGGCCGTCTGAAAATCGGCGAAACGGTCGAGGAGGTGCTTCGCGCTGATCTCGCCTTGGAAAATGAGGCGATTCCCGTCCTGCGCGAGGGCATCGCCCATTGCGAAAGCGTGCGCGATTACGTCAGCCGCGATCTGCTGCTCAAGATCCTCGATAATGAGGAGGAGCATGTCGACTATCTTGAACGCCAGTTCGACATGATCGAGCGCATGGGTATTCAGAATTACGTCCAGCTCCAGTCTAAACCGGCGCCGAGCGAGGGTTAAGCATCTCCCTTCGGGGGTCGCGGGGGCGCCGGTGAAAGCCGGCGCCCTTTTTGTCAGGGCGATCCTTTTGTCCTGACGCTATTCTGAGCGCGAATCGCTACCGCGCCCCGTGCAAGGCGACGTTCGCTCCCCGATAGCATCGGGGGATGGCCGGCTGACCAGCCAGCACGTCGGCCCCTCCGGGGTCACGCTCCACCCCTGTTCCTTCGCCAAAGCCGTGATTTCCCGCTCGGCGGCGGGGTCGTCCGCCTGCAGCCGCACGGAGGCGCCGGCCGGCGCCTCTCGCATGGCACGCGCTAGCCGCAGCACCGGCCACGGGCAGCGCATTCCCCGCGCGTCGATCGGCGCCGGCGTCATGCCCTCAGTCGAACGGATTTTTCGGGGCGCGCAGCGTCAACCGCACCGGCACCGCGCCGAAGCCGAGATCACGGCGAATGCCGTTGACCAGATAACGGCGGTAGCTTTCCGGCAACTGATCCACCCGCGTACCGAATAGAATGAAGCCGGGCGGGCGGGTCTTGGCCTGCGTCAGGTAGCGCAGCTTGATTCGCTTGCCCCCCGGCGCGGGCGGCGGGTTCGCCTCGATCGCCTTCTCGAACCAGCGGTTGAGCTGCCCGGTGGAAACGCGCTTCGACCAGGCATCCCGCGTTTCATGCGCCACGGCGAGCAGTTGATCGATGCCGCGCCCGGTGGCGGCGGAGACGGTCAGCAGCGGCACGCCCTTCACCTGCGCCAGCCCTTCGTCCAGCGCGGCACGCACCCCCTGGAACAGGCTGGGCGGCGCCTCCGCCACATCCCATTTGTTGAGCGCGATGATGAGGGCGCGCCCCTCCTGCAGCACCTTGTCGGCGATGCGCAGATCCTGCGCCTCCAGGCCCAGCGTCGCATCCAGCAGCAGCACCACCACCTCGGCGAAATCGACCGCGTGCAGCGCATCGGCGACGGACAATTTCTCGAGCTTGTCCTGCACCTTGGCCTTCTTGCGCAGGCCGGCGGTGTCGATCAGGCGGACGGGATAGGTCTGCCCGTTGGGGCTATGCCATTCCCAGTCGATCGCGATCGAATCACGCGTGATGCCGGCCTCCGGCCCGGTGATCATCCGCTCCTCGCCGAGGATGCGGTTGACCAGCGTCGATTTGCCGGCATTCGGCCGCCCGACGATGGCAAGCTTCAGCGGACCGCCCTCCTCCGGCTCCTCCTCGGCCTCCTCGTCCTCGCGCTCCACATAAGGGCGCAGGCTCTCGAACAGCTCTACCAGCCCCTCGCCATGCCCCGCGCTGAACGGCACCGGATCGCCGAAGCCCAGCGCATAGGACTCGTTCACCCCGCCCTCGCCCGCACGGCCTTCCGCCTTGTTGGCGAGCAGCACCACCGGTGTATCGCCAGAGCGCAGCCACCGCGCGATCTCCTCGTCGAGCGGCAGAACGCCGGCACGCGCGTCGATCATAAACAGGGCAAGGTCGGCCTCCGCCACCGCCGCCTGCGTCTGCTGGCGCATCCGGCCGGGCAGCGTTTCCGGATCGTCCGTCTCAAAGCCGGCGGTGTCGACAATGCGGAAGTTCAGGCCCAGCAGTTCGGCGTCCCCCTCCCGCCTGTCGCGGGTCACACCGGGGCGATCATCGACGAGCGCCAGTCGCTTGCCGACGAGGCGATTGAACAGCGTGGACTTGCCGACATTCGGCCGGCCGACGATGGCGACGATGGGGGTGCGATACATTGCGCCCGTCTAGTCCAGCCGGCGGGGTTGCGCGAGTCGATTGCCATCCCCCGATCATGTGATGCCGATCACCCCGAAATCGATCAGCTTATCCGATACGGCGGTCGCGCTCGCGCTAATCGAACGGAGCCGCCCAGTCCGGACGGCGGGCGACAGGGAGCAGGCCATGGAATTGGATACGATGCACCGCGAGGACGTGAAGGCGGCGCTCCGCAAGTCCTACGGATCGATCTTCGCGTTCGAGCGCGAACATGATCTGCCCCGCAAATCGGTGAGCGACGTGCTGCGCGGCCGCCCGAACAGCCGCGTCACCCACGCGATCGAACAGGTGTTGAGCGGCCCCAAGGGCTGAATGGATCCTGGCCGCCCGGCCTAGCGCCAGGCGGTCAGATGGCCCTGATTGTCCAGCAGGAAAAGCGTCTGCGCGGCGACGACGGGCGACAGGAATACCGGAGCCTTCGCATCCCCGGTGGACAAGATGCGCCCATCGGCGGGGGATGCGTTGACCATCTGCCCATCGGAGCTGACGAGGATCAGCCGGTCGCCCGCGAGCACCGGGCCTACCCAGCTGACGGTGCCCTTCTTGACCTTGTCGTCGCGATACCGCTGCAGCTGGGTCAGCCACTTCACCTTGCCGGTCGCGCGCGCGATGCACAGCAGCTTGGCCTCGTCCGTCACGACATACAGCCAATCCCCCACCACCCAGGGCGTGGAGATCCCGGCGACGTTCACCTCCCACAACCGCTGCCCGGTGGTCAGTTCCAGCGCGACCATGCGCCCGCCCTGCCCAACCGCATAGACGCGGCCCGAATCGATCACCGGATCGGCATCGATATCGGACAGGCTGGCGACGGCGGTGGAGATGCTGGTGCGCGACAGCGCGTCCTGCCAAACACCGCGTCCATTCTCATACCGATAAGCATTCAGTTCGCCCGACGAGAAGCCGGCGACCACGGTGCCCTGTGCCGCCGCCGGGGCCGCGACGCCGAACACACCGGCCAGCTCCAGCGTGCCGGCCTCGTTCCAGACGGTGCTGCCATCCGTCGCCTTGAGGGCAAACAGCTGGTTATCGGAGCTGACGACATAGACCGTATCGTTCGCGATGGTCGGCGATCCGCGCAAGGGGCCGCCCGGACGCACCTTCCAGACCTGCTTGCCGTCCGCCGCCTCCATCGCGACCACGTCGCCAAGGCCGTTGGTCGCATACAAGCGGCCGTTCTCATAGCTGACGCCGCCGCCGAAGCGCGAGCTTTCGCTTTTCTTGTCCGTAACGGTGGAAGCGGACCACAGCGCCTTGCCGTCCGTCACCGTAAAGGCGTGGACCACCGCATCGGTATCGATCACGAAAACCTTGCCGTCCGCCACGATGGGCGCGGCGGCCAGTCGCGCGCGTGGCGTGCTGCCGGCGATCCGCACCGACCAGGCCGGCGTCAGTTCCTGGCCGATCGCGAGATGCCCCATGGATTTGGCAGCGTTGCCGCCCGGCTGGGTCCACTCGCCGTTGATGACCTGCTCGGGCAGCACGACGCCCGTATCGGCCAGCGCGGGATCGACCTCCGCGCTCGTCTCATTGGTGAGGATCGGTACGCGCTCGCCCAGAAGGGCGGTTTTCGGCTTTTTTTCCTTGCCGCCGAACACGCCGCATCCGCTGAGCGACGCCACCAGCGCCAGCGCTATCGCAAACCGCTTCATCGCTTACTCTCCCCGGCCGGCGGGCGCGGAGCCTGCCGTGAGTCCGCTGGTGTCCTGCCCCATGTCGCCGGCCAGCCGCACGGCGCGGGCGCGGATCGTCTCCGGCACCGTTTTGTCCTTCGCCATCGCGAGGAACATTTTGCCTGAGAGGTCGGTCTTGCCCATCTTGCGATAGGCGAGCGCCACCAGTTCGCCGGCACTGCCAAACCAGGGGTTGCCGGCGACGGCCAGCGGCTTCAGCCGATCGATCACCGTCTGCGGCGGCAACGTGTCATATTGGACGGCGGTCTGGCGGATCAGCGCGAGATTGCGGAACGGCTCCGGCAGCGAGGTATCGGCTGCGACCGTGCCATATTGCGTGGCCGCCGCCTTCGGATCGCCCTTGTCCAGCACCAGCGCCGCGGTCGTCAGCCGGGCGGCGGCGCGATAGCCGGCGAAGTCGCTCTCCGCCAGCTTTGCAAGCGCCGGCTTGGCCGCATCCGGCTTGTTATCCGCCACATCGCGCAGCGCGCCGCTCAGCAACTCGCCATCGACGCCGGCGCGCTTTTCACGATCATGCTGCCAGTAGAGGTAACCGGCCAGGGCCAGCAGCGCCGCCACGACCGCGATCACCACCAGGCGGCCATGGCGCCGCCAGAAGCCGCTCAGCTGATCGCGGCGCAGCTCCTCGTCCACCTCGCGGAAGAATGTCTGTTCGTTCTGAGGCGTGAGGGCCACGCAAGTCTCCAAAATATATCAGCGCGACCGCGCAACCGCCCCCTTAAACACCGCGCGACCTGAACGAAAGCCGCTATCCGCACCGCTCCCGGGCCGGAACGGGACCTCAAGCTTTCGGCTGATAGGTTTGGGCGGGCGTGGGAAAGGCGCGCGCGCGCACATCGGCGGCATAGCGGCCCGCGGTTTCCGCGATACGGGCGCCGATCTCGTCATATTTCTTCACGAAGCGCGGCACCCGTTCGAACATGCCGAGCATATCGTC
>CAJYJW010000293.1 GCA_913775025.1 uncultured Sphingomonas sp. | reverse complement strand
GGTGGCGCTAAGCGCGGTACCGCTGCTCTGGCCGTCGCTGCCACCGCTGACCGACGCGCTCGGCCATCTGGCGCGTTATCATGTCGAGCTGGCGCTCGATACGTCGCCCTATCTCAAGCGATTTTTTGCGTTCCGCTGGGCGCTGCTGGGCAATCTCGGGGTCGATCTGCTGGTAGTGCCGCTGGCGCCGATCTTCGGCCTGCAACTGACGGTGAAGCTGATCGCGATCGCGATCCCGACGCTGACGGCCGCCGGGCTGCTGCTGATCGCGCGGGAGGCGCACGGCCGCGTGCCGCCCACCGCCGCCTTCGCGCTGCCGCTGGCCTATGGCTTCCCGTTCCAGTTCGGCTTCCTTAATCACACGCTGTCGATGGCGCTGGCGTTGCTGGCCTTCGCGCTGTGGCTGCGGCTGGCCCGCGCCGGGCGGTATCGGCAGCGGGCGTGGCTGTTCCTGATCATCTCGCCGCTGATCTGGCTGGCGCATGTCTATGGCTGGGGCGTGCTGGGCCTGTTGTGCCTCGCCGCCGAGCTTGCGCGCGACAGGGGCGAGGGGGGCAGCCGCATCCATGCCCTTTGGCGTGCGCCGATCGCCTGCCTGCCGCTGGCGCCGCCGCTGTTGCTGATGGCCGTGTGGCGCAGCGGCGCGGTTGCGGGCATGACGGGCGACTGGTTCAATTTCACCGCCAAGCTCGCTTATTATCTGGCGGCGCTGCGCGATCGCTGGTTCGGCTTCGATGTCGGCAGCGTGCTGCTGCTGACGGCGCTGATCGTGCTGGCGCTGGTGCGGCGCGGCGGGCTGCGGCTGCAGCCGATGCTGGGGCTGGCGGCGCTGATCCTGTTCGCCGCCTACATCCTGCTGCCGCGCATCCTGCTGGGATCGGCCTATGCCGACATGCGGCTGATCCCCTATGTGCTGGCGATCGGGCTGATCGCGATCCGCCCGGCCGCGGGGAACGCACGGCTGGCGCCGTTGCTGGCGGCGTCCGCGCTGCTGTTCTTCGGCGCGCGGACACTGGCGACGACGGTGAACTTCATAGGTTACGATCGCGCCTACAGCCGACAGCTCGCCGCGCTGAATGTCGTGCCGCGCGGCTCCCGCATCCTCGTCCTCGTCAGCCTGCCGTGCCAGGGCGCGTGGGTGACGACGCGGATGGATCATCTCGGCAGCCAGGCGATCGTGCGGCGGGATGCGTTCGTCAACGGCCAGTGGGTGATGCCCGGCGCGCAGCTGTTGCAGGTTACGTACCGGGCGGCGGGCCGCTTTGCGACCGATCCTTCGCAGCTGCTGCGTCCGCGCGCGTGTCGCGGCCACGGCGAGCCCATTCTGGAAGACACGCTGAAAAACTTTCCGCGCGCGGCGTTCGACTATTTCTGGCTCATCGACATGCCGCCCGCGCGCTGGCCGCGCCTGCCCGATCTGGTGCCGGTATGGCGTGGCGAGCGTGGCATTCTGTACCGCGTCGCCCATGCCCCGGCGGCGGCACCGCCGCCCGCCGGCTGACCTAGGCCGCGCGCTCCGCCACGATCGCCAGCGATACGCCGAACGGCAGGCTGCGCGTGCCCACCCAATGCCGCTCGCTGGCGAACAGCCTTTTCAGCACGCCATTGAGCGGGGCGGGCGGCATCGCATCGTCACCGCCCTCGCGCTTCAGCAGCCGCCCGACAGCGCGTGCCGCGACGACCAGCGGATAGAGGATCGTGTTGAAGTGCGTCAGGTGGCGCACGCGATAGCCCGCCCCCTCGAATACGGCACGCAGGGTTTCGGCGGTGTAGCGGCGCTGGTGGTGGTGCGCCACGTCATGCGCGCTCCAGAGCCCGGGTCCGGCGGGCACCGTCACGAGGATGCGGCCGCCGGGCGCGAGTTTGGGGGCAAGCGCCTTCAGCGCGGGGGCGTCGTCCGGGATATGCTCGAGCACGTCCAGCATCGCGATCAGATCGTAGGCGCCGTCCTCCAGATCGACCCCGTCTGGCAGCAGGCCGCCCTTCACCTCGATCCCGGTGCGCTTGGCGGCGAGTTCGCGCGCGGGGCCGTCCGGCTCCACCGCGTCCACCTCGCCGAAGCTGCGCAGCAGGTGGATGTTCGATCCGGTGCCGCAGCCCATCTCCAGGATGCGCGCGTCGGATCGCAGCGGCACCTGTTCGCGGATCAGCCGGTCGATGATCTGCCGCCTGGCGACGAACCACCAATGCTCGCCGTCGATCCGCGCCATATTGTCGTAGGTGGCGCGGTCCATCAGGCGTCTCCAACCGTTTCGCGCACCACGTAGATCGGGCGATGCTTCACTTCCACCAGGATGCGGCCGACATATTCGCCGAGGATGCCAAGCGACATGAGCTGCAGGCCGCCGAAGAACAGCACCGCCACCATCAGCGAGGGATAGCCCCGCACGTCGGAGCCGAACAGCACCGTCTTGGCCATCACGAACAGCGCGAACAGCAGCGCGACGAGCGCGATTGCCCCGCCGAGATAGCTCCACACGCGCAGCGGCACGGTGGAGGCGCTGGTGATGCCGTCGATCGCCAGCGTCCACAGCTTCCAGTAGTTGAACTTGGTGTGGCCGTGGCGGCGCTCCACCCGGTCATATTCCACCGCCGTCTGGCGGAAGCCGCCCCAGGCGAACAGCCCCTTCATGAAGCGGTTGCGCTCCGGCATCACCTTGATGACATCCACCACCTTGCGATCGAGCAGGCGGAAATCCCCGGCATGTTCGGGTATCTTGTCCATCGAGAGCCAGTTGTGCGCGCGATAGTAAAGGTCGGCGGTCATCCGCTTGGGCAGCGAATCGCTCTGCCGGTTGCGACGCACGCCGTAGACCACGTCGAAGCCCGCGCGCCATTTCTCGAGCATCGCGCCGATCACCTCCGGCGGATCCTGCAGGTCCACGTCGATCGGCACCACCGCATCGCCGCGCGCCCGATCGAGGCCGGCCGACAACGCCGCCTCCTTGCCGAAGTTGCGTGAGAGGGAGAGCGCGCGGATTCGGGCGTCGGCCCGGTTGGCGGCGCAGATCGCGGCAAGCGTGGCATCGGTGCTGCCATCGTCGACGAACAAAACTTCCCAGGCGAGCGGCCGCCCGTCCGGCTCGTGCAGCGAATCGAGGACGGCGCCGACCCGGGCAACGAATGGCCCGATCGCCTCCTCCTCATCCTTCACCGGCACGATGACCGACAGCATTCCCGATCCCCCTAATCGAACACCCAGCGCCGGTTGAGCTGGAACACCACCAGCGGCGTCACCCCCAGCACCAGCGGGTAGGGCGACCAGACGGGCAACCGCAGATGCGTCACCAGCCACCATACCCACAGGCTGTTGAGGCCGAAGCTTACCAGCGAGATGATGAAGAAACGCCCCCCCGTGCGCCACAGGTTGCCGCGTCGCCCGTGGCCGCGAAAGCTCCAGCGGCTATGCACGACATAGCCGACGATCACGGCGGCGAGGAAGCCGGCGGTCCAGGCAAGGTTCGGGTCCAGCCCCCCGCGCGTGGCGAGCACCCAATAGACGCCGATGTTGACGATGCTGGCCAGCCCGCCGGTGAGCGCGTAGCGCACCAGCTGGCCGAACAGCACGATCCATTCAGCTCTCTTGTCCGCCCGCTCCATGCCGCCTCGCTTGCCCTTTCGGCGCCAGCGACTAATGGCCCCACACGCGCATGGCCAGCCTTCCCGCATCCGAAACCGCTTTCTCCCGCCACTGGCCCCGCTGGACGGCGGCGGCGTGGCTGCTGGCGGCGGTGGCGCTGATCGTGACGAAATGGGGCGCGATCCGCTGGCTGGGGCTGGGCGACACCGACGACAATCTGCGGCTGGCGGAGGTGAACGCCTGGCTTTCCGGGCAAGGCTGGTACGATCTGCGCCAATATCGGCTCGATCCGCCGCTTGGTGCCAACATCCACTGGAGCCGGCTGGTCGATATGCCGATCGCGGGGATGGTGCTGGCCCTGAAACCGTTCCTCGGCTTCATCACGGCGGAAAAGGCGGCGGTGTCGATCGCCCCGCTGCTGCCGCTGGGGGTGGCGATGGGGGCGATGGCGCTTGCCGTGCGGCGGCTGGTGGCGCCCGCCGCATTCCTCGGCGGGGCGCTGCTGCTGCTGTGCGGGCAGAGCGTGGTGTTCATGTTTTCGCCGCTGCGGATCGATCACCACGGCTGGCAGCTGGCGA
>CAJYJW010000292.1 GCA_913775025.1 uncultured Sphingomonas sp. | reverse complement strand
GGGTGCCGGTAAGCGCCCTCGCATAGCGACGCAGGAAAGGAAGATGCGGGGCAATTTCCTGGCCGAGCGACATGAATTGAATACTCCGTGATGACACCGAGGCCGACGGCCTTTGCGCCTAGATGATCGGCACGGGTTGCGAAAGCAAGGACGCCCATACGCACCTTCGCTCCCCCCGCAGGCAGTTCCCCCATGGTATGGCTGCCATTGAACGGGAACAATCCTCCCAGTTTTTTGTTTCCTCGCAGCCACGGCCAATTTATCGGCTGCCTGGCATGCCGTTGCCGGAAATGCGGTATCGGCTGGTTAGCTGGTTTCGCCTGAGGCGAAGCATCGTCGTTCATACGGGGGACAAGGGGTTCGGTCGCGCGGACGCCCCGGTCTTATTGTCGCAGGGGGATAGGCGAGTTGGTTGCGAAAGAAGACAGGAAGGGACCTCCCCGTGCCCCAGCCAAGCGCAAACCCACCCCGCCTGATGAGGTGGCCGGCGGCAATGTCGGCTCCGCGCTACGTACCGTATACGATCAGACGGTGAGCGAAGACATTCCTAGCGAAATGCTTGACCTGCTCGGCAAGCTTTCCTGACGGCGGCGGGCGTGCCGTGAATGGCTCCACCTCCTTGTTCCCTCGCCTTCGATCCGAGGTCGTCTCATGATCGATACTTTAGGTGGCCGACTTTCGACCGGCATCAAGATGTTGCTGATCATCTCGGCGGCCTTGTTACCGTTAGGCCTGATAGCGATCTTTGCGTCGATAGAATCGGCTAAGGCAAATCGCCTTACCCGCGAGGCCGAGGTACGGCTGATCGCGGCTGAAGGCGGTCGTCGACTGGGCAGCGCTATCGACACCGCCTCATCGGCGATACGGGCTGCCTTCCCCGCCACCGACGTCGAAATGAGCACGACCGCGTGCAACCAGATGCTCGCGACGATCGCTGCGGCCAAGCCGTATCACATAGACCTCGGCCTGTTCGACCGAAGGGGCCGCCGGCTTTGTGCGACTTCTGGGCTGACGCGAAGTACGGTCATTCCCCCCGCCGCCGGGATCGGCACCGAGGTGCATGTCGTCAGCGATCTCGGGCTTGTCCGCTTTGATCGAGGTGGGCTGCCGGGCGGCGTGGTCGCGGTCGGTGAGATGCCGCGCGAAACGATTGCATGGCTGCTGGCGGTGCCGGGCGGTCACGGCATGTACGGCATTCGGCTGCGGGAGGGAGACGCCGTCTTCACTCTTTCGAAACCGGCGGCATCGAGCGGTCCGCTTACACAGGCAATATCGGTGACGACGCCCGTGGCGGGCGGCCAAATGTCTCTCGAACTCAGCAGCCCGTCCACCCCGATCCGTGCGATCGAGGTTTTAATGATCCTTCTGCCGATTCTGATGTGGCTGGCAGCGGCGTTGATCGGCTGGATCGTGGTCGATCGCCTCGTGCTGCGCCCATTGGGTCAGCTTCAACGCGCGATCACGGCCTACGGCGATTCGCCCGGCACGTTTCGACTGCCGACGCTTACGACCCCATCCGTGGAGATCAGGGATCTCGCGGACGCATTCGCCGCCGTCACGGCCAAGCTGAGCGAGCATGAGGCGGAACTGGAGAACGGCCTCGCGCGGCAGACGAAGCTGACCCGTGAGGTGCACCATCGGGTGAAGAACAATCTTCAGGTCGTATCCAGCCTCATCAACCTGCACGCCCGCGGCGTCCGTGACCCGGCGGTCGCCACCGCTTATGCGACGATACAGCGGCGGGTGGATGCACTCGCGGTCGTCCACCGCAACCACTATGCCGAGTTGGAGGAGAACCGCGGCGTCGGAATACGTCCGCTGATCGGTGAGTTGGCGAGCAACCTCCGCGCGACAGCCCCCGCGGAGGCGGCGAATATGGCGATCACCTTAGAACTTATCCCGGGTTTCGCGTCGCAGGATGTCGCGGTGCCGATCGCCTTCATGGTGACCGAACTGGTCGAGCTTGCGATGAACTGCGATCCTGCCAGCGGCGTGGCGATCCGTCTGGACGGCAGCGACCGTCCGGATCGCGCCATTCTCTCGGTCACGGCACCTGGCCTTGCGACGGACGCTTGCCGGAACCATGCCTCCAACGGGCGGGTCGCACGGGTGCTGGAGGGTTTGTCCCGTCAACTTCGTGCGCCTCTGGAGCGTGAAGAGACGTCCGGCAGATACGCCATCGAGATTACTATCGTGCCGGCCGGGCCGGGTAGCGAATGAGGTTCGCATAAAAAATACGATCGTCATCGGCGACGACAAAAATTCGCGATGCCCGATCTTCGTGGGAACCCTCCTCCTTCCGCGCCGTTCTACCTGCCAGACAGCGACAATTTGCCCCCCCGCTCTCGCTGTCCCTTACCCAGGGCCCGGAACCGCCGCTTCTCCCCCGACGGCGTTCCGGGCCCGATTTGTTTCTGCCGCGTCTTTGTTGATGAGGCGGAACAAAGTTTCTTCCCCGGGCATTCTTCGCGCGATCCTGACGGTCGAATGATCCCTTCCGGCAGGAGCAGGTTCAGAGAGGGAGTATCATATGGTTCGCAAGGTTATCGCACTCGCCTTGGTCGCTGGCGGCCTGATGACGGCGGCGTGCAACACCGTGGAAGGCGCGGGCAAGGACGTGTCCTCCGCCGGAAACGCGGTGTCGAAGGCGGCCGACAAGTCGAAATAAGCTTCGAGGGCATTTTTGCCCGGTACAATGATGGCCCGGCGGGAAACCGTTCGGGCCATTTTCTTGTGCGCTAGGCCTTGGCCTCCAGGCCGGCCTCGCGTGCCCGGCGTTTCTCGGTGAACCAGATCGCGATCAGCGCTAGTTCGTATAGCAGCACCAACGGTATCGCGAGCAGCAGCTGAGAAAAGACGTCCGGTGGCGTAAGAACGGCTGCGATCGCGAACGCCCCGACGATGGCATAACGCCGCCCTGCCTTGAGTTGCAGCCGCGTGACCAGCCCTGCCCGCTCCAGCAGCATAAGCAATACCGGCAGGAGGAAGGCGACGCCGAAACCGAAGAGGAATTTTGTGACGAACGACAGATAGTTGCCCACGGCCGGCAGGGCCTCCTGCCGGATGCCGCCTACATTGCCTGTGTATCCAAGCAGAAAATGAAGCGCGAGCGGCATGGCCACATAATAAGCCAGCGCCGCGCCAGACAGGAACAGCACGGGGGTTATCAGCAGAAACGGCAGAAAAGCGCGTTTCTCCTTCGCATAAAGACCGGGCGCCACGAACTGCCACAGCTGCGCCGCCATGATGGGGAAAGCCAGCATGATCGCCGCGAAGAACGCCACCTTGATCTCGGCGAAAAAGGCCTCGAAGATGTCGGTGTAGATGATTTTTCCCTGCCCCGCGCGCAGCAGCGGCTGCACAAGGAAAGCAAAGATCGGCCGCGCGAAATACATACAGAGCGCAAAGGCCGCGCCCAACGCCGCGAAGCTCCATAGCAGCCGACGCCGCAATTCGATCAGATGCTCCATCAGCGGCGCGCGGGTATCGTCGATATCCTTCATCGCGGGCGCTCTGCGTCATCGGAGACGATTGGCGGGGGGCTCGAACCGACCATCCGCGCGTCCGTGCCGGTATGCACCGGCGCGGTTTCCGGCGGCTCGTCGTCCTTCAACCCGTACCGGTAGGGAGATGCGGCCTGCTCCGCGTCGCCTGTCGGATCGGGGGCGGGATGCTCGCGCATGATGCGCTCATTCTCCGCTTTCCACTTCTTCTCCATCTCATCGAGTTCGGACTGGCGCACCATCTCGTCGAACCCTGAACGGAAATGGCGGGCCACCCCCCTTGCCCGGCCGACCCATTGGCCGACCGTACGCATGACGCGCGGCAGATCCTTCGGACCGATAACGATCAGCGCGACGAGCGCGACGAGGAGCAGTTCGGTCGGCGCGATATCAAGCATCGGTCGGCTATCACTTCCCTGACGGCCGGGGCCGCTTATTTGGTGGGGCGGTCTTCCGGCATCGGCCGAAGATCCCGATCGGCATCCGGCTCAAGCGGGGGCTGCGCCTGTAGGCGGGTCACCGGCTTGGCGGGGGCCTCATCGATATGATCGTCGTCACTCATGCCCTTCTTGAAGCTCTTGAGCCCCTTCGCCACGTCTCCCATCATATCGGAAAAGCGGCCCTTGCCGAACAGCAACAGCACGATGATGCCGACGACGAGCCAATGCCAAAGGCTGAGGCCACCCATGATCTATCTCCTTCGGGCCCCATCTAGTCGCCTCCGGCCGTCTTTGCCACCTCCGAGTCGTCCTCGCGTCCCGTCAGCGCGGCCTCCATCGCCAGATCTACGGGATCGAGCAGGCCCGCAGCGCGCAGATCGTCGATGCCTGGGAGATCGCGTCGGCTGGCCAGCCCGAAATGGGTCAGGAAGTCCGGCGTGGTCGCATAGGTGAGTGGGCGGCCCGCGACCTCGCGTCGCCCCGCCGGCCGCACCCACCCCGCCTCCATCAGCGCATCCAGCGTACCCTTCGATATCTGCACACCGCGGATCGCTTCGATCTCGGCGCGGCTGACGGGCTCGTGATAGGCGATGATCGCCAGCGTCTCCACGCCCGCCCGGCTAAGGCGGCGCGGCTCCTCCCGCGTGCGGCGCAGAAGATGGGCAAGGTCGGGCGCGGTCTGGAAATGCCAGCGTCCACCGCGCTCGACCAGATTGATCCCCCGCCCGGCGTAGGATGCCGCAACCCTTGTGAGGGCCGTTGCTACGCCACCGCGTATGCCGATCGCCGTGGCGATCTCGCCGACGGTCATCGGCGTCTCGGCCGCGAACAGCGCCGCCTCGATCGCGCGACCCAGTTCGTCCGGTTCGCTCACGCGGCACGGATCATCAGCGGAGCGAACGCGCCGGCTTGCGCCAGTTCCACCGTGCCGCGACGGGCCAGTTCCAGCGCGGCGACGAAACTGGAGGCGAGGGCCGATCGTCGATACTCGGGATCATCCCCCTGAGGCAGGAACGCCTCCAGGGCTGACCAGTCGATCTGCCCGCCGATCAACGCCTCGATCCGGCGTATCGCCTCCTCAAGGCTCATTACCGGACGACGCGATATGCGGTGAACGGATCTGGACGCGCGCGCCCGCACGGCGCCATAGCCGGCGATCAGATCGTACACGTCCGCCTGCCAATGCGGACGGCGGATAAGGCGGAGCCCTTCCGCCGCGCCGCGTGGAAAGACATCGCGGCCAAGCCTGTCGCGCGCCATCAGCCGCGCGCCTGCCTCCCGCATCGCATCAAGCCGCTGAAGCCGCAATTGCAGGCGTAACGCCATCTCCTCGGGAGAGGGATCGGCCTCGGGCTCGGCCGGAAGCAGCAGGCAGGATTTGAGGTAGGCGAGCCATGCCGCCATCACCAGATAATCAGCCGCAATCTCCAGCTGGAGCGCGCGGGCCTGCGCGATATAGCGTAGATACTGATCGACGAGGGACAGGATCGAGATCTCGCGAAGGTCCACCTTCTGCGCGCGGGCGAGGTCGAGCAGCAAGGCAAGCGGCCCCTCCCACCCGTCGAGTGCGAGGGTCAGCGTATCCGTAACGCCGTCCGCCACGTCGGCGATCAGGCCGCCATCGCATGGGCGATCAGCGCATCGCGCCGCGCAACCGCTTCCGCCAGATCGGGCCGTTCCGCCGACGACATGATCGTCGCCATGGCCCGATCGAGGCGCTCGCGCGCCGCCACGCTGATCTCCCCGACCGCGTCGGCGACGGCACACATTTCCTTAATATCACCGGAGCAATGCAGCGCGATATCGCACCCCGCCGCCAGCACGCCGGACGCGCGCGCGCCGAAATCGCCGGCAAGGGCTTGCATCCCAAGATCGTCCGACATCAGCAGGCCGTCGAAGCCAATGCGCTTACGGATAATGCCGGCGATCACGGTGGCGGAGAGGCTCGCGCAGGCCTCGGCATCCCATGCGGGATAGACGACATGGGCGGTCATCCCCATCGGCGCGTCGGCCAAAGCCGCGAAAGGTGCGAGATCGCGTTCGAGGGCGGCGGCATCGGCATCCACGACCGGCAGTTCGATATGACTATCGGCGGAGGCGCGGCCATGGCCGGGAATATGCTTGACGACGCCAACGACGCCGCCATCCCGCAGGCCTTCGATCGTCGCTCGTCCCAGAGCGGCGACGCGCATCGGCTCCGATCCAAAAGCGCGATCACCGATGATGTCGTGACCCGCCGGATCGCGTACGTCGAGCAGCGGCAGGCAATCGACATTGACGCCGACCTCCCGCAACATCGCAGCAATCGCCTGCGCGTTCGCGCGCGCCGCCTCGATCGCCGTCATCGGGGCGATATCGTAGAGGCGATCGAAGGTTTCGGCGGTGGGTAGTGCCGGCCATTCCGGCGGCGCCATGCGCGCCACGCGTCCGCCCTCCTGATCAATCAGGATCGGCACGTCATCGCGCCCGGAAAGATCGCGCAGGCTGGCGGTCAGCGCGCGCATCTGATCGCGGTTCACGCAATTGCGGCGGAACAGGATATAACCGGCCGGATCGATCCGACTGAACAGCGCACGCTCGTCAGCCGTCAGGATTGGGCCGGCGAGGCCGAGGAACAGGGGTGTCACGTCTCGCTAGGCTCCGGTTGGCGGCGGGCGACCCTATCGGAAGGTCGCCCGCCGCGAAAGCCGATGCCGATCAGCCGACGACCGCGCAAGGCTCCTTGGCGCGGGTCAAGGCGCGGCATACCGTGCCGGCCTGCGTGCGGCTGCCGGCCGCCGCGCGGAGCCGATAGAGCTTCTTGCCGCCGACCTCGGCCAACGTAACGCTATGGCCTAAGCCACTCAGCAGGGGAAAGCGCCCCGCCAGATCACGCCATGCGGCCTGCGCGGATGCCTCGCTGCCGAACGCACCCAACTGCACCGCCGGCCCCTTGGCCGGCACCGGCTCGGTCGGCGGCTTCGCGGCGGGTGGGGTCGCGGGCTTCGGCGGAACCGCCTGCGCCAGCTCGGCGGCTTTGGCCGGTGGCGGTGCGGGAACCGGAGCCGCCGCCGCGACGGGAGCAGGCTGGGCGGCGGCGCCCGGCGCGGCACCGCGTGCGACCGCCACGGGGGCCTCGGGGCGACGCGAGATATCGATCGCGGCATCCACCGGCACACCCTGGCTGGCGGCGTAGGCGGCGTCGCCCTCACCCTCCACGGCCATGCCGCCCGGATCGCGCGGGGCGACCTTATAATCACCGGCGGGGGCGGCGATGAGGTCGCCCGAGCCGTCCGCCATCATGCTCCGCTCACGCAGCCAGAAGATGCCGCCGATGACGAGGCCGATCGCCAGCAGCGCCACTACCACGGCGGCGATCAGCTTGGGCGCACCGACGCCCGCCTCCGCCGCCTCATTGTCGACCGGCTCGAGCCAGGGCAGCCGATCCCCGTCGGCCACCACGTCGCCCCCGATCCGTACGCCCTCGCCGCCCGCCATCAGTTCATCTCCTCGGCCGCCGCCACGCCCATGATGGCCAGACCATTGCGGATAATCTGCCCTATCGAATCGGCCAAGGCCAGCCGCGCGGCGGTGATCGCGGCGTCGTTCACCATCAGAAACCGCCGCGACGGATCGTCATTGCCGCGATTCCAGCCGGCGTGGAACGCCGCCGCGAGATCGCCGAGGTAGAAAGCGATGCGGTGCGGTTCCCGATTCGCCGCCGCCCCTTCCACGATGCGGGGAAATTGCGCCGCCAGCTTCACCAGCGCCATCTCGTCCGCGTCGAGGAGGCTCAGGTCCGGCTGGGGCAGCGCCATCCCGGCCTCGACCGCCTTGCGATGCAGCGAACAGATACGAGCATGGGCATATTGCACGTAGAAAACCGGATTGTCCTTCGATGCCTCCACCACCTTGGCGAAATCGAAGTCCATCTGCGCATCGGCCTTGCGCGTGAGCATCGTGAAACGGACGACATCCTTGCCGACCTCGTTCACCACATCGGCCAGCGTCACGAAATTGCCCGCGCGCTTGCTCATCTTCATCGGCTCGCCGCCGCGCAGCAGCCGCACCATCTGCACCAGCTTGACGTCGAAGGGCTTGCCTATCCCGTCCTGCCCGGCGGTCAGCGCCTTCACCGCCGCCTGGATGCGCTTGACGGTGCCGGCATGATCCGCGCCCCATATATCGATCAGCTCGTCGGCATCCTCCGCCTTCTGCGCGTGATAGGCGAGATCGGTGCCGAAATAGGTGAGGCTGCCATCCGCCTTGGCCACCGGACGATCGCTGTCATCACCGAAGGCGGTGGCGCGGAAGAGGGTCATCTCCACCGGTTCCCAGTCCTCCGGCAGTTCGCCCTTCGGCGGCTCGAGCGTACCCTGATACACCAGCCCGTCCGCCCGCAGCCGATCGAGCGCCGCCGTCACGCGGCCAGCCGCCTGCACCTCGGCCTCCGAGGAGAAGACGTCGTGATGGATACCGAGCAGTGCGAGATCGGCGCGGATCAGATCCATCATCGCCGCCACCGTGCGTGTCCGGAACAGCTCCAGCCAGTCCGCCTCGGGCGCGGTGACATAGCGATCACCATAATCCTTAGCCAGCATCCGGCCGATCGGCACGAGATAGTCACCCGGGTACAACCCTTCGGGGATCGTCACCGTCTCGCCCAGCGCCTCGCGGTAGCGCAGGTGGGCGGACCGGGCGAGCGTATCGACCTGGCTGCCGGCATCGTTGACATAATATTCGCGTGTCACCGCATAGCCGGCATATTCCAGCACGCTTGCCAGCGCATCGCCCACCACCGCGCCCCGGCAATGGCCCATGTGCATCGGCCCGGTGGGGTTGGCGGACACATATTCGACATTGACGCGCCGCCCCTGCCCGACTGTCAGCCGCCCATAATCGCCAGCGTCGCGCAGAATGGCGCGCAACTCCTCTACCCAGGCATCCGCCGTCAGCCGCACGTTGATGAAGCCGGGCCCGGCCATCTCCGCGCTTTCGATCTCGGGCAGGTCCGCCAGCTTCGGCGCGATCAGC
>CAJYJW010000291.1 GCA_913775025.1 uncultured Sphingomonas sp. | reverse complement strand
CGGGGGTTGCCTGCTACCACGGTGACGAGGGACTCAACGCCTTTCTCTCGACCACCGACATCCTCGTCTGCCTGTTGCCACTCACCGACGAGACGCGCGGGATTTTAGGTGCCGACCTGTTCGCCGGGCTGCCACGCGGCGCGGCCATCGTCAACGCGGGGCGCGGTGGGCACCTCGACCCCGAAGCCCTGATCGCGGCGCTCGACTCCGGCCAGCTGTCGCGTGCGGTGCTCGACGTGACGCCGGTGGAGCCTCTGCCCGCGGGCGATCCGCTATGGACCCATCCCAAGGTCGTGCTTACCCCCCATGCCGCTGCCGCGACCGATGTGGAAGGTGCGGGACGCGCGCTGCTCGCAAACCTGCGGCGGCATCGATCGGGTGAGCCGATGATCGGCGTGGTCGATCGCCGTCGGGGCTATTGACCTGCTAATGCCAGGGCCTTGCCCAAGGCGAGGCCCACCGGTCGCGCCTCGCCTGTTGGTGCAGTTTCGGGTTTCCCGTCCATGTCCGGCATGACGGGAGCATGAACGGCCGGATTATTCGCGAACGAATATGTCCTGATAAAAGCCGTCGAGCCTGACGGTGACGGTAATCGGCATGTCCTCGCGATTCTTCCAATACCAGCCATGCGTGCCGGCGAAGGGCGCGGTGAAGGCGCCTTGCGAGGAAGCGATGTCCTTCTGCTTCCAGTAATCGGTGAATTCGTCTTCCTTGCCGCCGGTCGGCTCGCCATGCATGTCGGCACGCACCGGGCCGGTCGCAGTCCAGCGATAGTTGAAGCTGTCGCCGGCTTTCATCCGCGCCTTCACCTCGATGCCTTTGCCGGGCGCGAGCGTCACCGTCTTCTCGTCCTGGCGGAAGGGCGTGGCGCGCGCGATGTTCGCCTGCGTCTGCGCCGGCACGGCGAAGGCGGCGGGGACGGGTGCCGGCCCGGCGGGCGCCGGCGCCTCGACAGCGGCATCCTCGCCTGCCGCCATGCGGGTAAGGCCGAGCGCGCGACCAACGCCGGTCGGGTCGATCGCATATTCGGCGGGCAGCACGAACAATATGAGGATCGCAGTACCCGCGGCAAACGCGGCGATCGAGGCGCGCGCCAGCGTCTTCGGCGGGGCCTGATAGGGGGTGGTAGCAGTGGCGGCGGTCATACAGCTTGCTCCGTGAAAAAGCCGGTCAGCTGGTAGCCGGTCAGCACGATGCCCGCGCACATCAACGCGGCGTTGGCGACGACGACGTTGCGGGTGAACGTGGGCGAGCGGCGCCACAGAGTCATCAGGATCAGAATGACGCTCAGCGCCATGAACTGGCCCATCTCGACGCCAATATTGAAACTGACGAGGTTGGGGATGAGCCCCTCGCGTGAGGCGATCAGATCCTGCAGCTTGGTGGCGAGGCCGAAACCGTGGAAGAGCCCGAAGATCAGCACCGCGGCTTTCTGGTTCGGCTGAAACCCGATCAGCGTGGGAAAGGCGCCCAGATTGTCGAGCGCCTTGTAGACGACCGACAGGCCGATGACCGCATCGACAAGGAACGGGTTGGCGTGGATGTTGAAGAATACGCCGGCCATCAGCGTGGTGCTGTGGCCGATGGCGAAGAGCGTGACGTAGGTGCCCACGTCCTTCAATCGGTACAAAAAGAAGATCACCCCGAACAGAAAGAGCAAGTGATCATATCCCGTCACCATGTGCTTGGCGCCGAGATAGAGGTAGGGGATGATGTTCATCCCCGGATTGTTCTGGATGAAAGCTTTGTCCCCCTCGGCCACGCCGTGCGCCGCGGCGGCCCCGTGGAGGCTGACCGCGAGCGCCAGCCCCAGAAGCGATAATGCCGCGCGGCGCAGGGGGGTCATTTAATCGCGAACTGCGCTGTCTGACGCGCCTGCGTCTTATTGTTTATCAGCAGCACGCCAACGCGTGAGCCGGGCGCGATCTTGGCGCCCTTGGCCGTGAACTGGTTCTTGCCGACCGGCATGAGCGCGATCTCGCTTTTCTTGGCGCCGGCGGTGACGATCAGCTTGCCGGTCATGCCGGCCGACGGCACCTCGTCGCCATCCTCCATCACATACAGCGAGACGCCTGCCGGCGCGCGGACCATCTCGAACACCGTATCCCCGACCTCGACGACCTGACCGCCATGACGCGGCTTGTCGTCGCCATGGGCGAGGGCGGGGGCGGCGGCTGCGGCCAGGGCCGCGACGAGAAACCTGATTTTCATGACAACCTCTTCAGCTTGAACGAGCCGTCGCCTCGCGATGCCCGTTGTCTTCATCGCGAGGGCAATACGGGTCTTACTCCTCCGGCGCGTGCGGCAGGGTGAACGCCAGCGTCGCGGTATGCTCGTACCGATCGATCTTCTTCGGATTGTCCGTCGGCGAGACATAGACGGCGCGGATCACGTTGAGACCCTGGTTCCGCACTGGCAGCGTGACCGTGCCGTCCGCTCTGGTTGCTACCTGCTTGGCATCGGGATCGTTGATCATGTCGTTGATCACCTCCGCGCCGGCGACAGGCCTGCCCTTGAAGGTCACGCGATAGGTAAGCGGCTTGCCCAGCATCGTGGGGATCGCGCCGGTCGGCGTGATCTGGAGCAGTTGCGCCGGGATCAGCGGGATCGGTTTGGTGAGAGGCGCCTGGATCGAGACGGCATATTTGATGGTCGTCTCGCTCTTGACCGAATTCGGTACCTCGTCCTTGGGCTTCTTGACGAACTCGCCGTCGGGAAGCTTCGACCAGGTTCCGTTCTGCAGAACCGCGCTGACCAGCGCCGCCGGCGCATCGGTATCGACGATCACCAGCGAACCGGCAGTGCGCAACTGTGCGCCGATCGGGTTAAGGTCGGAATCCCACGCCTGAACGCTCTCCATATTGGGTTGGCGCTTGACCGCCTCGAGGTCATCGGCGCCGATGCCGTAAATCACCGCGATCTGCTTGGCGCGCTGCGCGAACCATATGCCGTGCGCGTCAGCCGCGAGCGCGGGAACGAGCATGCCGCCCGCCACCACCGCGGACCATGCCAGTGCCTTCATCTTCGCCATTCGACCACTCCTTTGTTCTCCGGAAAGCGAGGCCGTCGCGCCGCCTGCCGCGTCATTCACGCTGGGTGCGCCGCCGCCGGCACGATCCGAATGGGATCGTGCCGGCGGCGACCTCTCAGAACCGGTACTTGATCTTCGCGGACCAAGTCCGCGGCGCGCCGGGGTAGGTCCAGAGCGCGGCGTAGCTGTTCGGAATATAGTAGGTGTTGAAGACGTTGCTGACCTCGCCAGAAAGCGTGAGGTGCCGCGTGAGATCGAACGAGCCGAAGAGGCGGACAAGCGTGTAATCCGGGATGAAGTATCGTGTGCCCGTCTCGCCAAGCCGCTTGTCGACATATTTGATGTCGCCGCCCAGCGTCAGCGTTCGATCGCCGATCTCGAAGTCCTTTGAGGCCAGCACGCTCACGCTGTTCTTTGGAATGTTGATGAGCGGATCCCCGGCCAGGATGGAACGACCAAAATCGGGATCGAGAATGTCGGTTGCGATCTTGGCGTCGACATAGGCGTAGGAGACGATGACGTTCAGGCCCTCGGGCAGCTTGGCGTTGAGATCGATTTCGAGCCCCTTGCTGTCCGCCTTGCCCACATCGATGGTGAAGCCTGCGTTGACCGGATCAGAGGTTAACAGATTCGACTTCTTCATCTTGAAGAGCGCGACGGTGCCCGTCAGCGTCTTGCCGATCACGTCGAACTTGGTGCCGACTTCGTAGGACTCGGTCGTCTCGGGCCGAAACGCCTGATTGCGGAAGTTGACACCGGTATTGGCCCGGAAGCCGCGCGAATAGCTGCCGTAAAAGGTCACGTGCTCGCTGGGCTTTACGCTGACGCCGGCCGTCGGGCTCCACTTGGTCACGTGCTGCTGCGTCGGGACGTTCGAAATGCGGTTATCGACATCCTGCCGATAATCGTCATAGCGGATGCCGCCCTGCAACGAGAGCCAGTCGGTCAGCTCGATCCGGTCGCGGAAGTAAATGCCGTAGGCCTTCGCAGTCTCCGTGCGGTTCTGGAAGGGCGTTCCGGTGAGGGAGGCGAGTTCGGCCGCCGTGAAATAGGCGGGGTTGTTCACGTTGATCGCGTTATACTTGAGGAGCAGCGCGCGCGACGGATTGCCGCTGGCGAAGGCGGCGCGGTCGGCGGCGGTGAGGTTCGGCGCCCGGAAACGGGTTTGCAGAACGTCGAGCTTGAACCACTCGTAATCGGCGCCCAGCAGCAGGTTGTGCTTGATGCCGCCGGTCATGATGCTGCCGGAAACCTCGGCGCGCGGGATGAAGTCCTTGCCGCGGGTCAGGCGGTAGATGCGGCGGCGCGAGGTGAAGCCGCCGGTGATCCCTCCGTTGACGAACAAGGGATTGCGCGCCGCGCCGAATTCCGGATCCTCGCCGAAGCCCTTAAGCTCGGTGAAGCGATAGGCGACGCCGCCCAGGATTTTCCAGTCTCCGCCCAGTACATATTGCGCCTGCAACTGCGGGCCGATGTTCTTCGTACGGTTGGGTCCATCTTCCGGCTCGCCGAGGAAGCGCGAGCGCGGCAGCGCCCGGGGGTCGCCGAAAAGCGCGATCACGCCGCGATCGAACGGGATCTTCTGCCTCGTATATTCAAGCTCGGCATTGACGGTGAGCGGGCCGGACTGGAACAGCAGGCTCGGCGTTATCGCATATTTCGAATAGTTGATCGTGTCGCGATAGCTGTCGCCCTGCTCGTACGCGCCGGTGATGCGCGCGGCCAGACTGTCGCTGATCGGCAGGTTGTAATCGCCTTCGCCGCGATAGGTATTGAAACGGCCGATGCTGCCGCTGATGTAGCCGAACGCTTCGCGCGTCGTCGGCTTTTTGGTGACGATGTTGACGGTGCCGCCCGGTTCGCCGCGACCGAACAGGGCCGAAGTCGGTCCGCGAAGGATCTCGATCGCCTCGACGCTAGATGTATCGCGTGGGCCGCCGTAGCCGCGCGCGCCGGCAAAGCCGTTGATGAGGAAACCCGAGGGCAGATCGGGGTTGCCGACGAAGCCGCGGATCGCGAAGCTGTCGAACAGGCCGCCGAACGCGTTCTGCCGCGAGACGCTGGCGGAAAGATCGAGCGCGCTATCCAGTCGGGTGATGTTAAGCTGTTGGAGCGTCGCGACAGAAAGCACCTGCGTCGCCTGCGGCAGCTCCTTAAGAGGCACGTTGCCGCGATAGGCCTGGATCGTTCCGGTGACGACGATGTCGCGGGAGTCGTTCGAGGCATATGGCCCATCCTCGCCGGGTACCGCCGCACCTGCACTCTGCATGTCCAGCGCGGCCAGTTGTTCGGGCGCCTTGTCCGCCGCGAAGGCCGGCGCGGCTGCCGTGATGCAGGCTGCGCCTGCAAGCATAAGGAACTTCGTCGAGATATGCGCCATTATCTGCCCCCTTCCAAATCGCTGCGGTAGCGGTTCCCCTGCTGCGATCTACACCCCGCCTCTCCGGGTGGGTACGTGGATGTCGCCTTCCGTAATAACTTGAGTATGAGTGGCGCGGATTGGCATTTGCGGCTGTCTCGACTGGCTTCCCAGTCGCAATGTTTCGATTTGATGAAGCGCAACGCATGAAATGCCGTGTGCTCTGCTGTGGTGGGAAACCGTTCTCGCGTATCCGTGGGACCAGTCTGACCCATACGGATCAGAACCAGGCGCGCCTGCCCACCGCGAGCCGCGCCGATCCGCGATCCTAGCCCCGGCGGAGGCGTAACGCGCGGCGCGACCGAACTTCCGCTCCCAATTGGTGCCCACGCAAGGCCAGAATTCGCGCTTCACCTCGTAGCGCGGGCGCAGATCCACTGAGGCATTAACCCGGCCCGGGGCTCCCCTTGTTCGAAAGGAAAAGCGCGCTCTCCACCACGAATCAATGAGGTGCGAGGCCTTCGATGCCGATGGTGGCACAGGTGTGTTTCGGGTCGGGGTCGAGATTCTGGCGGACGCCGGCCTGCAAATTCCAATAACATTGCGCACGCGCACGGAGCGCCTGGATCTCTGCCTCCTCCGCGTCGCCGAACGTGCCTTTCGTCTTCGCTTTTGATCGTCAGCGGAAGATGTTGCCGCCCCACCAATCTTCACCGTCCCAGCGGTTGGGGACCATTTGCGATCGGCATAGCGGTCGGTGGGGGGGGGGGGCGAGAAGCCGGGCTCCAGATCGGTGCCGACCTTCTCCGCCTCGTCGGTCGTATCGTCCGCCGTGGCGGGGGCCACCTGCACCATGTGCTCCGCTGATCGGAGGCGCGTTATCGAAGTTGCGCATCGACATGTCCATGCCGCCCATATCGTCGCCGCGCTTCGTGTCGCCCATGCCCATGTCCGTCATCGTCGCCAGTGGGGCGTACGGAGCGGGGGCAGGGCGCCGCCATGCCGGCGCGGGGTGCGAGGGTGGCGCACTAGGGAAGCAATATTCGAAAGTCGAACGCGCAAGAATGCTGGGAAAGGTGATGTCGGGCACGCCGTCATACTGCATCGGCGCCAACAGGCGGTGCCAATGGAGCTAGGTTTCCTCGTTCAGCTCATTGATGATGTGGGGGACGACATCCTGCCTCGGCGCGTCATGCGCCTCGTCGATCGGCCGCGCCACTTGGAACAGCCGCCGTACCGTACGCCGCGGCGTCCAGGCACGATACTTGCCAAACCTATTGCCGCAGGCCAGCCGCGCACGGACCGCGCCGGATCGTATCGCGCGAATGTGCGATGGGCGGAAGCAAGGGTTTCCAGCATCAAGTTCAGCGCTTCGTCGTCGTCGCCGATATTCGCGAGCACCAGTCTGTAGAGCGACTGACGATGTCGGATCTGAGCGGCGTGGGCTTAGCGCTTTGCGCCGACGTGTCCCGAGTGCCATACATCGTCTTCAGCAAGACGGTGGCAAACTTGTCGGCGGCCATCTCCGTATCGGTCGGGCTTGCGGTCGCGGCGCTGGTGGTGCTGCCCTTCGGCATGGGGGGGGCGCTGCTGGCACCGCACGCGTTCGGGTTCGGCCTGTTCGTCGCCGTCTTTTCCGGCGCGATGCTCAATTTTCTGGAGATGATCGCGCTGGGCGACTTTCTCGACGCATCTTCGGCGTGCTCCTGTGCAGCGATCTGATGATCGGACGGCTTGCCGAGCTGGTGGTGTGCGAAGAGCGGCTCGCGCCCCCGCGTTGGGCGGCGATAGGCTGCAGCGTCGCCGCCTTGATACTCACCATGCTGGGGGGCGGGAGTGGGGGAACCCGGCGTCCTTGCCCCGCTGAGCCTAGCATCTATCCCGATAACGCCCGACCAAACGGCAGCAACCGCCTGCCCCGCGATGATTTTCAGAAGTGGCTGCCATCACCGATGCGCTAGAGAGCAGGCAGGGGTGACGACCGCCGATCGCCCGTGCCGCAAAAGGTGGGCGATGGATTTCGAGAACGCGACCCGTTTCTATATCGATGGCGCCTGGCGGGATCGCGCCGGGGCAGCGCGGGTCGCGGTGATTAATCCGGCCACCGAAAGCACGATCGGCGAGATTGCGATGGGATCGGCCGCCGACGTCGAGCTTGCCGTTGCGGCCGCCCGACGCGCTTTCGCCGGTTTCGCCCGGAGCCCCGTCGCCGATCGCGTAGCGCTGCTCACTCGGATAGCCGACCTGATCGAGGCGCGCGCCGAGGCGTTCGCACAAGCGATCACTGCCGAGATGGGCGCCGCGATCGGCTTTTCCCGTGCGTCACAGGTGCCGTTCGGCATCGCGCATGTCCGCGCCGCAGCCGAGGTGCTGGGGCGCTATGCCTTTATCCGGGAGGAGGCCGGCTTCGCCGTCGCCAAGGAGCCGATTGGGGTCTGCGCGCTCATCACGCCATGGAACTGGCCGCTTTATCAAATCACCGCGAAGGTCGCGCCCGCGCTCGCCGCGGGCTGCCCCGTGGTGCTAAAGCCGAGCGAACTCTCGCCGTTCAGCGCGCTTCTCTTTGCAGAGGCGGTGCATGAGGCCGGGGCGCCGCCGGGGGTGTTCAACCTAGTGAGCGGTAGCGGCGAAACCGTGGGCGCGGCGCTCTCCTCGCACCCCGAGGTCGATATGATCTCAATCACCGGCTCCACCCGCGCCGGTGTGCTCGTCGCGCAGGCGGCGGCGGTCAGCGTGAAGCGGGTGGTGCAGGAACTTGGCGGCAAATCTCCGAACCTGTTCCTTGAGGATGCTGATTTCACCAATGCGGTGCCGCGCGCCGTTTTAACGGGCATGCGCAACGTCGGCCAGTCCTGCAGCGCCCCGACGCGGATGGTCGTGCCCGCCGCGCGCCTCGCGGAAGTGGAGGCGCTAGCAGCCGAGGCGGCGAACGCCATCGTCGTCGGCGATCCACTGGATGAGGCGACGGTGCTCGGACCCATCGCCAACGCCGCGCAATTTGCTCGCGTGCAGATGATGATCGAGGCGGGGCAGGCGGAAGGCGCAAAGCTGATCTGCGGCGGACCGGGCCGGCCTTACGGCTTCAATCGCGGCTTCTACGTCAAGCCGACGATCTTTTCCGATGTGACGCCCCGGATGCGCATCGCGCAAGAGGAGATATTCGGCCCGGTGATCTGCATTCAGCCCTATCGCGATGAGGAGGAGGCGATCGCGATCGCCAACGACACGGTCTACGGGCTCGGCGCGCACGTCCAGTCCGGCGATCACGAGCGCGCACGGAGCGCGGCACGTCGCATCCGCGCCGGGCAGGTCCACATCAATTCCCCTGCATGGAGCGCACACGCGCCGTTCGGCGGATATAAAATGTCCGGCAACGGCCGCGAATACGGTATTCATGGTTTCGAGGAATATCTCGAGACCAAAGCGATCGTCGGCTACTGACCGCGTCGTCGGCCTCCCCCAATTTCCGGAGCCTTCTGCAATGCCCGCACCGCTCAATCTGGTTGCCTCCTCGCCCGCGCTGCCCGCCGAGGCGGACGTCGTCATCATCGGCGGGGGCATCATTGGCTGCTTCACGGCATATTATCTCGCCAAGCGCGGCGTTAAGGTCGCGCTGATCGAAAAGGGGCTGATCGGCGCAGAGCAGTCGAGCCGAAACTGGGGCTGGTGCCGGCAGCAGAATCGCGACGCGCGCGAGCTGCCCATGGCGACCAAGTCTCTCGATCTATGGGAGCAGTTCACCGCCGAGACCGGCGAGGAGACCGGTTTCAACCGCTGCGGTCTACTTTATCTCAGCGATAATGAGGAGGAAATCGCGACCTGGGCGAAATGGGGCGTCTTCGCCGGCGAGGTGGGCGTCGAAACCTATATGCTGACGACCGAGCAGACCGCCGAGCGCGGCCGCGCGACCGGGCGAAGCTGGCGCGGCGGCGTTTACTCGCCTACCGACGGTTCGGCCGATCCGTCGCTGGCGGCGCCAGCGGTCGCGCGCGCGATCATGAAGGCGGGCGGCACGGTGCATCAGAATTGTGCCGTACGCGGGCTGGAAACCGAAGGCGGTCGGCTTTCCGGCGTGATCACCGAGCATGGGCCGATCCGCACCCGCTCGGCGGTGCTGGCGGCCGGCGCCTGGGCATCTTCCTTCTGCCACCAATATGGCATCCGCTTCCCGCAGGCGACGATCCGTCAGAGCGCCGTCAGAATCGCGCCGGGCGACAACCAGCATATTCCCCCGGCGATCCATACCGACAAGATCTCGATGACGCGGCGGACTGACGGCGCCTATAATCTTTCGATCAGCGGTTACGGCCGGGTCGATCCGACGCCGCAATTCTTCCGCTTTTCCACTCAGTTCCTGCCGATGTTCCTGCGCCGCTGGCGCAAGCTCGCGCCCGGCGGGCTCGAGGGGGTGCGCAGCGGGCACGAGACGCTCAGCCGCTGGCGGCTCGATCGGCCGACGCCGATGGAGCATATGCGTATCCTCGATCCCACACCCGATCCACGCGCCGTACGGTTGCTCCGCGAGCGCGCCGACAGCCTGATGCCCGAGCTTGCCACGCGCCCGATCACCCATAAATGGGCCGGCTATGTCGACAGTACGCCAGACGGCGTACCCGGCATCGGCGAGATCGAGAGCCTGCCCGGCCTCGTCCTCGCCGCCGGCTTCAGCGGCCACGGTTTCGGCATCGGGCCGGGTGCGGGCCACATGATCGCGGATATGGTCAGCGGCGCGACGCCCCTCGTCGATCCCAAACCTTACCATCCAAGCCGGTTCAGCAAGTCAGCCTGGGGGAAGGTCGCGGAGTTCTGACGGCGCCATCTCCGAACATGTGCCCGGCTATAGCATAATATGCGCCGCCGCCTCTGCAAACGGCATCACTCTCTGCACAGCCGGTGGATAATGTCCTTATCGGCGATAAGAGGAGGGGGACTTGGCGTTAGAGGCGGCTATTCTTGCGGCCGTTCTTTCCGTCGTCGATCCAGGCCCGGCGATCGAGCCTCCGCAGGCGGAGCGCACCACCGCCAACGTCGAAGTCGAAACCGTCGATGCGCGCGACCCGCTGACGCTGGAAATCGCCTATAACGCCGACATCCTCTCCAACGTATCGGGTGGAAAGCGCCGCGGCACGCGATACGTCGACAATCTGGATATCGTCGCCAGCGCCGATCTTGATGATCTGTTCGGTATCCGGCGCACCACCGCGCTGGTTCACGCCTTCCACAACAACGGCGGCGGATTCAGCGCCGATCTGTTCGGCGATGCGCAGATCGTATCGGGCATCGAAACCGGAACACAGATCACGCGCCTGTATCAGGCGTGGATAGAGCATCGCGGCGAGGGGGATCGCTGGTCGGTCAAGGCAGGCCTCTATGATACCAACAGCGAGTTCGACGTGCTCGCAGCCTCGCTGCTGTTCGTGCACGGCGCCTTCGGCATGGGTACCGATTTCGCGCAGTCGGGCCGCAACGGACCGTCGACCTATCCCTCGACGTCACTTGGCGTGCGCGGCGAGTGGCGGGTGAACGATCCGCTGCGCGTTCGCGTCGCGGTTCTCGACGGTACGCCTAACCATCCGGATCGGCCGCGCCGCATGCGTCTGCGGTTGGGCAAGGGCGAGGGCGCGCTGCTGATCACCGAGGTGGATGCGACCTTCGGCAGCGTGCGGCTTCTCGCCGGCGCCTGGGGCTACACCGCATCAAGCAAGCACCGCTTCGATGAGGGCGTCAGCGCACCCGAGGCCCGCCGCGCGAACAGCAAGGGCGCTTATGTTCGCGGTGAGGCGCAGCTTGCCGGCACCGAGAAACGCGGCCTTCGCGGCTTCTTCCGGGTCGGGGCGGCGGATGGGCGGGTGAACCAGTTCAGCAGCTTCTACTCGGGCGGTTTCAGCTGGCGCGGGCTGATCCCCTCTCGAACTGAAGACGAAACCGGCATCGCCCTGACCTATGCAGGGGCGAGCAGGGCGACCCGCCGCCTGTCCCGGGCGAACATCGGGGAGGCGGACCGGGGGGAGATGGTGCTAGAACTGACCCACCGCTTCAAGTTGACCGGGTGGCTTAGCGCACAGCCCGACATGCACTATGTCGTCAACCCCGGGCTCGATCCATCGCTGGCCGATGCGCTTGCGGTCGGCATGCGCGTGACCGCGAGCGTCGCGCTGTGACAATCCGCATCGCCGCGAGCGAGGGGGATGGTTCGGGCGGGTATCGGCGCGATCAGCTGGGCGACACCCCGACCCGTTACGGGCCGGTCAGCCGCGCGTTCCACTGGATCCTCGCTTATCTGCTCCTTTGGCAAAGCCTGATGGTGTCCGGCTGGCGCGTTCTAAGCGAGGATGTGATGCGCGAGGCGGCGCGCTTCGGGCCGTCGCATACGGCGGTGGGCGTCATGGTATTGCTACTGGTCTTGCCCCGTGCAATCTGGGCGCTCGTCAACCGCCGCCGCCGTCCGCCGGCCGAGGCCGGCTTGCCCGGCCGTCTCGCCCATGCGGTGCATGCGATGCTCTATGCGCTGATGTTCGCGATTCCTGCCCTCGGGCTCGTTCGCGCTTATGCCGAGGGCAAGGGTTTCGTCTTGTGGGGGCTGCATCTTGTTCCGGCGACGGGCCGGAAGATCGGAAGCGTGATCGCCATCGCCGATCTGCTGCACGGGCCGCTGGGGTGGACGCTTGCGATCCTCGTCACGGGGCACATCGCCATGGCGCTCATCCATCATTTCATTCTGCGCGATCGCACGATCAGTCGGATGCTGGGCCGCCCGCGCGATTAGTCACGTGGCGTCCGCCTGTTCCTACTCCTCGAACAGCAGGCGCAGCGGATATTCGGTTTTGCGGAACGGCTGGCGCAGCACGATATAGCTTTTGAATCGCTTGATCCCGCCGTCGCTGCCGAGCAGACCTTCCATCACCGTCTGGAAATGATCGGTGTCGCGCGCGATGATCTTGACGAGATAATCATAGCCGCCGCTGACGTTGTAGCATTCCAGCACCTCCGCCATCTGCTCGGCGACATCCTCGAAGCGTTGCAGATGGCGGCGATGATGCCGATCGATCGTGATCTCGACGAAGATGGTAATGTATTTGCCAAGCATCGCGAGCGACAGGTTCGCGCCATAGCCGGTGATGATACCGATTTTCTGCAGTCGCTTGATCCGCGCGAGGCACGGGCTGGGGCTAAGCCCGACCGCGTCGGCGACCTCGACATTGGACGCACGGCCCTCGCGCTGAAGCTTGGCGAGGATCTTGAAGTCCATCCAGTCAAGGGCGGTGCCGGCGCGCATCGGCGATCAGGCCGCGGCCCCAAGCGCGTGACCGGCGGCCTCGATCAAAGCATCATCGAGCGTCGTTACGACGAGATCCACCTGGTCCTCCGTCAGGATCAGCGGCGGCCGGATCTTGAGGACGTTGTGACCTATGGCGCAGGCGCTCAGCAGCACGCCACGATCCCGCATCGCGTTGACGACGCGGCTGGTGAGCGCGCGATCCGGCGCGCGGGTGGCGCGGTCGGCGACGAGTTCGACGCCCACGAACAGCCCGACGCCGCGCACGTCGCCGATCGCCTCATGCCTGTTTGCCAATCCGGCAATCCCCTTGTTCAGCTTGGTTCCGACGGTGTCGGCCCGCACGATCAGATCCTCCCGCTCGATCGTCTTCATCACCGCGAGCGCCGCGGCGCACGAGACGGTGTTGCCGGCGAACGTGTTGAAGTAGCGCGAGTCCTGCCCGAACCGTTCCAGCGCATCGTGCGTCGCCATTAGGCCGGCGATCGGCTGGCCGTTGCCCATCGGCTTGCCGATGGTGACGACGTCGGGCTTGAGACCGTGACGCTGAAAGCCCCACATCTGGCCGCCGGTACGGCCGAAGCCCGGCTGCACCTCGTCGGCGACGAACAGCCCGCCCGCCGCGCGGATCGCATCCGCCGCGCCGGTGAGGAAGCCGGCGGGATCCGGCAGGATGCCGTCGCTGGTGAACAGCGTATCCACGATCAGCATCGCCGGCTTGATGCCGTGCCGCTTCAGATCGGCGATCGCCACCTCGACATCGCGGGTGAAGCGCGCGGCGAGATCCGCCCCCTCGGCATGATACAGGCGCGGCGCCGGAACGGTGCGGACATGCGCGCCGAGATCGACGCCCGCGCCCAGCGACGGCGAGAATTGCGACACCGCATCGGTGAAGCCGTGGTAGGCGGTTTCGGTAACGATGATGCCGGTGCCGCCAGTCCGCACCTTGGCCATGCGATAGGCGAGATCGTTCGCCTCGCTCCCGGTGCAGGTCAGCATCAGGTGGGCGAGATCGGTGCCCGGCACCGATGCGAGCAGCCGCTCCGCCAGTTCGAGGATAGTGTCGTGAATGTAGCGGGTGTTGGTCTGGAGCGTTCCGGCCTGACGGCGGATCGCTTCCACCACCGCCGGGTGGCAATGACCAAGCGAGGTCACGTTGTTATAGATATCGAGGAAGCGGCGGCCTTGGGGATCGATCAGCCAGGCACCTTCGCCACGCACGAATTGCAGCGGTCGCTCGTACATCAGGCGATACGCCGGGCCGAGCAGGGCATCGCGCCGCGCGATCTGCGCCGCCATCTCGGGGCCTACATCGGCGCGCCCCGGGATGTAGGCATTCACCATATTGAGGTCGATCGTGCTGGTCATGGCCGGTCTCCGTGTACGATGCGCGACAGTAGCCGGTCGCGCAATGCATCGCGCGGCATGTCTGCCATCAAGGATAGTGCATCCCACGCCTCAGGATTGTGACGCAGGATGTAGGTGCGGTTTTCCGGATAGCGGCGGACCCGCCATTCCGTGATGAGGGCGGTGATGAGGTGCCGCGTCGCCATCAGGTCCGCGACCAGCTCCTGCTCCGCCGCCGTCAGCGGCAGGACGGAGTGGTAGGCCGCGACGAACTCCGCCACGGCACCCAGCGGATCGTCCGTCCCACGCAGCTGATAGGCGGCGGCGGTCGCCACCTCGTCCACCAGCGGGGCGTGTATCATGTCGCCGAAGTCGATGATGCCGGTCACGCGGCATTCGTTTTTGCCGACGAGCACGTTGAACAGATGATAGTCGTTGTGGATCACCTGGGCGCGCAAGGACGGCAGGCGCGGCATCACCTCGTCGCGGAATCGATCCATAAACAGCCTCAACAACGCGGCGCGTTCGCCCTCGGCGACCTCGTCGATCAGATGGGCAAGCCGCTCGGCGCGTGCGATGTTCCACAGCAGGTCGTGCGAGGCCGCCGGATGATCGAAGCCGGCGAGCGCCAGATCCAGTTCGGCGAGCGCTGTTCCCATTCCAATGCGTTGCGCGCGGGTCCTCGGGGTCCCCCGTACCGGCTCGCCCTCAAGATAGGTCAGCAGCCGCACCCTGCTGCGCCGCCCATCGCCAAGGGTCAGGTCGAAGCCGTCCTCTCCCCCCAATGTGCGGATCACGCGCGGCACCGGGCTTGTCGGCGAATGTCTGGTGATGTGATCAAGCGCTGCGGTCTGCAGCTCGATGATATCGTCGGGCTCCGAGGGATTGCTCACCTTGAGCAGCCAGCTCTCCCCGCTTTCGGCGATCATGCGGAAATTCTGGTCGCGCTCGCTGGTGAGCAGTTTGGCGGTCGCCTCGATGCCGTACAGCCTGCGCGCCAATGCGGCGGCCGCCGTCGTATCGAGATCGGGCGGCACGGTCGATAGCGTTGCGGTGGTGCCCGCATCGGTTGCGGTGGCGTTCATCATCGGCCTGTCCTTGGCGGGCTAAGGCGTCTCAAAGGCCGAGCAGGGTGGTAATCTGGCGTACGTCGCTCACCCGTTCGACCGGATACTCCGCTGAAGGCTCATGCCCGCGCTCGATCAGCGTCGGGGCCATAAAGCCGAGATCGCAGGCGGTCATCAGATCGTAGCGGAAGCTCGAAGAGCAGTGCATCATGTCCGCCGGGCCGCAGCCCAACCGATCGAACATATATTCGAAGGCCTGCGCCCGCGGCTTGTAGGCGTTGGCCTCCTCCGCGGTATAGACCGCATGGAACGGCGCCTTCAGATGCTCGACGCTATACGGGATAAGATCGACCATCGAGTTCGACAGGATCACCAGCGGGTAATGCGGCGCGATCTTCTCCAGCGTCTCCACGACATTGGGGTGCGGCTGCCACGTCGGGACCGCATTATAGAGCGTCATGGCGTCGCTTTCGCGATATTCGATCCCGTATGTCTTACAGGTCCGCTGGATAGAGCGCTCGACCACATCGAAGAAAGGCTTGAAGTCACCAAGAACTTCATCAAGGCGGTATGCCTTGAAGCTGGCCAGGAAAGCACTGATCTTTTCGGCAGGCACGCGACCGGAGTAGATCTGTCGCGCGGTCGGCCCCATCTCGAAATTAATGAGCGTACCGTAGCAGTCGAAACTGATGAACTTCGGCCGATAGGACACTGGTAACCCCTATGTCTGCCAAGTGACTATTCCGGCATTTCTAAAGGCTGAGAGGTTCAGGATGTGCCGCAAAGCGGGTCGCCGCACGCATATTCCACTTTTCCCTCCATCGGCGGCGGCAGCGGTTTCAGGCTGGTTTGGACGGGTAATTTATAGTCGAGGCTGGTGCGAAAAGCCTGTGCATGGATAGGCCGTCTCGGCAGCGCGTCGTGAAACTTCTGACTTCAGGTAGACCGCCGACGGCAAGCTGCTCGGGCCTTCCCCTCACCCGATCCGCCTCGGCCATGGTGTCACCCCGCGCGCCCGGGCGGTCGCTGATTGGTGCGACACGCATGGGCTGTTTCACTCTGCTGTAGAAGGACATTGAACCGCCCCGGGTTTGTCGGAGGCGTTGGGTTGTGAGTCATGCTGCCATATCGATGATGTCCGCGGCCGCATAATATTGCTCCTCGGCTTCGGCAGGCGGGATGTTGCCGATCG
>CAJYJW010000290.1 GCA_913775025.1 uncultured Sphingomonas sp. | reverse complement strand
CCGCTCCTCTCATGCCGTCCGCCGCACGGGCCGGCGGATCGTCAGGCGCGGCCGCGCGCCCGCTTCTCCGCCCGCGCGGCCTTTGCCTTGCCATAGCGGGTCGTGCGCGTGCCGGGCTTGCCGCTGATGGCATGGCCCTTCACCGGGGCCTTATGCTCCTCCGGCGGCAGGCCGAGTTCCTCTTGCTCCAGCTTGCGGATCTCGTCGCGCAGGCGGCCGGCCTCCTCGAATTCCAGATCGGCGGCGGCGGCGCGCATCCGGCCTTCCAACTCCTCGATATAGCCGCGCAGATTGTGGCCCACCATGTGCGGGCGTTCCTCGATCCCGGTATCCACCGTCACCTGATCGCCCTGCGACAGATGGCTGACGATGTCGGCGATATTGCGCTTGATCGTGGCAGGGGTGATGCCGTGTTCGAGGTTGTAGGCCTGCTGCTTCTCGCGCCGCCGCTCCGTCTCGGCCATGGCGCGTTCCATCGATCCGGTGATGCTGTCGGCATAGAGGATAACGCGCCCGTCGACGTTGCGGGCCGCGCGACCGATCGTCTGGATCAGCGAGGTTTCCGAACGCAGGAATCCCTCCTTGTCCGCATCAAGGATCGCGACGAGGCCGCATTCGGGAATGTCCAGCCCCTCGCGCAGCAGATTGATGCCGACCAGCACGTCATACACGCCCAATCTCAAGTCGCGGATCAGCTCGATGCGCTCCAGCGTCTCGACGTCTGAGTGCATGTAGCGGACCTTCAGCCCCGCCTCGTGGAGATATTCGGTCAGATCCTCAGCCATCCGCTTGGTCAGCGTGGTGACGAGCGCACGATAGCCTTTTTTCGCGGTCTCCTTGCACTCGAAGACGAGGTCGTCGACCTGGCTGTCGATCGGGCGCACCTCCACCGGCGGATCGATCAGGCCGGTCGGGCGGATCACCTGCTCGGCGAAGACGCCGCCGGTCTTCTCCATCTCCCACGGGCCGGGGGTGGCGGACACGAACACGCTTTGCGGGCGCATCGCCTCCCACTCATTGAAACGCAGCGGGCGGTTGTCGATGCAACTGGGCAGGCGGAAGCCATATTCCGCGAGCGTGATCTTGCGGCGGTGGTCGCCGCGCGCCATGCCGTTGATCTGGCCGATCGTCTGATGGCTCTCGTCGACGAACAGCAGCGCGTTCTCGGGCAGATATTCGAACAGTGATGGCGGCGGTTCGCCGGGCAGCCGGCCGGTGAGGAAGCGGCTGTAATTCTCGATGCCGGCGCAGCTTCCGGTGGCGGCGATCATCTCCAGATCGAAGTTGGTGCGCTGCTCCAGCCGCTGCGCCTCCAGCAGCTTGCCTTCGCCGACCAGCTCCTTCAACCGCTCGGCCAGTTCGAAACGAATCGCCTCGGCGGCCTGCTTCATCGTCGGCCCCGGCGTCACGTAATGCGAATTGGCATAGACGCGCACGCTGTTGAGCGAGGCGGTGGTCTTGCCGGTGAGCGGATCGAACTCGGTGATCTGCTCGATCTCGTCGCCGAAGAAGGCGATACGCCACGCCGCGTCGTCGTAGTGCGACGGGAAGATCTCCAGATTGTCGCCGCGCACCCGGAAATTGCCGCGCGCGAAGGCGGCATCGTTGCGCTTATATTGCAGCGCCACCAGCTTGCGCACGATCTCGCGCTGGTCGACCGTCTGGCCTTTCTTCAGGTCGAAGATCATCGCCGAATAGGTTTCGACCGAACCGATGCCGTAGAGGCAGGAGACCGAGGCGACGATCAGCACGTCGTCCCGTTCTAGCAGCGATCGGGTGGCCGAATGGCGCATCCGGTCGATCGCCTCGTTGATGCTCGACTCCTTCTCGATATAGGTGTCGGAGCGGGGAACATAGGCTTCTGGCTGGTAATAATCGTAATAGCTGACGAAGAACTCGACGGCGTTGTCGGGAAAGAACGCCTTGAATTCGCCGTAGAGCTGCGCGGCGAGGATCTTGTTCGGCGCCAGCACCAGCGCGGGGCGGTTCATTCGCTGGACGACCTGCGCCATCGTGAACGTCTTGCCCGATCCGGTGACCCCAAGCAGCACCTGATCCCGCTCGCCCGCCTCCGCCTGCGAAACGAGTTCCTCGATCGCGGTCGGCTGGTCGCCCGACGGCTCGTAATTGGAAACGAGGCGGAAAGGCTTGCCGCCCTCCCCCTTCTCGGGCCGCTTCGGGCGGTGAGGGATGAAGGACTGCCCGGTCTCGGGCTCCTCCAGCGACGTGCGGATCTGGATGGCCATCACATATGGATATGGGATGGCCCGGGCCGGCGCGCAACGGCCCGGCGGGGCAGGCGAAGACCGCCAGCCCCGCCGAAAATATCAGTCGCCGATGATCGCGCCGGCCGTACCGCCGATCACCGCCCCTTCGGTGGTGCCGAGGCCGGTCGCCTTGCCCGCCACGGCCCCCGCCGCGCCGCCGATCGCGCCACCCGCAACGGATCCGCGTGAGCAGCCGGCGGTGGCGAGGCCCGCCACGAGCATGAGGGCGGTAGCGAGACGGACGGGGGAATGACGCATCTTATTGCTCCAGTTGAGGAAAGATGGGAGGCGAACGGGAAAAGCGACGTGCGTGTTCCGATCTTTGTGCAATGCAACGGATGAGCAATCTTCGGACATGAAGCCGACTGCTTGATCGCAGGAACACGATCGGTGCATCAGATACCATGACCGATGACATCGCCACGATCGCACGCGATGCGACTTGGCTGCCGCACCGCTATGACCCTGGGCATGACGCGATCCACTTCGCCCGGCTCGATCGTGCAGGCCATCGCGCGCGCACCTTCCTCACGGACGCGGAACTGGGGGACGCGCCTCGTCTCATTCTTCCGCGCGCCGCCTCGGGCGCAAGGGCGGGCGATACAGCGGGGCCGCTGCACTTTCTGTTCCACTCGGCTTACTGCTGCTCCACGCTCGTCGCGCGCGCCTTCGATCTGGCGGGCGTGGCGATGGGGCTGAAGGAGCCGCAGATCCTCAACGACATGATCGGCTGGCGGCGGCGTGGCGCCCCACCCGATCGCTTGGCCGAGGCAATGGATGACGCGGCCACGCTGCTCGCCCAACCCTTCGCGCGGGGCGAGGCGGTGGTGGTGAAACCGTCGAACGTGGTGAACCCCCTCGCCTCCGTGCTGCTCACGCTGCGGCCCGGCGCGCGCGCCGTGCTGTTCCATGCGCCACTGGAGACCTACCTCGGCTCGATCGCGCGCAAGGGAATGTGGGGGCGGCTGTGGGTGCGCGAGCTGTTCGCCGGACTGCTGGCGGACAAGGTGGTCGATCTCGGCTTCGCGCCCGAACGATATATCGAGCAGACGGACCTGCAAATTGCGGCGCTCGGCTGGCTCGCCCAGCAGAGACTGTTCGCCGGGCTGGCGGCGCGCTACCCGGATCGCGTCGCCACGCTCGATAGCGAGCGGCTGGTGACGGAACCGGCGGCGGCATTGGCGGCGATGATGCGCCTGTTTGCGCTGCCGGTCGATGCAGCCCGCGTGGACCGGATCGTGGCCGATGTTTTCGCCCGTCACGCGAAATCCGGCGAGGCCTTCGACGCCGCCGATCGCCTGGCCGACCAGCGTGACGCGGCGGCCGTCCATGGCGAGGAGATCGCGAAGGTCATCACATGGGCCGGGGCGGTCGCCGCGCAGGCCGGCGTTCCGCTCGTCCTGCCGCGACCGTTACTGGCTTGAGGCCATCGCGGGCGGACCAAGAAAATCTCGCACCTCGGCGATGAAGCGATCGTGCTGGTCGTGGTGCGGCCAGTGGCCCGCATCGGGGATCAGCGCCACGCGCGCATCGCGTAGATGCGCGGCGCGCCCATCCTCCGCCGGATTGGAGGCCCAGCTGTCCGCGCCGACCACCAGCAGCGTGGGGCAGGCGATGGCGCGCCAGTAAGCCGGAAGGCCGCTTTCGTCCCCATCATCCGGCGTGCGGACGGAGATGAGGGGATCGTGCTTCCAGCGATAATCGCCCTCGGTGCCGGTCAGGGCATGCGCGGTCAGATGGCGGATCAGCGCAGAGGGGAAATGCGCGTTGTGCGCGCGCATCCGCGCTTCCGCCTCGGCGATCGTCGCAAACCGCCGCGGCGCGCGCGCCATCACCTTCCGGCGCCGATTGGCCCAGGCGCGCCATTCGGCGACGATCGGACGAGGCGCGCCGCCGGCGGTGGTGCCTGCCGCACCCCCCATCCCCTCGATCGCCACGAGCCGCGTCACCGTTTCGGGGTGGAGCGCTGCGTGACGGATCGCGATCGCCCCGCCCAGCGAGTGACCGATGATCGCCAGCGGACCAATCGCTGCGACCAGCGCCGCCAGATCGTCGGTATAGCCACGCATCGGGTAGACCCCGTCGGCGGACCAGTCGCTATCGCCATGACCACGCAGGTCGAGCGCGATGACGTGCCAGTCGCCCCGCAATTCCCTCGCCACGCGATCCCAGTTGCGGGCATGATCCGCGCCGCCGTGCAACAGCAGCAACGGGGGCGCATTCGGATTGCCCCAATCGAGATAGTGCAGCCGCAGCCGTCGCGACATCCAGTGACGGGAAACGGGGCCGTCCGTCATGCGCTTCCCGCCCGCCGCCGGCCTATCGCCCGGTGAATACGGCCGGGCGGCGACCGAGGAAGGCGGCCGTGCCCTCGCGTGCGTCCGCCGTGCCCATCGCCTCGGCCATCGACGCGGCCTCCGCGTCGAGCTGAGCCGACAGCGCCGCGCCGCCGCTGTCGGCCAGCAGCCGCTTGACCGTGCCGAACGCGGCGGTCGGCCCGGCGGCGATCTTCGCCGCGAGGCTGCGCGCTTCCTCGGCCAGTGCAGCATCGTCCACCACGCGGGTGACGAGGCCGAGCGTCGCCGCCTCGTCCGCGTTCAGGCGGCGGGCGGCATAGGCCATCTCCTGCGTGGCGCGCAGGCCGATCAGGCGAGGCAGCAGCCACGTCGCGCCGCCGTCCGCCGTAAGGCCGATCGCACCATAGGCCAGCGCGAACCCGGCCGACCGCCCGGCCAGCACCACGTCACCACACGCCGCGAGGCCGAGGCCCGCCCCCGCCGCGGCCCCCTGTACCGCGATCACCACCGGTACGCGCGCGGTGGCGAGCGCAAGGACACTCTCATGCACGCGATCCGCCAGCTGGCGGATGAAGCCGGCCGGATCGGCATCGCCGGAAAAGGCGCGGATATCGCCGCCGACGCAGAAGTTCTTGCCCTCCGCCTCCAACAGGATCGCCCGCGTGCCCGCATCACCCAGCGCACCGGACACGCATTCATACAGCGAGTCGACTAGCGCGACGTTCATCGCATTGCCCGCCTCGGGCCGGGCGAGCGTGATGGTGGCGAGCCCATCGGACAGGGATAGGCGGACGAGATCGGTCATGGCGTGTCCCTTGTCAGGCATTTTCGAGCAGGCGTTCGCGCGCGATCTTCTCGCGCCAGACGAGGGGCGCCGTGTGGTGCACGCTCTCGCCCGTGGCATCGACAGCGACCGTCACCGGCATGTCCTGCACGGTGAATTCGTAGATCGCCTCCATGCCGAGATCGTGGAAGCCGACGACCTTCGCCTCCTTGATCGCGCGTGCGACGAGGTAGGCGGCGCCGCCTACCGCCATCAGATAGGCGGCCTTATGGCGCTTGATGCTCTCGATCGCGGCCGGCCCGCGTTCGGCCTTGCCGACCATCGCGATCAGGCCGGTCTGCTCCAGCATCATGTCGGTGAACTTGTCCATCCGCGTGGCGGTGGTGGGGCCGGCGGGGCCGACCACCTCGTCCCGCACCGGATCGACCGGGCCGACATAATAGATCACCCGACCCTTAAAATCGACCGGCAGCGGCTCGCCCTTCGACAGCATGTCCTGGATGCGCTTGTGCGCGGCATCGCGGCCGGTCAGCATCTTGCCGTTCAGGAGCAGGCGGTCGCCCGGCTTCCACGTCGCCACCACCTCGGGCGTCAACGTGTCGAGATCGACGCGGATCGACTCCTTGGACGGCGTCCATTGCACCTTCGGCCAATCTTCCAGCTTCGGCGTCTCAAGATAGGCGGGGCCGCTGCCGTCGAGGTGGAAGTGGGCGTGGCGCGTAGCGGCGCAGTTGGGGATCATCGCGACGGGCTTCGATGCCGCATGCGTCGGATAATCCATGATCTTCACGTCAAGGATAGTGGAGAGCCCGCCCAGCCCCTGCGCGCCGATGCCGAGCGCGTTCACCTTGTCGAAGATCTCGACCCGCAGCTTCTCGATATCGGTCTGCGGCCCGCGCGCTTTCAGCTGCGCCATGTCGATGTCGCCCATCAGCGATTCCTTGGCGAGCGTCATCGCCTTTTCGGCGGTGCCGCCGATGCCGATGCCGAGCATGCCCGGCGGGCACCAGCCGGCCCCCATCTGCGGGATCATCTCCAGCACCCAGTCGACGATCGAGTCGCTGGGGTTCAGCATCTTGAACTTGCTCTTGTTCTCCGATCCGCCGCCCTTGGCCGCCACCTGCACGTCGACATGATGGCCGGGCACCATCTCGACGTTCAGCACGCAGGGCGTATTGTCCTTCGTGTTCTGGCGGCTGAAGGCTGGATCGCGCAAAATCGAGGCGCGCAGCCTGTTCTCGGGGTTGAGGTAGGCGCGGCGCACGCCCTCGTCCACCACGTCCTGCAGCGACTTCTCGCTGTCGAGGAAGCATTGCTGGCCCCATTTGATGAAGACGGTGACGATGCCAGTATCCTGGCAGATCGGGCGATGCCCCTCGGCGCACATGCGGCTGTTGGTCAGGATCTGGGCGATGGCATCCTTGGCGGCCGGGCCTTGCTCCGCCTCATAGGCGTCGCCCAGCGCGCGAATGTAATCCATCGGGTGATAGTAGCTGATATATTGGAGCGCGTCGGCGACGCTTTCCACCAGATCCGCTTCCTTGATGACCGTCATGCCCATGCGCCTGTCTCCTCGCCCGCCCGCATAGGCCGATCCGTCCGTCTTTCCAATCATCGCCGCAACCGTTTCGCCGGCCACGGAGTTTGGACGCGCATGGACGACAGTCGGAAAATCCCCGAATCGAGCATCGTGCTGGGCTATGGCCCGATGCTGCTGCTACCCGTGGTGGCGATCGCCGCATGGAGCGCGAACGGCTGGTGGTCCGCCGTGCTGCTGAGCGCGGGGCAGTTGTGGGCGGCGGTGTTGCTGATCTTCATCGCGGGCGTGCGGCGCGGCTTCAGCTTCGCGATGGAGGACGGCCCCCGCCCGGCGCAGCTGGCTGCGATGATGCTGTTCTTCATCCTCGGCGTGATCGGGCTGGTGGCGCCATGGACATGGGCGTTCCCGGCGCTGGTGATCGGCTACGGATCGGTCGCGATCCTCGACCCCAAGGCGGCCGCACGCGGCGAGGCCCCGAAGCATTTCGCCCGCCTACGCCCGCCGCAGATGGCGGTGGCGCTGGTCGGCCTGACCGCGCTTTTTTTGCGAGCGCTGACGTTCTGAAAAAAATCGGCCTGCGGCATCCCCGCGAACCGGCGGAAATACTGGCGATCCTATGAGGCAAGCCCTTCGTTCCCTCTTCGCAAAAAATATAGGGACTGGACGCATGGATTCACGTTGGGGCACTAGCAGTAGCGTCAGCGTGGCGGCGGTGACACCAGATTGAGTTCGCACCCCGAATGTTCGCGGGGTATATCGATATCGCCCTCGTCAGGGGTAGCCCGTATCGTGCGTTCCGTCTGGCCCAGTCGCCTGAGACGGAATGTATGAGATAGAGGGCGGCACGATGGACTTTATGAGCGATGGGCCGGCAACCGCCATCGGGTCTGACGATACTCTCGCCGATCGGGTCGAAGCCGCTGCCGTCGCTGGCAAGGCTGACAAGGCCTCGATCACGCTCGATCCTACCCGTGATGCGCTCCTCACCGATTTCGGCAAGGAGACGCTGACCGATCGCTACCTGCTTCCCGGTGAAAGCTATCAGGATCTGTTCGCCCGCGTCGCCGCGGCTTATGCCGACGATGCGGCGCATGCGCAGCGGCTGTACGACTATATCTCGCGCCTGTGGTTCATGCCTTCCACCCCCGTCCTCTCGAACGGCGGCACTGGGCGCGGGCTGCCCATCTCCTGCTACCTGAACTCGGTGCCCGACAGTCTTAACGGCATCGTCGATACGTGGAACGAGAATGTCTGGCTGGCCTCGCGCGGCGGCGGCATCGGCACCTATTGGGGCAATGTGCGCGGCATCGGCGAGCCGGTGGGCCTCAACGGTAAGACCAGCGGCATCATCCCCTTCGTCCGCGTGATGGACTCGCTGACGCTCGCGATCAGCCAGGGTTCGCTGCGGCGTGGCTCGGCCGCCTGCTATCTCGATATCTCGCATCCCGAGATCGAGGAGTTTCTTGAAATCCGCAAGCCGAGCGGCGACTTCAACCGCAAGGCACTCAACCTGCACCACGGCGTGCTGCTGACGGACGCTTTCATGGAATGCGTGCGCGAGGGTGGCGAGTGGACGTTGCTGTCGCCGAAGGACCAGTCACCGCGCGGCAAGGTGGATGCGCGCAGCCTGTTCCAGAAGCTGGTCGAGACGCGGCTGGCGACGGGCGAGCCGTATATCGTCTTCTCCGATACGGTGAACCGGGCGATGCCCAAGTTCCAGCGCGACGTGGGTCTGAAGGTTTCCACATCCAACCTCTGTTCGGAGATCACGCTACCGACCGGCAAGGATCAGCATGGCGTCGATCGCACTGCCGTCTGCTGCCTCTCTTCGCTCAACCTAGAGACGTGGGACGAGTGGAACGGCGACAAGCGCTTCATCGAGGATGTCATGCGCTTCCTCGACAATGTGCTGACCGACTATATCGACCGCGCCGAGCCGGGCATGGAGCGGGCGAAATATTCCGCCGGGCGCGAGCGTTCGGTGGGCCTTGGCGTGATGGGCTTCCACAGCTTCCTCCAGGCGCGCGGGCTGCCGTTCGAAGGCGCGATGGCCAAATCGTGGAACCTGCGCATCTTCAAGCATATATCGGCGCAGGCGGAGCAGGCCTCGATGATGCTGGCGCATGAGCGCGGGCCATGCCCGGATGCCGCCGACATGGGCGTGATGGAGCGGTTCAGCTGCAAGATGGCGATCGCGCCGACCGCCTCGATCAGCATCATCTGCGGCGGCACCTCGGCCTGTATCGAGCCGATTCCCGCCAATATCTACACCCACAAGACGCTGTCGGGCAGCTTCTCGATCCGCAATCCGTATCTGGAAAAGCTGCTGATCGCCAAGTCTAAGAACTCGGATGCAGTGTGGAACTCGATCCTGGAGCAGGGCGGATCGGTCCAGCACCTCGATTTCCTGATGCAGGACGAGAAGGACACGTACAAGACCAGCTTCGAGATCGACCAGCGCTGGTTGATCGAGCTTGCCGCCGATCGCACGCCCTATATCGATCAGGCGCAGTCGCTGAACCTGGTCATCCCGGCGGACGTGGAGAAGTGGGATCTGCTGATGCTCCACTTCCGCGCTTGGGAGCTGGGCTGCAAGTCGCTCTATTATCTGCGGTCCAAGAGCATCCAGCGCGCCGGCTTCGCGGGCGGCGTGGAGACGGACAATACGATCGATCTGCGCAAGATCGACGTCGAGGCGACCGATTACGACGAGTGCCTCGCCTGCCAGTGACGACGCTTATGCCGGCATCCGTTTCACGCGGATGCCGGCATAAGCTTGTTTCAGGGCGCGCGGCCGGCGTGTCACGATCGGCGCCGACTTCACAGAGGGACGCAGGTTTCGTCCGCGAAGCCTCCCGGTCGCATCTTCGCCTGATGCGGCGGGCGCGCGACCCGTCAGGTGTCAGTTCGCCTGTTGCTTACCGTCGAGCATTTGGATGATCGCCGAAAAATCCAGATTGTCCCGATCGCCGTTGACGAACGCCTGATAGAGCGCACCGGCGGCGGCCCCCATCGGCACGCTGGCGCCCGCATCGCCCGCCGCCGCGATCGCCAGCTTCAGATCCTTCAGCATCAGGGCGGCGGCGAAGCCCCCCTTGTAACCATTGTCGGCAGGCGAGGTCGGGCCGACGCCGGGTAGCGGGCAATAGCTCGTCATCGACCAGCTCTGGCTCGTCGCCTTTGAGGCGATGTCGTAGAAGGTCTGCGGGTCCAGCCCCAGCTTTTCCGCCAGCGCGAAGCCCTCGCAGGTGGCGACCATCGTCGCGCCGAGAATGATGTTGTTGCAGATCTTCGCCGCCTGCCCCGCGCCCGCAGCACCGGCATGGATCACCGCCTTGCCCATCGCGGACAGGATCGGTTCGGCGCGGGCGAAGGCATCGCCCTCGCCCCCTACCATGAAGGTGAGCGTACCGCCGCTCGCTGCCGCGATCCCGCCGGAGACGGGCGCATCGACCATCGCCAGCCCCTTTTCCGCCGCCTCGGCGGCGACCGTGCGGGCGGAGGCGACGTCGATGGTCGAACAGTCGATCAGCAGCGCGCTCGCCGGCACCGACCCGAATACCGCGTCACGGTAGACCGACAGCACGGCCCGCCCGGCGGGCAGCATGGTCACGACGCAATCCGCATCCCCGGCCGCCTCGGCGGCGGAGGCGGCACGGGTGCAGCCGGCCTCCTCCGCCCGCGCGAGCGCGGCATCGGCGAGATCGAAGGCGCGGACGGCATGCCCCGCCTTCGCCAGATTGGCGGCCATCCCGCCGCCCATGTTGCCAAGCCCGATGAAAGCGATACGCGCCATATGCCTCTCCTGTCCGCCGAATTTAGCGCTCGGTCTCAGCGCCCGGTCCAGTTGCCGGCGCGCTTCTCGACGAAGGCGGTCATGCCTTCGGCCTTGTCGTCGGTGGCGGTGAGGCCATTGAACAGCCGCCGC
>CAJYJW010000289.1 GCA_913775025.1 uncultured Sphingomonas sp. | reverse complement strand
GTCCGCTCCAGCCTGGCGGAGGCCATCTGGCTCGCCATCGCGCGCTTCCAGACCAGATCGTAGAGCCGCGCGTGATCGCCCGAGCCCGCCTTGTCGCGAGCGAAATCGGTGGGGCGGACAGCTTCGTGTGCTTCCTGCGCATTCTTCGCCTTGGTCTGGTAGATGCGCGGCTTATCCGGCACGTAGCCGCTGTCGTAGCGATCGACGATCGCGGCGCGCGCAGCGGAGATGGCGCTGCCGTCCATCTGCACGCCGTCCGTCCGCATATAGGTGATCGCGCCATCCTCGTAGAGCGCCTGCGCGATCCGCATCGTGTGGCTGGCCGAGAAGCCGAGCTTGCGCGCCGCCTCCTGCTGGAGGGTGGATGTGGTGAAGGGCGGCGGCGGGTTGCGCGTGAGCGGCTTGGTCTCGACGCTAGCAACCGAAAAGCGCCCCGCCTCGACCGCTGCCTTGGCTGCATCGGCGGTGCCCTTGTCGCCGATCGTCAGCCGCTCGATCTTCTGGCCGTCATAGCGCACGAGGCGGGCGGTGAAGCCCACGCCGTCCTGCTCCATATCGGCGGCGACCGACCAATATTCCTGCGGCTTGAATGCCTCGATCTCGCGTTCGCGATCCACCACCAGCCGCAGCGCGACCGACTGCACGCGTCCAGCGGATTTGGCCCCCGGCAGCTTGCGCCACAGCACGGGAGACAAGGTGAAGCCGACCAGATAGTCGAGCGCGCGGCGCGCCCGGTAGGCATCGATCAGATCCTCGTCCAGCGCGCGGGGATTGGCCATGGCGTCCAGCACGGCGGGCTTGGTGATGGCGTTGAACGTCACGCGGCGAACGTCGGAGGGCAAGGCCTTCTTCTTCCGCAACACTTCTTGCACGTGCCAGCTGATCGCCTCGCCCTCGCGGTCGGGGTCGGTCGCGAGGATCAGCGTGTCGGCGGCCTTGGCCTCGTCGGTGATCGCCTTCAGCTGGCGCGCCTTGTCGGCATAGGCTTCCCAGGTCATGTCAAAGCCGTTGTCGGGATCGACCGAACCATCCTTGGGCGGCAGGTCGCGCACATGGCCATAAGAGGCCAGGACGCGGTGCCCCGGCCCCAGATATTTCTCGATGGTCTTGGCCTTGGCGGGGGATTCAACAACGACGAGCTTCATCTTGACACAGCTTCCTTCACACGTACGCGCGAGGGTGGAGAGCGGGCGACGGGTTCGTCAAGCACCCGGCCTTCCGAGGAGCGGCAACGTGGTGTCGTGGCGATGGCGGGGCAAGCCCCGGTTTAGCCGGACAGGCTGACCCGACCGCCGGCGTGCCGCTCCAGCCGACCGGCAAGCTCAAGCTCCAGCAACACCGTCTGCACGATCGCCGGCGGCAGCGCGGCCTGCCGGATGATCTCGTCCACCGCAACGGCCACCGGGCCGAGCAGGCCGGTGATACGCCCGCGATCGGCCGAGGAGGCATCGGCGGCCGGCGCGGTCTGCCGGTAGGCGGCACGCGGCGCGGCGACGCCGCCGGCGATGCCGCCCACTGCCTCGGCCACATCGGCGGCGGACTGAATCAGCGTCGCCCCTTCGCGGATCAGCAGATTGCAGCCCTGCGCCCTTGCATCGAGCGGCGAGCCGGGCACGGCCATCACCTCCCGCCCGTAGTCCGCCGCATAGCGCGCGGTGATGAGAGAGCCCGATTTTGGCGCGGCCTCGACCACGAGCGTGCCGAGCGCGAGCCCGGCGATGATGCGATTGCGCGAGGGGAAATGGCGTGCCCGGGGCTCGGTGCGCGGCGGCTGCTCCGCAAGAATGAGGCCGCGTTCGCCGATGGCCCGTTGCAAGGCGTCGTTCTCGGGCGGGTATACCACGTCGATCCCTCCGGCCACGACCGCGATCGTACCCGTTTCCAGCGCGCCGCCGTGCGCCGCCGTATCGATTCCACGCGCCAGCCCCGAGGCGACGACGAATCCCCGCTGGCCGATCTGCGCCGCGAGCCCGCGCGCGAACCGCACCGCCGCGGCCGAGGCATTGCGCGCGCCGACCATCGCCACGGCGGACCGCTCCAGCAGTTCCAGCCGCCCCTTGGCGATCAGGACGGCTGGCGACCCCTCAACCTCTGCCAGCGCCGCCGGATAGAGGCCCTGCCCGCGAAACAGATGCCGCGCACCCAGCCGCGCCACCGCCGCAATCTCGCGCAGCACCTCCCCCTCGTCAGCCAGCACGGGGACCGCGCCGCCGCCCCGGCGGGCGAGATCCGGCACCGCCGCCAGCGCCCGCCCCGCGCTCCCGAAGCGGGCGAGAAGATGCGCGTAGGTGACGGGGCCGATACGCGGCGTGCGGATCAGCCGCAGGCTCGCGATCCGCTCCGCCTCGCCCGTCGCGTCGTGGTCAGGCAACCGGCGTCTTCTCGCCGATGCGGGGTTCGGTGCCGTCGAGCAGCCGGTCGATGTTCGCGCGGTGCTTCCACAGCACCACGACCGCGAAGGCCAGGAACAGGAAGACGAGGCCGAACTGGTGCGTGATGGCGGCGGATACGGGGGCCGCCACCGCCGCCGCCATGCCCGCGACCGAGGAATAACGTAGCAGAAGGGCAGCCATCAGCCAGACGCCCGCGAAGACCAGCCCGCACGGCCAATGCAAGGCGAGCGCGAGCCCGAGCAGAGTGGCGACGCCCTTGCCCCCCCGGAACCCCAGCCAGACGGGGTAGCAATGGCCGAAAAATGCCCCCACCGCGGCAAGCGCTGCATAGTCCGCCGAGAAGCGCGCCGCGATCAGCACGGCCACCGCCCCCTTCGCCCCGTCCAGCAGCAGCGTGAGGGCGGCAAGCCCCTTGCGGCCGGTGCGCAGCACGTTGGTGGCGCCGATATTGCCGGAACCGATCGCCCGCAGATCGCCCGCGCCCGCCGCCCGCGTCAACAGCACGCCGAACGGTATCGATCCCAGAAGATAGCCCGCCGAAAGCGCCAGCAGCGCTCCGATCCACGGTTCGACCAACAAGATACGACCCCCCTGTTCGCCCGCATCATAGAGCAGAAACGCGCCGTCGCAATGACATGAGCGGCGATCACGCATGATTGCACTCTAAGGAAGCCTTCCCTAGATGCGCGCTCGATGGCCGATGCCCGCCCCATATTGTTCTTTGATTCCGGTGTGGGCGGCCTTTCCGTATTGGCGCCCACGCGCAAACTTCTGCCGCAGGCCCCCGTCGTCTATGCCGCGGACAATGGCGGCTTCCCTTACGGCATCAAGACCGAAGCGGAGATCGCCGCACGCGTGCCGGCGCTGCTCGGTCGCCTGGCGGAACGGTACGACCCCCGCCTGATCGTCGTGGCGTGCAACACGGCCTCCACCATCGCTCTGGGCGCGGTGCGATCGGCGCTCGATCTGCCAGTGGTGGGCACCGTACCCGCGATAAAGCCTGCCGCCGCCTCGTCTCGCACCCGCGTGATCGGCGTACTCGGAACCGACGCCACGGTGCGTCAGCCCTATGTCGACGATCTGTCGACACGCTTCGCCGACGATTGCCTGGTGCTGCGTCACGGCTCCGCCGACCTGGTTGAACTGGCGGAAGCCAAACTTCGGGGCGAGGTGAGTGATCCGGCGGCGTTCACGTCCGTTCTGGCCGGCCTGTTCGCGCAACCCGGCGGCGATCGCATCGATACGATCGTGCTCGCCTGCACGCATTTCCCACTGGTGAGCGCGGAACTCGCCGCCGCCTGCCCCCGCCCCGTCGAATTCGTCGATGGCGGCCCAGGCATCGCCCGGCGCGTCGCTTATCTTACGGAGGGACAGGATTGGCCCAACGCGCCGGTGCCCGGCATGGCCCTGTTCACGGCGACGCCCGGGCCGGCGGCAGGACTGGGCGCTACGCTATCGCGCCACGGGCTCTCCAAGGTGGATTTCCTCTAGCGACCTGCTCGATCACTGTGATGGGAAGGCTGCATTTTCGTCACGCGTCATATTGTTCCATAGAATTTGCGAACCGTTCGCGCTGGCCTTGTTCAAGGCAAATCGTTAGAAGCGCGCCCAAATCGGGGAGGTAAACCCTTTGGACTATCAGCGTGTTTTCGCTCAGGCGATCGATCGGCTTCATGCCGAAGGGCGATACCGGGTGTTCATCGATATCCTGCGGAACAAAGGCGCCTTTCCGAACGCGCGCTGTTTTGCTGGCCATAACGGGCCGAAGCCGATCACCGTCTGGTGCTCGAACGACTATCTCGCCATGGGCCAGCATCCCGACGTGATCGGCGCGATGGAAGAGGCGCTGCACGATGTCGGCGCGGGCTCCGGCGGCACCCGCAACATCGGTGGGAACACGCATTATCATATCGATCTGGAGACCGAGCTTGCCGATCTGCACGGCAAGGAAGGCGCGCTGCTGTTCACCTCCGGGTACGTCTCCAACGATGCGACGCTGACGACGATGGGCAAGGTACTGCCCGGCTGCATCATCTTTTCCGATGAACTGAACCACGCCTCCATGATCGCCGGCATCCGCAATTCCGGGTGCGAGAAGCAGGTGTGGCGTCACAACGATCTGGAGCATCTCGAAGAGCTGCTTGCCGCCGCCGACCCGGAAGCGCCGAAGCTGATCGCGTTCGAGAGCGTCTATTCGATGGACGGCGACGTCGCCCCGATCCACGCCATCTGCGATCTTGCCGACAAGTATAACGCCCTTACCTACCTCGACGAGGTTCACGCCGTCGGCATGTACGGCCCACGCGGCGGTGGCATCTCCGATCGGGACGGCGCGGCGCACCGGCTGACGATCATCGAGGGTACGCTCGCCAAGGCGATCGGCGTGATGGGCGGCTATATCGCGGCGGATCGCACGATCATCGATGTGATCCGCAGCTACGCGCCGGGTTTCATCTTCACCACCTCGCTGTCGCCGGTATTGGTGGCGGGCGCACTCGCCAGCGTGCGCCATCTGAAGGCGTCGTCCGCCGAGCGGGAAGGCCAGCAGGCGGCGGCGGCGATGCTCAAGGCGCTGTTCGCCGGGGCGGGGCTGCCGGTGATGGCCTCCACCACGCATATCGTGCCGCTGATGGTCGGCGATCCGGTAAAGGCCAAGAAGATCAGCGATATCCTGCTCGCGGAATATGGCGTCTACGTCCAGCCGATCAATTACCCCACCGTCCCGCGCGGTACGGAGCGGCTGCGCTTCACTCCCGGCCCCAGCCATACCGAAGCGATGATGCACGAGCTGACGCAGGCGCTGGTCGAGATCTGGGACCGCATGGAGATGCGGATCGCCGCCTGATCCAGCGGGCGGCGCGCACGAGATGAAGACCCGGGGCGGCGCGCCGCGCGCCGCGCATGACGTGACTCATCGCGATGTCGCGCGCGGCGCAGGCGCCGCCTTGCTCTCGCGGCTAGGCGCGGTGATCGAGGTGGTGGCCCAGCCGGCCTCTACTTTGATGTTCGGGCTGGCGACCTACGGCCTCTACACCGTGCTGTGGTCGCTGGTGAACCTCATCGAAAATATCGCCGACCTCGGCATGACGTCGGCATTGCAGCGCGTGATCCCGCAGGCGGCGGGTGAGGCCGAGGCGGCCGCCGCGCTGCGATCCGCGCTCCTCCTCGGATTGACTCCCTGTTTCGCGATCGCCGCCGCCGGCAGCCTGACCGCCCCATGGGTCGCCGAGGTGGTGAACGTCGCGGCGGCGGACCGGCCCGCGCTGGCCACGGGGATCGCTTTATTCGCCTGGGCCTTGCCGCTATGGGCGTTCATCGAGATCGGCACGTCGGCGCTGCGCGCCCGCCGGGCGTTCGGCCCGGAGATCAGGCTGCGGATCGTGTGGGAGCAGGTGATCCGGCTGATCGTGGCAACAGGCCTGTGGCTCGCGGGGGTCGATACGCTGGGGCTGCTGATCGCCCACCTCATATCCCTCACGATCACGGCAATGGCCTGCGTACGCCTGCTCGCGCGATATTACGACCTGTCGCTCGTGCTGCGCGGTCCCCGCGTGGCCGGGATGCTGCGCGACACGGCCTTGGCGGGGCTGTCCGTCCTGCCCTCGAACACCATCGCCCGTCTGTTCGGCGATGCGCCGCCGGTGATCCTCAACCTGCTGATCCCCGGCGCGGGGGGCGCGCGGGCGGCCGGGCTCTATGGTATCGCGCGCAAGCTATCGAGCCTCATTCAGCTTGTCCGCATGGCGTTCGGCTATGTGATGGGGCCGCTTGCCTCCGCCGTCGCGCGGCATGACCGGCAGGCCATTCAACCGCTTTATGGTTTTGCGACGCGGCTTTCCACCGTGCTCGCCTTGCCGGTGGCGGCGACGATCGTCTCCGCCGCCGACCTGATCGTGCGGCTGTTTGGGCCGGAGGCGGCGCCCGCCGCCACACTGGTGATACCGTTGGCCGTCGCCCGGGCGATCGAGGCGATGGCGGGGCCGGCGGCGGCGATCCAGCAGGTGGCGAGCCGGCGCACGCAGCCCGTGCTTAACAGTCTTGCCGGGCTGGCGGTGGCGATGATGATCGCGCTGGTGTCGCTGCCCGATGCCGGGCCGGTGGCGATGGCGACGGCGGTCGGCATGGGGCTCGTCACATCTGCCGTCTTCGCGCTCTGGCAGCTGGACCGGGTGGACGGGCTGAGGCCCTTCGTCCCCCCGTTCGGCCGCGCGATCGGTGTCGCCGCGCTCGCCTGTGCCGGGATCGGCCTTGCGCAGGTGGCGGCACGGGGGCTGCCGGTGCCGGGCCGCATTCTCTGTCTGGCGCTCGCGCTGCCCGGAGGGTTGTGGACCGCCGTGCGCTATGGCCTGCCGGAGGCGGACAAGCAGGCCTTCGCCGGGATCGGCCGCCGCCTCCGCCTTATCAGGGTGCCGGCCTAATCCCGGCAGAAGCCCTCGCCCTGCTTGATGATCAGGCAATTGGGCTTGTCCGCCAGCCACTTGAGGCCCGTGTCCGCGCCCGTGCCATGACGGATCGTTTCCGGCTTGCCGTCGCGCACGAAGCGGATCGTATCCCCCTCCGCATGGCCGACGTAATCATTCTCACTATCCATCAGGGCGACATGCAGGCGGTAGGCGCCCGGGGCATCACTCTTCGCGACTGTCAGCGCCAGCCCCTCCACCCCGATCCACTTGCCGGCCCATGCGTCGGTGACCGCGAAGGAGGCCGCGGTCGCCGGCTCGGCAGCGGGAATAGCGGCCGGCGCGATCGGTGATGCTGTGGTTGCCGTATTGCTGCTCGGGGTATTCGTCGCGTTATCGCTGCATCCCGAGAGGGCCGTTATCGCAGCCAGAATCGACACCGCTCCGATCGCCGCCATCTGCATCATGTTTCTCCGTCAATTATAGGCCGGGCAAGCGTTCCGTTCTGCTAAACGATGCCCATATGCCGCCCCGGGTAGCGCTTCGTCGCGCCAACGCCTAGAGAGCCGCCATTCGATTCATGAGGACGCAGCACAGTGGCAGACATCATCGCCATCGCATCCGATCATGCCGCCGTGGAGTTGAAGGCAACGCTTGCTGCCTTCCTGCGCGACGGCGGGCATGAGGTACTCGATCTGGGGACGGACGGCACCGCCTCCGTTGATTACCCGGACTATGGCTACCGCCTGGCCCGCGCCATCGCGGAGGGGCGCGCGGCAAAGGGCGTCGCGCTTTGCGGCTCGGGCATCGGCATATCGATCGCGGTCAATCGCGATCCGGCCTGCCGCTCCGCTCTCGTGTCAGAGCCCGTTTCCGCAGCACTCGCGCGCGAACATAACGACGCCAACGTGATCGCGATGGGATCCCGCCTGATCGGGCCGGACATGGCCAAGGCCTGCCTCACCGCATTTCTCTCCACGCCGTTCGCCGGCGGCCGCCACCAGCGCCGCGTCGACAAGCTCTCGTCCCAGGAAAGGCAGCCCGCATGAGCACGAACCCCCGGACCATGGACGTTCAGCCGGACGGCTACTTCACGCGCAGCCTCGCCGAAAGCGACCCCGCCGTATTCGGCGGCGTTCAGGCGGAGTTGAAGCGTGAGCAGAAGCAGATCGAGCTGATTGCCTCGGAGAACATCGTCTCGCGTGCCGTGCTGGAAGCGCAGGGCTCCGTCTTCACGAATAAATACGCCGAGGGTTATCCCGGCAAGCGTTACTATCAGGGCTGCGCGCCGTCCGACACGGTCGAACAGCTGGCGATCGATCGCGCCAAGCAGCTGTTCGGCTGCGGTTTCGTGAATGTGCAGCCGCATTCCGGCGCGCAGGCGAACGGCGCAGTGATGCTCGCGCTGACCAAGCCCGGTGATACGATCATGGGCCTCAGCCTCGATGCCGGCGGCCATCTGACGCACGGCGCGAAGGCAGCGCAGTCGGGAAAATGGTATAATGCCGTGCAATATGGCGTACGGCCCGACGACCACCTGATCGATTTCGATCAGGTCGAGGCGCTGGCCAAGGAGCATCGCCCCAAGCTGTTGATCGCAGGGGGCTCGGCCTATCCGCGCATCATCGATTTTGCCCGCTTCCGCGCGATCGCGGACGAGGTGGGCGCGCTGTTCATGGTCGACATGGCGCATTTTGCCGGCCTCGTAGCCGGCGGCGTGCATCCCACCCCGTTCGGTCACGCGCATATCGTGACGACGACGACGCACAAGACGCTGCGCGGCCCGCGCGGCGGCATGGTGATGACGAATGACGAGGCGATCGCCAAGAAGATCAACTCCGCCGTCTTCCCCGGCCTGCAGGGCGGGCCGTTGATGCATGTAATCGCCGCAAAGGCGGTCGCCTTCGGCGAGGCATTGCAGCCTGAATTCCGCAGCTATGCGGCGGCCGTGATCGAAAATGCCAAGGCGCTTGCCGCACGCCTCAAGGAGCGCGGGGCGGATCTGGTCGCCGGCGGTACCGACACGCACGTCGCGCTGGTCGATCTGCGCCCGCTCGGCGTGACGGGGCGCGATGCCGACGAGGCGCTGGAGCGGGCGGGCATCACCTGCAACAAGAATGGCGTACCATTCGATCCGCTTCCTCCGGTCAAGACGTCGGGCATTCGCGTCGGCAGCCCGGCGGGCACCACGCGCGGCTTCGGCGTCAAGGAATTCCGCGACATCGCCGACATGATCGCCGACGTGCTGGATGGCCTTTCCGCCAAGGGCGAACATGGCGATCCGGCGGTCGAGGCGGCGGTGAAAGCGCGGGTCGAGGCGCTGTGCGACCGCTTCCCGATCTATCCGAACGGCTGACGGGGCGGAATGCGCTGCCCCTTCTGCGCCCATGAGGACAGCCAGGTAAAGGACAGCCGGCCGACGGAGGATGGCGCCGCCATCCGCCGCCGCCGGCAGTGCGAGGGCTGCGGCGCGCGTTTCACCACCTTCGAGCGGGTGCAGTTGCGCGAGTTGACGGTGGTGAAGAGCGAGGGCCGGCGCGAGGCGTTCGACCGCACCAAGCTGGAGCGTTCGATCGCGATCGCCTGCCGCAAGCGGGCGATCGATCCGGCGCGCATCGACCGCCTCGTCTCCGCGATCCAGCGCCAGATCGAGACGAGCGGTGAGAGCGAGATCCCCGCCGCCCGCGTCGGCGGCATGGTGATGGAGGGATTGCGCGCGCTGGACAGCGTGGCGTACATCCGCTTCGCCAGCGTCTATCGCGATTTCACCGAGGCGCGCGACTTCGAGGAATTCGCCGGCACCGTGACGGAGGCGGGACGTGGCTGAGGCTCCGCCCCCCGCGATCATCCTCGTTCGCCCCCAGCTTGGCGAGAATATCGGCAAGGCGGCGCGCGCCATGCTCAATTTCGGCCTTACCGACCTGCGGCTCGTTTCCCCGCGCGATGGCTGGCCGAACCCTGATGCCGGCCCCGCAGCCAGCGGTGCGGATATCGTGCTGCAACGCGCCCGCGTCTACGACAGCGTGGCGGAGGCCACGGCAGACCGCGCCCATGTGTTTGCCACCACCGTGCGCAAACGTGGCGTGACGAAGCCGGTGATGACGCCGGAGCAGGCGGCAGCCACCGTGCGCAGCGAGCTGGGTGGATCGGCGATCCTGTTCGGTCCGGAGCGGTCGGGGCTGGAGACGGATGATGTCGCGGTGGCCCGCACCATCGTGACGGTGCCGATCAATCCGGAGTTCGGATCGCTCAATCTGGCGCAGGCGGTGATCCTCATCGCCTATGAATGGTCGAAGGGGGCCGCCCTCGCCTCCCCGCCCGCGACCGATCTCGATCCACCCGCCCCGCAGGGCGAGCTGGACGGGATGATCGCGCAAATGGAAGGGATGCTGGAGGAGGCCGGCTTCTTCTTCCCGCCCGATCGCACGCCGACCACGAAGCGCACGCTTCGTTCCATGCTCACCAAACCGGGCTGGAGCGCGCAGGAGGTGCGGACGATGCGGGGTGTCCTCAGCGCTTTTGCCAAACCGCGCCAGCGCTAGGCCGGTCGGCTATCGAAACGCTGCAACTCGTAAGCGATCGAGCCTTCCACCAGAATTTCCCACAGCGCCGCGACGATCTCCGGGGGAACGCCGGCTTGCCGTGCTGCCGCGCAGGCGTTGGCGATCACCTGGGCCTTACGCGGCTCATCGCGCACCATTTCGCGCTCCGGTTTGATCCGCGCGGCGGCGGCCATATAGCGAAACCGCTCGCCGAGCAGCGCGATCAGCCGCCGGTCCAGCGCATCGACGCCGGCGCGCACCTCGGCCATGGTGGTGCAATGGGCTGGATCGAGCGGTTCGGTCATTCCCGCTCCCTAGCGGGGGGGGCGGCCTGCCCGCAACCTTGACTTAGGCGCGCGAGGCGGCCATAGGCGACCCTCGCAATTGGCCCCGCACCCCCGGTGAAGCGGTGGCCCTGCCCTATCCCCCGGATAGCCAAGCAGAGCGGTTCCGGGGATATGCCGAACGCAATTGAAAGATCTGTCATGTCGAAGCGTAGCAGCGCGAAGTATAAACTCGATCGCCGCATGGGCGAGAATATCTGGGGCCGTCCCAAGTCCCCGGTGAACAAGCGGGAATATGGCCCCGGCCAGCACGGCCAGCGCCGTAAGAGCAAGGTGTCCGATTACGGCATCCAGCTGAAGGCGAAGCAGAAGCTGAAGGGCTATTACGGCGATATCACCGAGAAGCAGTTCAAGCGCAACTACACCGACGCCAGCAAGCTGAAGGGTGATACCTCGCAGAACCTGATCGGTTTGCTTGAGCGTCGCCTCGACATGGTGGTGTATCGCGCCAAGTTCACGCCGACCATCTGGTCTGCGCGCCAGCTCGTCAGCCACGGGCATGTTCGCGTCAACGGCGTGAAGTGCAACATCGCCTCGCGCCGCGTGAATCCGGGTGACGAGATCACGCTCGGCACCAAGGCGCAGGAAATGGCGCTGGTGATGGAAGCGCAGGGCCTGTCCGAGCGTGAGATCCCCGAATATGTGCTGGCCGATGGTGCCGCGAAGATCACCTTCGTGCGCGTGCCGACGCTGGACGAGGTGCCCTATCCGGTGAAGATGGAGCCGAACCTGGTCGTCGAGTTCTACTCGCGCTAATTTATGACACTCCGCACGAAGGCCGCGCACTCGGGAGGGTTCGCGGCCTTCGCTGTAACTGGGGTATGGACCTGCGCGCCGCGCTGGCGCATGGGACGATGATCCCGCCGGGTTAGCTCAGCTGGTAGAGCATCTGATTTGTAATCAGGAGGTCGTCGGTTCGAGTCCGACACCCGGCACCATCGCCGACCCGGCTTGACCGGGCATGGCCTGCCCTTTTAGCCCTGTCGCCATGAACGATGCCCGATCGCGGGCGCTGTTGACGACGGCGCTTCATCCCTCCTCCAGCCCCAACGAGCGGCTGATGGCGCTGGCGGCGTTCGGCCGCGTGATGGCGCGCGAAGGCGTGCATCCGAGCGATATCGCAGTCGTACCGTCGGCCTTCGCAGCGCCGGCTGATAATTCAGATGCTACCCGTGCCCAGATGCGGCGTGACGCCGAGAGCATTGCCCTCACACGCCGCGTAAAGGCGCAGGAGAAGGCACTGCGCGAGGCCGGTCGCGAAGTGGACGCGCTTCGTCGGCGGATCGCCGGGCTGGAGCAAGAGGTCGTGGCCCGCGATATAGCGATCGCCGATCAGGGATTGCAGATCGCCGCGCTGGAAAGCGACGTCATGGCGCGAGACCGACGGATCGCGACCCTCTCGAATGGCGGTGAGCGGTGATCCGGATCGGCATCGGCGGCTGGACCTACGAACCTTGGCGGGGCACCTTCTATCCGGTCGATCTGCCCAAGACGCGAGAGATGGCCTTCGCCATATCCCGCATGACCGCGATCGAGGTGAATGCCACCTATTACGGATCGCAGAAACCGGCGACGTTCGCGAAATGGGCTCAGGCGGCGCCGGATGGCTTCAAGTTCGCCCTGAAGGGCTCGCGCTACGTCACTGGACGCAAGGTCTTGGGCGAAGCGGGTGAGTCGATCGCGCGATTTCTTGGTCAGGGCATCGTCGAGCTTGGCGACCGGCTCGGGCCAATCCTCTGGCAGTTCCTGCCGACGAAACAGTTCGACGCGGAGGATTTCGCCGCGTTTCTGGCGCTGCTGCCGTCCGCGCAGGAGGGGTTGCCGCTGCGCCACGCGGTACAGGTGCGGCACGAAAGTTTCGCCTGTCCAGAATTCATAGCGCTGGTGCGGGCGGCCGGCGTGGCGGTGGTATATGCCGATCACGCGGAATATCCGGCGCTTGCGGATTTGACGACCGACTTCGTCTACGCCCGGCTGGAGAATGCGCAGGAAGATATCGAAACGGGTTACGATGCCCCCGCGATCGACCGATGGGCAGCGATCGCCCGTGAATGGGAGAAGGGCCGCGCGCCGGATGGGCTGCCTTATGTCGTGGCGGCAGACGCTGGCGCTCCGCGTGAAGTCTATATGTTTGCGATAAACGGCGCGAAGATACGCGCGCCCGCGGCCGCCGAGGCGCTGATTGCGCAAATCCGGCGGAGCTAGCCGATAATCTCGCGGTAGAGCGTGAGATACCGATCCGCCATCCGCTCAACGCTAAATCGTTCGATGACGGCACGGCGGCAGGCGACCCGATCGATCTCCGCGATCCGTTCGACCGCCTCCACCGCCTGATCGACATTTTCGACCAGAAACCCGGTTACCCCATGCTCGATCAGTTCGGGCATCGACCCCCGCCGCGTGGCGATGACCGGCGTACCGGACGCGAGTGCTTCCGCGACGGACAGACCGAAAGGCTCATCGAAGTTGATGAGGTGAAGCAGAGCAGCCGCCGCGCCGAGCGTTCGCACCCGGTCGTCACCCCCGACCGGCCCGTCATAGATCACTGTGTTGCCATCGATATGGGGGGCGACCTCGCGTTCGTGATAGCCCGTGTCCTGCACGATGCCGGCGAGCAGGAGGCGCCGCCCCGTCCGTCTCGCGGTGGCGATCGCTTCGGCCGCGCCCTTGTCCGGGTGAATGCGGCCGAAGAATAGCAGATCGTCGCTGCCTTTCGCGTCGAAGGCGAAGTCTTCCATCCGGATCCCGTGATGAATCGTCGCGGCATAGCGTAGGCCGGGATGACGATCCGCATCGCTGATCGCGACATAATGCACGCGGTCTTGCCAGGGGGCGTACATCGGCAGGATGCGTTCGGACGAGAAGCCGTGGATGGTGGTTACCATCGGCGTCTTCACGAGGTTGGCGAAAGCGTGCGCGGGAAAGTCCGCCTGATTGTGAATAAGGTCGAACTCGTCCGCCCGCTCGAACAGATGCGACAGATGCCGGTATTCCCACACCTTGGCATCGATTGATGGGTCTTCGGAATAGGGTGCCGGGACCACGGCCGCCAGGGTGCCGGATGTCAGCGAATCCGCGGTCGCGAAAAGCGTCACGTCCACGCCGCGCGCGACGAGTGCTTCGGTGAGCAGGGAGGTGACGAGCTCCCACGGGCCGTAATGGCGCGGCGGCGTACGCCAGCTGATCGGCGCGAGCATCGCGATCTTCATCCAACCGATCCTATTCGTTCAGGAGGATGACGCCCTCGTCGGGCGCGAGAAGGATGGTCCGGCCGTCGCCATCCTCATCGCCCCTTCGCCAGTCCGGCACGGTCGAGAGCAGCAGGCGGGGGTGTTCCATGTTATCCGGCAACACGAACCGACGCTCGCCCCCCGACAGGTTGAGCGCGATCAGCAGGCATTCGCCGTTTTCCGTCCGCGCATAGCTAAGTATGTCGTCCGTGCCGGTAATGTCGGCGATATCGCCTGTGGCCAGCGCCCCATGGGTCCGCCTCAGCGCAAGCAGGTCACGGTAGAGCGGCAGCATCGCCGCCGGGTCCGCTGCCTGCTTGGCGACGTTCCGGATGGCGGCGTCATCGTGCAGCGGTAGCCAGGGCTCGCCATCGGAAAAGCCGCCATGCGGGCCGGCATCCCACGCCATCGGCGTGCGCACCGGATCGCGGCCGAGGCCGAGGCCGGGCTCCCGCAATTCACGCGGATCCTTCACCTGCGCGGCCGGCACCACGACATCGGCGATGCCGATCTCATCGCCGTAGTAGAGCGTCGGCGTCCCTCGCAACGTCAGGAGGAGCATCGCCGCGACACGCGCCTGCGCTTCCCCTACCCGCGTCGCGATACGAGGCCGGTCGTGATTGCCCAGCACCCAATTCGGCCAGCCGCCGGGCGGAAGGGCGGCTTCATAGCTTCGCACGATCTCCGCCAGCGCATCGGCGCGCCATGGCGCGTCGATCAGCTGGAAATTGAAGGGCAATTGCACGCCCGGCGCATCGGCGGTGCCATAGTAAGCCATCAGCCGATCGACCGGTAGGTAGATCTCACCGATCAGGAGCCGCCCGCCATTAGCCTCCGCGATCGCGCGCATTTCGGCTGCGATCGCGTGCACCTCAGGCTGATCGGTTGAGTGGGTCTGGAGCACGCGGTGCATGTCCCCCATCTCAGGCGAATAGGCCGGGTTCACGGGATTGTCGCGAAAATCCGCCGCCTTCACCATATGCCACAGCACGTCGATGCGAAATCCGTCCACCCCGCGATCGAACCAGAAGCGCAGGACATCCATCATCGCCGCACGCAGCGCGGGGTTGCGCCAGTTGAAGTCGGGCTGCTCCTTCAGAAAAGCATGGCTGTAATATTGGCCCGTCGCCTCGTCATAGTCCCACGCGGGGCCACCGAAGTCGCTGATCCAGTTGTTCGGGGGGCCGCCGCCCGGTGCCGGATCCCGCCAGATATACCAGTCACGGCGGGGGTTCGTTCGCGATGATCGGCTCTCGACGAACCACGGATGCTGATCCGACGAGTGGTTGGGCACGAGATCGAGCAGCACGCGCAGGCCCCGCGCATGCGCCGCCTCGATCAAGCGGTCGAGGTCTGCAAGAGTGCCGAAACGCGGATCGACATCGCAATAATCCGCGACGTCATATCCGAAGTCCGCCATCGGCGAGGGAAAGATCGGCGATATCCACAGCGCATCGATGCCGAGATCGACGAGATAATCCAACCGCGCCGAAATCCCGGCGAGATCGCCGATCCCGTCCCCGTTGCTGTCCTGAAACGAGCGCGGATATATCTGATAGAGGACGCCGACCTCCCACCAGGGCCTCATGCGAAACGCGCCTTGGGGATGTGGGTGATGCGGCAGGCGAGATCCGCCTCGCCGGAGGCGACGATATAATCCTCCCCATGGGCGACGATACCGGTGGAGAATACCACGTCGGTCGGCAGATACATCTGATGCGCGATATCGCCGGTGAGGGCGGGGTTTGCTTCGATCAGCGGCGTCTCATCCTCGAGACGCCGGACGCGCCACGGCTGATCCGGGTCGAGCAGCGCCCAGAAGGTGCGATAGACCCCCACCGTTTCGCGCGTCTCGACGCCGTGATACAGCATCAGCCAGCCCTGGTCGGTAAGGACCGGCTGGGTGCCGCCACCCACCTTCATGCTCGACCGGGAGCCAACACGCGGCCGGATGCACGGGTAGTCGATCGGCTTCCAGTGCAGCGCGTCCGGCGATTGCGCCAGATTGATCGACGGACCAGCGACATGGTCGCTGCCCGGTGGGTATGAGAAATAAAGCTCACCGAGCGGGCGGGTAAGCGCCATGAACCGGTGACCCACCATGCCCTCGAACAGCAGCATATCTTTGTTCTGATGATCGAGGATGATGCCTTGGCAAGCCCAGGTTCGCGCGTCGGAAGAGGTATAGAGAATCGTCGAATGCCGCTCCGCGCTGACGGCGCACGCCGTCATATACCAGCGGTCGGCGATCCGGCTGATCCGCGCATCCTCGATGCCATAGTGTTGATAGTCGAACGCGGGCGCGATCGCCTGTTCGTAATGAATCGCGACCACCTTACGGGCATCGGCATCCAGCTCGACCGGCAAAAGCCAGGACAGGGAGGTGAGACCAAGCTGGCGATGGCTCCCCCCCAACACGTCAAACTGCCGGGGGTCGGACATGACGACCGACGAGAGAGGATAGCGATCAAGCCTGTAGCCATCCGCCGTCCAACGGATGGCGCGCACCGCGTCGTCCTCGATAGGTTGCCGCAATGCCTCTGCCACACGCACCATCAGCAGCAGATTGCCGTTGGGCAGGCGGGTCAGTCCCGGATTGAAAGCGCCCAGTACGTAGGTTTCCGCCTCAACGCCGTTCCGCAGCGGCGAGCGACGAAGATCGACATCGTCGGGGCGGAAAATCAGATAATCCCGCCCGTCCGACATCACCTGCCCCATTTGACCCGTCGGCTGCCCAACGCGATCGTGCCGGCGGCGTTCCGGTTATTTCGCCGCAATATGCTTGAGGAAGCCGGCAATTACGGCTTGCAGGCGATCCCGCGTCGCTTCGTCGGTCAGCCGCCCATCCGGGTCGAACATATTGTGCGCGCTGGACACGAGCAGCCGCCCGCCGCCCCAATGATCGAGGCCGATCGCATGCAGCACCGGCAGCCACGCAGTCTGCCCGCCGGCGGTACCCGAGGGCCCCGGCGTGGCGCCGATCACCAGCACCGACTTGCCATGGAACACCCGCTTCTGATCGGACTGCGGGCGGCTGATCCAGTCGATCACGTTCTTGAGCACGCCGGGAACGCTTCCGTTATACTCTGGTGAGGCGAGGATCAGCCCATCGGATGCTGCGATGCGATCCTTGAGCGCCGCCGCCGGCGCAGGGATCCCTTCGGCTTCCTCCAAGTCGCCGTCGTAAAGCGGGATATCGGCGATTTCGGCGATCTCCAGCTTGGCGCCATCGGGCATCAGCCCGGCGGCCGCCTTCAGCAGGCTGCGGTTGTAGGACTGGCGCCTGAGGCTGCCGGCGAGGCCGATGATCGTCGTCATGCCCCCTTTTTGGGGATGCGGCGCGTGATCTCAAGCCTTGCGCAGCGGAAAGACTTGGCG
>CAJYJW010000288.1 GCA_913775025.1 uncultured Sphingomonas sp. | reverse complement strand
CGACCGAGGCGGAGATCGCCGCCTTTCTCGACGCCTTTCGTCCGGCCGACGCGCTTGGATCCGCAGGACGTGACGACGCGCCGCCGCCCCCGCCACCCGAGCGGGCGCAAGCGCCCGCGCCGAGCCCGGCGGCCATTCCCGACGGGTTGGCGATCAGCCCGGCGGCGCGGCGGCTGGCGGAAACAAGCGGAGTCGATGTCGCGAACCTACAAGGCAGCGGACGCGGCGGGCGGATCAGCTATCAGGACGTCGATCAGGCGGGGCGTCCGCCGGCCGGCGGCTATGGCGGTGCACCGCTGTCGATCGCGGTGGACGAAGGCGCGCTTGCGTCCATCTACGCCTCCCCCCTCGCCAAGCGGCTGGCGGCGACGCATGCCATCGATCTTGGCGGGGTGAAGGGGACGGGGCCGCGCGGCCGCATTTCCAAAGCGGACGTGACCGCGCTGATCCCGACGCCGAAGCCTGCCCCCAAGGCCGCGCCGGCGACGGAAGCCGCATCGGACGTGCCGCGTCCGCCCGCCGAGGTGGTGCCGATGGACAAGATCCGTCGTGTCGTCGCGCGGCGGCTCACCGAGGCCAAGCAGTCGATCCCGCATTTCTATCTGCGGATGGAGGCGCGGAGCGATGCGCTTGTCGGCCTTCGTCAGCAGGCGAACCTGTTTCTGGGTACGCGCATCTCGATCAACGATCTCATCGTTCGCGCGGTCGCGCTGGCGCTGATCGAGGAGCCGGACTGCAACGTGCAGGTGCATGGCGACGCCATCCACCGCTTCGCCTTTGCCGACATCGCGGTCGCGGTGGCGAGCGAGAAGGGGCTGGTGACGCCGATCGTGCGCAACGCGGACGCGCTGATGCCGCAGGCCATCGCCGAGCGGACCAAGGCGCTGATCGCACGCGCGCAGGCCGGCCGCCTCTCCTATGAGGATATGGACGGCGGCACGCTGACCGTCTCCAACCTCGGCATGTTCGGGGTCGACGGGTTCGATGCGATCATCAATCCGCCGCAAGGCGCGATCCTGGCGGTCGGTGCCAGTCGCCGGGTCTTCGCCGAACAGGCGGACGGCACGGGCGCATTCGAAAGCCGGATCGCATTCACGCTTTCGTGCGACCACCGCGCGATCGACGGAGCGGCCGGCGCGCGTCTGCTGGCCGCGCTGAAACGCCGTATCGAGGTGCCGGAAACGCTGTTCGGCCGGTAGGGAGACCTACCGGCCCGGCCGGGCGGGGTTCAGCCCCGCCCCGCCCGCACGGCGCGATCCACCAGTGAAGGATCAAAATAATAAGGTTTGATCTCCGCGACGAGCCCGTCACGCAAGCGCGTCGCTTCCGCCAGGGGAATGCGGAACTCGCCGTCAGCGTCGCGCGCTTTCATCTCGACCAGAACGATCACCCAGTCGCCCCCGGCCGTCATCTCGATGAGGTCGAGCCCCTCGACAGGCATCATACCCATCACCTTGGTGAATAGTTCGCGCAGGGCGTTCTTGCCGGAATAGAGGCCCGCGAAGGGCAACCCCGGCGCTTCCGTGACGAAGAAGTCGTCGGTCAGCATTTCGCTCACCGCGTCCCAGTCGCCTTCCGCGCAGACGGCATACAGGTGCCGTGTCGTTTCGATATTGCGGGCCTCGTCGCTCATCGCATCCCCTCCGATCAATGCTGGCGGTGGACGTTGCGGAACGAACGGCTGGCGAAATACCAGCGGCCGTCGCGCTTTACGCAGGTGTCCTCGTAGGTGCCCCGGTCGCGCTTGGTAGCGCCCGCCTGATCGTAGACTTCCGATGTGTAGCTGCGGACTTGGGCACGGTCGCCATCGACCTCGATCGAGCCAACGCTCGCGACGAACACGATGCCCGGATAGTGCGACATCGCATCCTCCCAGGTCTTGACGATCTCCGCACGGCCCTTCTTCTCGCCCCACTGCGGATAATCCGGCAGCGACCAGACGGCATCCTCCGCCCATGTCTCGCCCCAGGCAACGGGGTCGTTGCGGTTCACGGCATCGGCGTACGCATCGATCAGCTCGCGGATGGCAAGCCTGTCCTCGATCGGTCCGGTGAATGGCATTCGGCTCTCCCTTTTCGTTTCGTGGGAGAGGCTAGCCCCGCGGCGGAGTGGGCGAACCTGCGGAAAAGGCGAGCGTTCAGCGCGGACGGACGGGCAGATGCTCCTGCCCCGGCGCGGCATCGGGTACGGCGACCTCGACCCAGCCTTCACTATCCTCCCGCACGTCGAACGTCATCAGCGGAGCATATCCCCCGCCCAGGCACCGGCCTGTCGCAAGCTCGAAACGGGCGCCGTGAAGCGGGCACATGACGGCGCCACGCCGTACCCTGCCGGTGGACAGCGGCGAGGCGGCATGGGTGCAGCGGTCGATCACCGCCTGCAGCTTGCCGCCGTTCCGTGCGATCAGGACCGGCCAGCCCGCGACGACGTGCGCGGCCATGCCGCCCTCCGCGATGTCGTCACGCTTCGTCACACGATGGTAGCTTGTCGTCGTCACGATGATCTCTCTGGTCAGCCGAGCATCAGGCGGCTGTAGCGGGACAGTTCGGCGTCCGCATCGCCGAACATGCCGGCAAGGAGCAGGATACGCTTGTGGCCGTGACCGATCACCAGCTCGTCGGATACCCCCATGCCGCCGTGGAACTGGATGCACTCCTCGCCCATTCGCACGGCGCTTTCGCTGATGAAGGCCTTGGCGCCGGCGATGACCGCAGGCCGGCTGGCATCATCCGGCGCCAGCACCGCCCGCAGCAACTGCGAGCGGGACTGTTCGACCAGCGCATAGACCTGCGCCATGCGATGCTGGATCGCCTGAAACGCGCCGATCGCCTGGCCGAACTGCTTGCGCGTGCGCAGATAATCTAGCGTCGCCTGCTGGAGCATCTCCATCGTTCCTACCATCTCGGCGCAGGCGGCGATCCGGGCATCGTCCAGAACCATGCCGAGTGTTCCGGCATTCCCGCCCTCCAGACGCTCACCCGCGACATCGACGAGGGTGAGTTCGCATGCGACGGAGCCGTCGGTCAGGCGATAGGGACGCACGTCCAGTCCCTCCGCATCGGCGGGGACGACCCATATGCCGATACCGGCGGCGCTCTCGTCGCGGGCCGTGATCAGATAGGCGTCTACGCCGACGCCTGCCTGAACGAAGGTCTTGGCGCCGCTCAGCCGGTCCCCGCGCGCGGCGGTGGCGATGGCGAGCGGATTATAGCGGCCTCGCGGCTCGGCGAAGGCAAGCGCGAGCCGCGCCTCGCCCGCGATCACCTGCGGTAGCCATCGGTTGCGCTGCGCCTCGTTTCCCGCGCGTTCGAGAAGGCGCCCCGCAAGCATGAGGTCGCTCAACCACGGCTCGATCGCGAGACCACAACCGATCTCCTCCGCCACGGTCGCGATCTCCACCATGCCGCCGCCAAGACCGCCATTCTCCTCCGCGAACGGCAGCGCGAGCAAGCCCAGTTCGGCCAGCATCGCCCAGCCGGCGGGGTCGAACCCGCGCGCATCCCGGCGATCGGCCATGCGCCGTTCAAGGTGCGAGCGATCCGCCGTGAAGCGGGCCATGAGGTCGCGCAGCATCGTCTGCTGCTCGTCGAGATCGAAGTTCACCTGCGTGCCCCGTATGCAATAGCCCCGTCGCCCGCCTGCGCGGCCGGGCGAAGCGACGACCATAGAAAACCGTGGCGCGACACCTACTCGGCTTTCGGCTAGGTGCCATGCCATCCTATCGTTTCTGGCAGCGACACGAGGCCCGCTGCCGATGCTAGACCTTTTTACATGGATCTAAAGCTTTCCCCCGCCGAAGAGGCGTTCCGCGCGGAGGTACGCGCGTTTCTCGACGCCAATCTGACCGAGCATCTGCGGCGCGGCGCGCAGGCGACGCCGACCGTATTCGCCGAACCCGATCTTGGCCGCGAATGGCAACGCATTCTGCACGAAAAGGGCTGGCTCGGCTATCATTGGCCGGTGGAGCATGGCGGCACGGGTTGGACACCGGTGCAGCGCTATATCTTCGAGAAGGAATGCGCGCTCTCATCCGCCCCTGGCCTGCCCGTCCTCGGCCTGAAGCTGCTTGCCCCGGTGCTCTGGACCTTCGGCTCGCCCGAGCAGAAGGCGCACTATCTGCCGCGCATCCTTTCCGCCGAAGATTTCTGGTGTCAGGGCTTTTCGGAGCCGGGCGCGGGATCGGATCTCGCCAGCCTGAAAACGGTCGCGCGGCGCGAAGGCGATCGGTACATCGTCAACGGCAGCAAGATCTGGACGACCCAGGCCCATTTCGCTGACCATATCTTTTGTCTCGTGCGAACCGACCCGTCGGTGAAACCGCAAGCCGGCATCAGCTTCCTGCTGGTCGACATGCGCCAACCAGGTGTCAGCGTTCGTCCGATCATCGGCCTTGCGGGCGATCAGGAGGTCAACGCGGTCTTCCTCGACGATGTCGAAGTGCCGGCGAGCGATCTGGTGGGCAAGGAGGGCGAAGGCTGGCGCATCGCCAAATTCCTGCTGGAAAATGAACGCGGCGGATCCTGCCATGCCCCCATGCTGATCGCCAGCCTGTTGCGCGTACGGGAAGATGCCGCGAACGAGCCTTCGGATGACGGCGGCACGCTGCTGCGTGACCCCGCCTTCGCGCGCGAGCTTGCCCGCCTTGAACAATCGGTGCTCGCGCTTGAGATGACCGAACTGCGGATCCTGGCCGAGGTGGCGCAGGGCCGGCCGCCCGGCCCGCAGACCTCGCTGGTGAAGATGCTCGCCTCGACCCTCCGTCAGGAGGTCGATGCGCTGGCGATGCGGGCCTATGGCTATGCCGGGCTCCAGCTCGCAACGCATCGACCGCTCTATGGGCAGGATTGCGAGGCGCCTGTCGGCAGCAAGGCCGCGCAGGTCGCCGCCCCGGCCTATCTCAACAGTCGCGCATGGACGATCTTCGGCGGCAGCAACGAAATTCAGATGAATATTATCGCGCGAACCGTGCTCAACCTCTGAGACATATAGAAAAAGGGGCCGGTCCCACGGTGGGACCGGCCCCTTTTTCGCGCCCGCGCAAAGATCAGATCTTCGGCGCGGGGCCTTGCTTGCCATTCATGTACCACTGCAGCGTTTCGTGGAAGAATTGATTGCCACGCTCGTTGCGGCCAAGAACGATGCTTTCGTGCGCTTGGGCTTTCAGGCCCTTCTGCAGTTCCAGCCCGATCAGATAATCCTCCGTGTACGTCACGTCGCGGAGGAATTCGATCATCGCCTCGATCTGGGTCTGATCCTCCGCGTCACGCGGCGGATCGCGGCGAACGTAGGTAAGCACGGTGCGGTTCTCCTCGGGAGTCGGTCCGGGGAAAAGCTGTGCGATCTGCGTGATCTCGGGGGCGAGGAACGCCGAGATGTTCGGAAACAGGATGCGGACGAAATCGAAGCCGTTGTTCTCCTGCGAACGCCAGTCCTCACGCGGCACGTCGCGCAGCTTGGCGATCGACACCTGCGGGAAGCCGATGCGGATATGCGGCCCGAAGCTTTCGTAATGCGTCACGTTGGAGGGGGTTCGCGGATGGATCGTCTGCGGATGGAGCGAGGCGAAATGATAGCCTTCGAGGTAGCCGTCGAACGCGATCTTCCAGTTCGCGCCGACGATCTCGCGCTGGCCGAGGAACGCCCAGTCCTTCAGCCCCACCGCCTCGAAATCGTCGAGCATGCCCTGGAAGAAATCGTCGAGGTCGATCGGCGCGTCGGGAGTGAGGACGACGAAGATCATCCCCGCCCGCTCCTCGCACGGCAGCGCGCGCAGGCCGCGGGTAGCCTTGTCGAGATCGCCGAACTTCGCACGATCCGAGACGGCGAGCAGACGGCCGTCGAGACCGAACGTCCAGCTGTGATATTTGCAGGTGAAGCGCGCGCAATTGCCGTGCCCCTCGTTCGCGACGGGGGCGCCGCGATGGGAGCAGACGTTGAGGAAGGCATGCACCACGCCGGCCTTGTCGCGGGTGATGAGGATCGGCAGGCCGATCGCATCCATCGCCTTATAGTCGCCGGGGTTCGGCATCTCGCAGGTCAGGGCCAGCATCAACGGCACCGCCTTGAAGACGGTGTCGATCTCCTTCTGCCAGATATCCTGATCGAAATAGGCCGCGGTCGGCACCGTCGTGATCCGATCGGACTGGAAGGTCCGGTCGTTCTCGACGTAATCGAGCAGGATCTCGGCGACATCGCCGATGTCGGGGCGGTCCATCAGGTTCCTCATGCGCAAGTGTTTCATTCGATAGCACCAGAAGCGGCGGTGCATCGCAAGCTGGCGCGAATGACAGGTGAAGCCTACCCGTCCCCATCCCTATGCATCGGGCGACGGGGAGGAATTGCGTGTCCGATCAAACTGCGCCCTGGGGCTGGCTGACGCCGCCCGCCGCCCATCATGCTCGCTACGCCACGGGCGAGGCGTGGGCTGGAAAGACGGTGGGCGAGCTTGCACGGGGGTGGGCCGCACGCCTGCCCGACGCGAAGGTCTTTCTCGGCGACCCATCCGGTGCGACCTATGCGAGCCTCGCGGAGGATGGCGAGGCGCTGGCGGCGGCGCTGCGCGATCTGGGGTTGCGCGAAGGCGACGTGATCGCTTTTCAACTGCCTAACTGGATCGAGGCCGCCGTCATCAACCTCGCCGCGGCCCTCGGCGGTTTCGTCATAAATCCGATCGTCAGCATCTATCGCGATGCCGAGGTGCGGCAGATGTTGGCGGATTGCCGCGCGCGACTGTTCTTCCATGCCGAAACCTTCCGCAATTATGATTTCGCCGCGATGGTCGATCGGATCCGGCCGGAACTGCCCGATCTGACGCACGCCGTGCCAGTGCGCGCGGGTACAGCCTTCGCCGATCTGATAGAGGCAGGGCGCGGGCGTGGTGACAGCCTGCCCACGGTCGATCCTCAATCGGTCAAGATGATACTCTATACCTCCGGCACCACGGGGCGTGCGAAGGGTGTGCTGCACAGCCACGACACGCTCGCCCGCGCCGTTACCTCCTGCGCGAAGCATTGGGGCATCGCGGCGGGGGATGCGATCCTGATGCCATCGCCCGTCACGCATGTTTCGGGCTATAGCAACGGGCTGGAACTGCCCTTCCTTGCGGGCACGCGCACCGTGCTGATGGAGAGCTGGAACGCGGCGGCAGCACTCGACCTGATCGAGACGTATCAGGTCCGTGGCACCGTCGCGGCGACCCCCTTCCTCGCCGAGCTCGTCACGCAGGCGGAAGCGGCGGGGACGCGCCTGCCCTCAATGCGCTTCTTCGCCTGCGGCGGAGCGTCGGTTCCGCCGGAGATCGTCCGCCGGGCCAATGCGCTGTTCGGCAAGCCGGTCGCCTTTCGCGTGTTCGGCTCGTCCGAGGTTCCACTGACCACGCTCGGCTACCCGGACGACGCGGAACGCGCCGCGACGACGGACGGCGAGGTGATCGATTATGAGGTCCGCGTGGTCGACGACATGGGTGCGTCGCTGCCGCCGGGGGCGGAGGGGGAACTGGCGGTGCGTGGCCCCGCAATGTTCATGGGCTATGCCGATCGCGCGCAGACCGCCGACGCGATCGACCGCGACGGCTTCTTCCGCACCGGCGACATCGGCACGGTGAGCGTGGACGGGGCGCTCTGCGTCACCGGCCGGAAGAAGGATCTTATCATCCGTGGTGGCGAGAATATCTCCGCGCGCGAGATCGAGGAGGTCCTGCATCGCCACCCGGGAATCGCGGAGGCGGCGGTGGTGGCGATGCCGCACGAACGGCTGGGCGAAGGCGTCTGCGCCTATCTTATCGCGAAAGGGCCGCCACCGAGTTTCGCGGAAATCGTCGCCTTCGTGGCGGAAAGCGGCCTCGCGCCGCAGAAGCGGCCCGAACGCATCGAATATGTCGAGGATCTGCCACGCACGGCGGCAGGCAAAGTCCGCAAGGATCAGCTACGCGAATGGATCGCGCGCGACGTAGGGGCAAAGCGGGACGCACGCACGAGCGGCTGACGCACAGGATCACGCATCTTGTGAGCGGCGGCAGCGCGATATCGGCCCCGCGCCCCGTCAGAGGTGCCAGGCCATATCGCCCTACCGCCAGCGCACGTGGCCGGATCGGATAGGCGCTCCGGCGTCAATCGGCGATCTTGAGGATCATCTTGCCGCGGTTGCTGCCGTCGAACAGGCGGAGGAATGCGGGAAGCGCATTCTCGATCCCCTCATCGATATGCTCGTCGATCCGGATCGTGCCGTCGCGTGTCCAGGCGGCAAGCTCGGGAATGGCTTCCGCCATGCGCGGGATATAGTGGGTCAGGATGAAGCCGTGCATCGTCGCACCCTGCACGATCAGTTGCCACAGATTGTAGGCGGGCTGCGGCTCGGAGTTGTACTGGCTGATGAGGCCGCACAGGATCACCCGCCCCTTCGGCTTCAGTGCCAGCAGCCCGGCATCGAGTATCTCCCCACCGACATTCTCGAACTGGATGTCGATGCCCTCGGGCGCTGCTGCACGGATCTCCTCGGCCAGCGCCTCTCGCGATTTGCCGCGATAATCTATCGCGACGTCATAGCCGTAGTCGGCGGTCAGCCGGGCGCATTTCTCGGCACCCCCGGCGATCCCGATCGTGCGGCAGCCTTTCGCCTTGGCGATCTGGCCGACGAGCGAACCCACCGCCCCCGCGGCCCCCGACACCAGCACCGTCTCGCCTGGCTGTGGCTTGCCCAGGTCAAGCAACGCGAAATAGGCGGTTACGCCGATCGCGCCGACCGAAGAGAGATAGTTGGTGATCGAGGGCACCGCCGTCTCGTCCACCAACGTAGTGAAACCGCCCGCCTGACAGACCGAATAATCCTCGATCCCGTTCAGCCCGGAAGCCCATGCGCCGACCGGATAGTCGGGATGCGTCGTCTCGGCGATACGGCCGATCGTCGTCGCCCGCACCGGATCGCCGAGCGCGATCGGCGGCAGATAGGAGGGCGCGTCGTCCATCCAGCCCCGGATCGCCGGATCGAGCGAGACGTAATGGTTGCGCAAGAGAAACTGGCCGGGCGCAAGCGGCGGGGTCTCGACGGTCTCCAGCCGGAAGTCGTCCGGCACGGGCGTCCCATCCGGGCGGCGGACAAGAAGGAAGCGACGGTTGGCGGCCATGGAAACTCCGTTTGGTAAGATGATCAGCCCAGCGTTACGTGGAGCCGGGTAAGTCGCGAGGTCAGAATACGCCAGCCGTCCGCTTCGCGCCGATAAGTTTCGTGATAATGGCCGCAGCCGTTGAGGTAGAGCGCGTCGCCGTCGTAGATGCGGTCCTCCATCGCGATCACGCCGCGCGCTTCGCTTGCGGAGAGGATCTCCACTTCGTGGCAATGCCCGTGATGAACGGTTCGCTTGGTGCCGATCGCGGCCTGGATGAAGGAGAGGATCGTCTCTCCGCCACGGTAGACCCATTCGTTGCTCTCGGCGGCAGCCCCCTCGCCCACGCCGTCCAGGCTGAGCGAGGCGCGCGCGTCGAATTCCGCATCGCCACAGAAGACTGTGGCGAGCCCGTTCCAGTCCTTCGTGTCCATGTACCGGAAATAGCGCGCCTTCAGACGCTTGATGTCCTCGATCGCGAGAAGAATATCGGTCGTGTCCATCATCATCGCTCCCCCGTGCAGCATGTCATTCCTCCGGCCCGAACGAAGGCGAGGCCGGCTCGCCCCCACTGTCCGTCGGGGCCATCATCGGCGCACCGGGCCAATGTTGTCGGGATCATTCAGGCCGACGGGCTACCGGTGCTGCCCGCCATGGCCGGCTCAACGAACTCGCACGACGACCTTGCCGATATGCGCCCCGGTCAGCATCCCGGCATAGGCCTCGAGCAGATTGTCCAGTCCGTCGGTGACGGCGAACGGCATCGTGAGTGCGCCCTCATCGACCCAGCGGCGCAATCGCGCCGTCAGTTCCGGTCCGCGATCGGCGAAATCGGG
>CAJYJW010000287.1 GCA_913775025.1 uncultured Sphingomonas sp. | reverse complement strand
GGCCGCCGAAACGGCCGGTGCCACCCTATTGCGCGCTTGGGCGGGCGACGCCCGCCCGGGCGTTGCCACCGGCTCCTCCGAAAATCGACTCGCGGCCGCCACTGTCCGGCGGAGCCCCGCCGCCCGTGCCGCCGAGCCCGCTGGCATCGATAGTGGCGGTGAGGGAGAGCAGTGCATTGCTCGCGCGGATTGCCCCGCCATTATCGACCTGTACGATCGATCGGCCGCCGTCACCCAGGCCGCCGGCCGCGCCGATGCGGAAGTCTGACGGGTTCGCGCCGCCCGCGCCGCCGGTTCCATTCGATGTGATCGTAAGCGAACCGCTGAGCGAGATCACCCCCGCAGCACCGCTCACCACGATCTGCGCGCCATTGCCTTGACCCGCGGCCATTTCAGCCGCACCCGCGCCGCCGCCACGACCGACGCCGCCCACGCCGATACGATCGAGGGCATAGCCCGCGCCGCCCGCGCCGCCAAAGCCTTGCGCCCGCACCGAGAGATCGGTCGCGTTCACTGCGCCATCGCTAGTTGTCAGCAGGGCGCTGCCGCCTTGGCCGATGCCCCCGGCACCGCCCGCCGGGCCGCCACCGAACGGGGTCTCTCTGCCGCCCGTACCGCCGGTGCCGGCTGCGTTCACGAGGACCGCACCCGTACTCGTCAATGAGCCGCCGGCGAGTTGCAGCACCGCCGTTCCGCCCGTGCCATCGCCGCCGATCCCGCCATAGCCGGACGGGTGATCGCCCCCGGATCCCGAAGAATCGAGGGTGACGCCTGTCACGTTCAGCGTCCCGCCGGCTACGCCGCTTCCGATCGATATGCGGGACAGGCCACCGACGCCCACGCCACCCGCGCCACCCGACGCGCCGGTGCCGCCCCTGGCGGTCGCATCAAGCGTCAGCCGCGCCAGCCGCGCGATCGCTCCGCCCTGAATGTCGACGATAGCGCCACCCGGAACCTCCGAGCCACCGCCCGCCAAGGCCGTACCGCCGGCAGCGAGCGTCTCGGGTATGATTCCATATCCGGCTTCGGTGGCGCCGCCCGTCGCGCTGACGTCGAGGCGGGTCAATCCGGTCACATCCAGCGTGCCTGTACCGGTCAGGGAGATCGATGCCCCGCCGCCCGTCGCCGCCCCACCGTTATAGAGGGTACTGCCGTATCCGCTCGCGTCACCGCCCCGCGCGAGAGCGTTCAGGGTAAGGCTGTCTGCGCTCAGCGCTCCGCCGCTTGCGATGGTGACACGGGTGGTACCTGCCGTCGCCGCGCCGCCGATCGTGAGGATGCTGTTCGCGCCCAATGCGGTGGCGGATGCGACGCCATCCGTCAGGCTGACGGAGGAGCCCGCCCCGACGTCGATGCCGGCCGTCCCGGCCGTCGCCGTTCCGCCTGTGTAGGCCGAGCCGAACGGTGAATTCTGCGCCGTCGCATCCGCGAGAACCGTGGTGGCGCCCGCCCGCAGGACCGCTGTGCCGCTGGTCAGGATCTGCGCGTTGCCGCCGCGCGCGCTCCCGCCGATCGCGGCATCGAACGAACCGCCGCTTATGGGCTGGGCGAGGGTGAGCGCCGCCGCGCTCAGATCCAGCGATGTCGTGACGTTCAGGGTCCCGTTGTTGCCGACCGACAGGGTCGCTTCGCCCCCGGTCGCCGCGCCGGCCTGCACGCTTCCCTGGCCGCCGGTCGCGCTGCTCCGCAAGGCGAGGGTGGAGAGCGTCAGCGATCCGCCGGAGAGGGCGAAGCGCGTGCCGCCTGCGACGGCGCCCCCCCCGATGCCGTTTGCGAAACCGCTCTCGGTGCCGCTGTCGCCGCCTTGCCCGGTCGCCTCAAGCAGCACGCCGTACCCCGACGCGAGCGAGATCCCGCCGCCGATGACGCGAACGTCCGCCGTACCGCCAGTGCCGATGCCGCCGGTGCCGTTCGTGCCGACCCCGCTGCCGCCCGCCCCGCCGATGCCCCTGGCACCGACCCGCAAGGGTGCCGCTGCTCCTGAAAGATCGAGAATCGCCTCGCTGCCGATCGACAGATAGGCGCCGCCGCCGTTGGCGAGCGGATCGTCCCCGGTCGTGGTGACGGTCTGCGCGCCGGCCGTGCCGCTGCCGCCGTTGCCGCCAGCCATCTCGGCGGATCCGCCGCCCGTACCGCCCGTGCCGCTGCTGTCGATCGACAGGCCACCGCCGGTGATCGCGACGACTGCGCCGCCGGTCAGGCCCACCGCCGCGGTGCCGCCCAGGCCGTTGCCGCCTTCCCGGCCGGCCGTGCCGTAGCCGCCCTCGCTAAAGAAGGAGGTGCCGCCGATTCCACCGACGCCGCCGGATGAAATGGCGACGGTGCCGAGCGATGCGGTGGCCGCATCGGAGGCGATCAGGCTCGCGCGGCCGCCGGTGCCATCTCCCCCGGCGCCCGGCTGACTGAAAAAGCCCGAGTCCGAACCGGCCGAGCCGGTGCCGGAGGCATCGATCGTCAGGCTCGGCGCGATGAGGCCGCCGCCCGCCAGCCTGACCTGCGCGCTGGTGCCGATGCCCGCGCCACCGTTGGATCCCCCGGACTCGCCGGTAAAACCCCCACCCGCGCCACTGCCGCTGATCGAGACCGCGCCGCTGACGACGGACCCGCGGCGCAGAACGCCGCCTGCGTCCAGCGTGGTGCCAACCGACAGTAAGGCGGTGCCGCCGATCCCCGTGCCGCCCGTCTCGCCATCACCCGCGCCACCACCGAAGCCGCTGGCCTGAATAGTCGTGACGCCGGTTACCTGCACGGAGGTGTCGGCGGCGGTGAACCGCCCATTCGAAATCAGGCTCGCACGGCCGCCGGTGCCAAGCCCGCCGGTGGCATTCCCGTTACCGCCAAAGCCCGAGGCGTTCACGAACAGACTGTTATTCTCGGTATCACCGTTCAGGCCGACAAGAAGCTGCCCGTTCTGCGTCGTCACGGTCGCGGTGCCGCCCGTGCCGGCGGTGCTGCCGCTGCCGCTGCCGTCTGCGGTGACGCTGAGGCGGCCTCCAACGCGTAGAATGCTGGCGTCGGCGAGCACCGTGGCCATGCCGCCGGTGCCGGGTGAATTGAAGCCGAACGATTGCGCACTGCCGCTGACGAGAGCGTTGCCGGCGATCCGCACGCTGCCGCCATTCGTCGCGAAGAGAGCGGCGGTGCCCCCGGTCTGCGAACCGTCATCCGCATTGGCATAGCTGGAGAGAGAAAGATTGCCGCCGATGGCCGACGTACCGTCCGTCGGCGTGCGGTTGACGACGACGGTGGTGCCCGCCGCGCCGAAAGAGACCGAGGTCGCGCTGAACAGGCTGACGTCACCGGCGAAGGTGAGATTCCCGCTCGTCGTGATGGCGTTGCGCGCCGCACCCGTCAGGGATGTGAAGCTACCGTTACTCAGGTTGATATTCGCCGTACCGGCGGTCGCTTCGGGTTGCGATCCCGCGACGGCCGGCATGTTCGCGATGCCGTTGCTGACCCCCTCGGTCGACAGGACGACCGCCCCGTCCTCGACCGAAACCGCATTGGCATAGCTGACGGTGCCGCCGACCAGCATGGTGATCGCGCTGTTCTTCGGAACGGCGACCATATAGGCTCGCGAATTCGCCCCCGAGAGCGCCGTCGTGCCAAGATGGGAAACGGAGGCCAGCTCCGTCGTGCCGGTATCGACCGCGATCGAGAAAAGGTCGTTACTGATCGTCAGCTGACCCGCCTCGGCCGCGACATAGGCTGCCGCGCGCGCGCTGACCGTACCGCTTTGCTCCACCCGGGGCGCGATCAGGCCGACGTAGTTATCCGCAGTGATGCGAGCTTCCTGGCTTATCGACACACCGGCATTCGCCGGCCCCTCCGGGCGGGTGAAGCGGATGTCACCGAACGGTTGCAGCACCGGTCGGCCGTAGCCGTCCTCGACCGCATCGAAACCGATCGCATTCGCGGACAGCAGCAGGCTGCCGACGTTGAAGGATGAATTCGCGCCTGCGATGATCCCGCCCGGGCTATAGAACCACAGGGTTCCCCCCCGCGTAACGCCATCGCTGAGAACGCTGTTGGTCGTCCCGTTGAACGTGATGCTGCGCGTCGGGTCGTTCGGTATCACCCGGTTGAGCACTGTATAGGGGCTGTTTTCGCCCGGCCCGACAAAGGTGGTGACGCCGCCTGCATCCTGGAAATTGATCGTTCCGCCGCCCACGCCCCTGTCGGTCGGCACGAAGGTGATGACGGTATTCTGGCTGGTGAGGTTGATGGTCGCCTGATTGGCGCCGGTCGGCCCCGCGTAGTTCAGCGTCTGGCCCTGCACGGTCGAGATCGTGGCGTTATAGCCGTCCGCCGCATGCGCCGGCATCGCCTGGCCCGCCGCCACCAGCGCGGAGGCTACCGCGCAACTCGACAGGAGCGATCGCCGCGTGCGGGCGGTGGGCAGGGGGGCGGAGCCGATGGCCGACATATCGTACCTCACAAGCCTTACATCATATTCACAGCGCCGAGCGTGAGCCTAGCGCGACCAGGGCAGCAATCGCGTCGTGAGCGAGACAAGCAGGCGGGCGTCATTACGCTTGGCCTGGAATGGGCCGCGCTCAAGCGCCTTGGCGAGCGACACGTCGATCCGCCCACGGTCGCCATAGGCGGCGCGAAGCCCCCCGCCGATCGACGAGAGCTGCTGGGGGTTCGGCCCGCGCGAGTTCAGCCCCTGAATGAACGGCCGGTTGCGGTTCCAAGCCCACGCCTTGTCGTAAAAGACATAAGGCTGGAACGCGAAGGCATCGCGTGCCTGCGGCGTGATCCGGCCCAAGCGAAACTCGGTCTGAAAGCCGAGGCCGCTGTCGCCGATGATCGCCCCCGGATCATAGCCACGGCCGACGGTATAGTTGCCGCCCGAAAACTCTTCGTAGCTGAGCAGTGCCTTGCCCGAATATTGCGCGCGCGGCGCGAGCGAGAAGGTGACAGTCGGCGTCGGCCGATATTCGAGCACGCCCGCCAGCCGCACCAGCGCGGCGGTGGGGCGGCCCTCCTGCCGGCTCGGCAACACGGTGCGGGTCGCGGGGCAAACGCCGCCGGCGCAACCATCCGTCGTATCGAAAATGTTGAGGCCCTTGCGGCCTTCCAGCGATCCGGCGACCCGCCAACGCGGCTCGTTTACCGAATAGCCGGTCACGCTGTTGATGCTGGCGCGATCCATGCTGTCGAAATCGGCCCGCGCATAGGCCACGCGGATGTGATCCTGATTACGGATGTTGAAACCGCGAAAGCGCACGTTCTGATTGATGTAGTCGAACCCCAGCACGCCGCGCAGGTTCGTCGATTGGGTGCGGACGAAGGGATAGCTACCTTCAAGCGTGGCCACCATGGTACGCGAACGGACCGGCACGGCCCCCGCCGCCAGGCTTGGCGTCGTCCATGCATAAGTGAAGCGGCCGGACAGGGTCAGCCCCTCGCTGCCGATCCGGCGATCATACCCCAGTTGCAGCACCTGCTGCTCGCTGGTGTCCGCTGTGGAGAAGATGCCGGCCGTCAGGCGGTCACCCGAGCCGAAAAGGTCGTACAGTTCGCCGCGCAACAGGCCGCCGAACCGGCCGACATCGCGCGATCCGTAATTCTGGATGTTGGCGTCCACCGCCACGCGCTGGCGCACCACCGTCACCTCGCCCACCACCTCGCCTGGGGCGGTGCCGGCGGGGCGTAAGGTCAGGCGCACGTCATAACCGGGCAGATCGCGGGCAAGGAGCAGGTAGCGTTCGGCCTCGCGCTCGTTGAATACCGGCTGCTCCTTCAGCCGATCGAGGTAGCCGGCGATCAACCGTTCCGATTTGCCGGCGTTGCCACGTACCTGCACCGCCACCAGCTTGGCCATCAGGACATCGAAGCGGACGATGCCGTTATCGATCCGTTGCGCCGGCACCTGCACCGCTGCGAGATAGCCCTGACGACGCAGGATGGTGGCCGCCGCATCGCGAATTTCGCAGACGACCGCGATCGGCTGCGGCTTGCCGATGAAAGCCTCGTAGGCCGGGCGCAGGGCCTCCGCCGGTAGGCCGCGCAGATTGTCGAATTGCGCGCCGGTGATCGTGACCTTCACGTCGGCGAAACGCGGATCGGCAAGCGGGCAGGGCGCGCGCTCGATACCGCCATCCACGGTCAGGCGCGAGGGCGCCTCGGTGCGGGGGCCGGTTGGCGCGCGCTGAATTTCCTCACGCGTGGCAGGCGGCGCGACGGGAGGCGTCGGCCGTACGGCGACCTGAGCGGCGGCGGGGGTAGTAACCGCCAGAAGCGCTCCGCACAGCACGAAGCCGCCAAGACTGTGCAGGCCCTCGCCGATACGCCCGTTCGCAATCATCAACGCCCCCAAATTCCACCCCACGTACGGCGATGCCTACGGGACAGGTATCCGGCCACGATTTCTGATGAAAGCGGGGCCGTCCGATCCGTCCGCATGCGCGACGCACCATTTTCGTACCGGCCGGACCCACCTGCCGATACGCTTCATCCCGGCGACCCTCGGGATGCCTGCGGGCGCGCTTTTCACGCTGCCAGCAGGGCAAAATCGCTACCAGTGCCGTCCCCCGGATTCAAGCCGCAAACGCGCCGCGGCCTCAGCCCGCAGGGGACGTCTGTGCCTCCGGTAGCGCCACCGTCTCGATCAGCAGGTTCAATTGCGCCTCGCAACGGTTCTTGATCAGGGCGGCGGCCATGCCCTCAAGTCCGGTCGACGGGTTCGGGCCGAGCACGGCAAAGCTGATCGTGGTCGGCTGTGCCGCGCCGGGCCAGCTGAGCCGATATTGCGTGCCAGAGGCGACGGGGAGCGTCGCCGGCCACATCTGCGTTGATTCGCCGGCGGCCCATTTCACCTGCGCAGCCTGGCCGTTCGCGGTGATCGTCATCGTCGCGTCGCGCAGACGATCGGGACGCCACAAGGTTACGCGGGCCGGATCGGTGACGCACTGGATGGAGCTGTGCCCGACATCGACGAACCAGATGTTCGGGCTCTTCGGTGTTCCCGCCATCGCGGTCGTGACGCCCCGTACGGCTCCCGGCCGCGCGCGCCGACCGGAGGCATCCGCGAAGGTGGTCCGCAGGTCGGTCGGGCGGTCGGTGGCGATCGTCGGGCTATACGTGCCCGGCCCCTTCAGCGTGCGGGTGCCCCGCCCGTCGAGGATGACGACCTGATCGTTCGGCTTCAGCACGATCCGCGCGCTGTCCGCCAGCGCCTTGCCCGGCGGATAGGCTTTCATCGAGGGGCCGCTAGACCGAACGACGATCGTCTCCGCCGCCGCCGCCGACAGGACCAGCCCGAGCGACAGCGGCAACAGGGCGACGATGGTCGCGGGCCGCGTAAGATCAATCCAGGGCAAAGCTACCTCCAGGTCCGGTGTTGCCGAGACGATAGACCAGATTGGCGATCGCCGCATCATCGGGATGGTCTCGACTATATTGCGCCAATTCTTCCAGCGCCTGAACATCACCGTCGTCGAAACGGCGCACCAACGCTGTGAGAAGGGTCACATCGCTGGCGGAAAGTGACGGTTTCGGTTCGAAGATCGCGATCGGGGTGGAGCGGCCGCGCACCGCCACCCGGCCCATCGGACGGAAACGGTCGAAGCCGCTCTCCCGCGCCGCCGTCTCGCTAACAAGGACGGTTGTCTTCAACTGCTTGCTCGCCGACTCCAGCCGCGCCGCCAGGTTCATGCTGTCCCCAAGCGCGGTATATTGGATGCGCCCCTCACCGCCGAAATTGCCGACGATCGCCTCGCCCCGATGCAGACCGACGCGGGTGCAACCGATCGGCGGCACGCCATCCGGAGCGTTGCGGCGGAAGGTCTCGCCCGCCTCGTACATCGCGATCGCCGCCGCCACTGCGCGATCGGCGTCATCCGGCCGCGCGATCGGCGCGCCCCAGAAGGCGACCACCGCATCGCCGACGAACTTGTCGATCGTGCCGCCGTGGTCCAGCACAACCGCGCTGAGCGTGTCGAGATATGTGTTGAGCAGCAGCGCCACCATCTCCGGCTCGATCGCATGGCTCAGCTTAGTGAAGCCCTCTAGGTCGGTGAACAGCGCGTAGATCTGCCGCTTCTCCCCGTGCAGCGAGAGGCGGCTGGGATCGCGCATGATCTGGTTGGCGACGTCTCGCGGTAGATATCGGCCAAGCGCCGACTGGGCGAACTGTCGCTGCTGCGCCGTCACCGAGCGGGAAGCGGTGCCAACGGCCGCGAAGGCGACGATCCACCCCACCGCCCAGCCGAACACCGGTAATTGCTGCGTGTCGATTCCGCGCTGCTGCGCCCAGTAGGGCAACAGAATAAGCACCGCGAGCTGACCCAGCAGCAGCGGCGCCAGCCGCCAGGGCCGCGCCTCGATCATGCTGGTCAGGCCGCCTGCGGCCACGACAAGCAAAGCCATCGCCCAGAGCGACCACCCCGCGATCGAACGGTACATCGCGCCATCGAGCAACTGTGCAAGCATATGCGCATGCACCTCCAGCCCGATCATCGTGCCGCCCTTGACCCGCGTGGCGGGCGTCTCGAACTGATCGAGGTCGAAGATGTCGCCGCCGATCAGCACGTAGCGTCCTTCGATCTGGGATCGGAACGCCTCGGCCGGAATGTCGCCGGTAAACAGCTGGATCGGCAGCTTGGAAAACACCGGCCGCTCCGGATCGTTCGGCGTGCGGAAGCGGATCGCGCCATCATAGCGACGGAATTCCGAATGCACCGGCGTCATCCGGTTGGCGAGTAGCGGCGGTAGGCTGGCGGGCTGCTCGGGCCAGTTGCGCAACACACTGTCGAAACGGTCGGACTGGAAGAGCACGCTGGCCGGTTTCACCGCATGACCGGAGATCGCCTTCTGGAAGCCACGCAGGAACTCTTCCTGCCCATATTCCACAAAATCCGGGTTGGTTTCGGCGGAGACGAAGGCGAGATAGGTCGGCGTCTTCAGCGTCTTGAACGCCGCGATCAGTCGATCGTCTTCAGGCGTACGTTGATCGATCAGGATATCGATGCCGATCGCCTTGGGCCTCAGCGTATCGATGCGTTGCAGCGCCTTGGCCAGCGTCACCCGGTCCAGCGGAGAGCGGCGTCCCGTCTCGATCAGGGTCTGATCGTTGAACACCACCATCGTGATGCGGTCGTCCTGATCGACCGTCGGCGCGCTGGCGTAGGCGCGTACGTCGTAGAGTATCCGCTCCACGTCGCGCGCGAGAGGCACGCTCCAGCTCGACCGTGCGAACAGGATCGCCACCGCAAGAAACAGCGCGGTGCCGATCAGGCGTAGCGTACCGATCCGCCGCAACGTATCCCGTGCCCGCCCCAGCTTGCCGGAGGCGGCAGGGGCGGCGTCTTGCGATAGTTTGGACAAGCCGCCGGCTCAGCGCGTGGTGAGAACGGCCTGCGCGCCATCCCCGACGATGGCGAAACCCGCCCAAGAATAAGGATGGGAGGTTTCGGCCTTCGCCATCAGCGCATCCTGCCCGGCGCGTATCGCATCGCCAATGCTTGTGCCGGGCTTCGCGGTGAACAGCCCGCTGATAAGCCGCTCCGTCGCACCGTAATCATCGGGCAGCGGCCAGTGGCTTGCCAGCACCGATCGCCCGCCCGCGCCGATGAATGCCCGGACCAGCCCATCCAGCGCATCGCCGCCGCCGACCGTCACACCCGCCTCGCGCGTGGCGGCGACGGTGGCCTTGCCCGCCGTATCGCAGGCGGAAAGAATGACGATATCCGCATCCAGCCGCAGGTCATAGATTTCGCGGAAGGTCAACAACCCGTCGGATTTGGGCCCGCCGAACGAGGTCAGCAGAGCTGGCCGCGCGGGGCATTCGGGCCGTGGGGCTGTGACCAACCCGTGGGTGGCGAAGTGCAGGATACGATATTGGTTCAGATCAGGCCGGCTGAGCAGGCCGGTATCCGTAAACTCCGGCCCCGTCACCACCGTCGCTTCCCTGGCGCCGATGATCCGCTGCGCCGTTTTCAGCTCGGTCGCCTTGATCGGATTGTTCCAGGCGGCAAGCGGCCAGTCGCAGTCGATGCCGCCTTGACCGGAGACGGAACGGGTGGACGTAAGCTGCGCGAGCGCCGAGACCGGCTGGTTCTGGCCGAGGCCAAGATACTCTTTCTTCGCGGACGAAGGGGCGGCGTTGCGGACATCGCGAAACGCGCGGGCCGAAAGGGAAGTCGACACGTCGATGTCCCGGCCCAGCCAATGGATGCCGGTAAAGTCGAAATTATCGGCCTTCGGGTCGGCGATGCGCTTCAGATACGCGTCGACGCCCGCTTGCTCCATCACGAGTAGATTGGCCGGCAGCCGCAGCATCGCGCCGTCGGGCTCGAACAGCAGATGCTTCACGCCGGCCAGCCGCCCCTCGATCGGTTGCATCAGCGCAAGATAGAGTTCGCGCGCCTGCTTGACGTCGAACGGATAGGTTACCGGCTGGCCATTCTCCACGATCGAGATGGTGTCCCGCAGGGCATCGACCTTACGCTCCAACGCCTTCGATCCAATGCCGGCCCGGTAGGCGGTCGCATCCGACTGGGTGATGAAGATCGCGTAGAGCGCGTCGCCGATTTCCGCGAGCTTGTAATAGGCCTCGCCCGGCCGCAGCGCCTTGCGTAGGTCGGCGAGAGTCATCGCCTCGGTGGAGATCGCGCGGTAGCGCGGATATTGCCCCAGCTTCGCCTGCGTGGCGACCTGATCCGCCTCCAGCGACGTCAAGGTTGCGGTGATCGCCTTCGTCCGCATCTCCTCGTCCGGCGTGGGGGAGGGGAGGGCCGAGAGGCGGGCATATTCGGTGCGATTGCGCTCGATATCCCGCGTCAGATTCACGGACTGCCGAAACAGGCGCGATGCCTCGTCGCTGCCGCCGGAGAG
>CAJYJW010000286.1 GCA_913775025.1 uncultured Sphingomonas sp. | reverse complement strand
AGGGCGCACCGCTAATCCCGGTCTATCATCGCGCGCTTGTGGCGGGGCTTGAGCGCCCCGTCGCGGTGCTGAACCTCGGCGGCGTCGGCAACCTCACCTGGTTCGACGAGGACGACACGCTGATCGCCTTTGATACCGGGCCGGGCAATGCGCTGGTGGACGACTGGATGCTGGCGGAGACCGGTCGCCGTTTCGACGAGAATGGCGCGCTCGCGGCGACCGGGCGGGTGGAGGAGACGGTGCTGGACGCGCTGCTCGATACGCCCTTCTTCGACGAGGCTCCGCCTAAATCGCTCGATCGCGGCGACTTCACGATGCAGGCGGCGCGCGGCCTTTCGGCGGCGGACGGAGCGACGACGCTGACCGCGTTCACCGCGATCTCGGTATCCTATGGCCTCCGCCTGTTGCCGGCGAAACCAAGGCGGCTGATCGTGGCTGGCGGAGGGCGTCACAACGGCACGTTGATGCGGATGCTCGCCGAGGCGTGCGGTCTGCCGCCCGAACCGATCGAGGCGTTGGGGTGGAACGGCGACGCGACGGAAGCGGAGGGCTTCGCCTATATGGCCGTGCGCAGCCTGCACGGCCTGCCGATCAGCTTTCCCGGCACGACCGGCGTGAAGGAAGCGATCACGGGCGGCGTCCTGAGCCGTCCGTGACGGCCTTGCCCGTTCTGGGTGCCGTTCGCCGTCCCCGGCGGTGTCACTGCCGGCATAATTCCGACACCGTGCCAGATCCGCAAACGCCACGTGCCCACAACGCTGAACAGCCTCCACGTCGATACCGATCTCGCCGCGCGCGTGACAGCATCAGCGGGCGCGGGTATCGCGAGACGACGCGATCCGCAGGAGCAAGCCATGGCGACCGTCCCCACCGACCTGCCCGTCACCTATTTCACCGCGCGCGACGGCGTGCGCCTTGCCTGCCGCTCGCTCGGCGAGGGGAGGCCCCTGCTGCTGATCCACGGCTATTTTTCCAACGCCTTCACCAACTGGATCCGCTACGGCCACGCCCGCCTGCTGGCCGAGGCCGGGCATCGCGTCGTGATGCCGGATCTGCGGGGGCATGGTGACAGCGATACGCCGCAAGATGCAGCCGCCTATCCGCCGGACGCTCTCGTGAATGACGGTTTCGACCTGCTCGCTCATCTCGGCATCGATCCGGCGGGTGGGGCGTACGACCTTGCCGGCTATTCGCTGGGCGGAAGAACCGCGATCCGCATGCTTGCAAAGGGGGCCCGCCCCGGCCGCGCGATCATCACGGGCATGGGGCTCGCAGGTATCCTGCACACGGGCGGGAGGGGCGCATATTTCCGCCACGTGCTCACAAATCTCGGCACGTTCAAGCGCGGCAGTTCCGAATGGATGACGGAGGCCTTCCTCAAGACGACGAAGGGCGATCCGCAGGCGCTGCTCCATACTCTCGATACGTTCGTCGATACACCATGCGAGGCATTGGCCGCGATCGATCTGCCCCTGCTCGTCGTGGCGGGCGAGGATGACGACGATAACGGATCAGGCCAGGCGCTGGCGGATGCCGTGCAGGACGGGCGCTACCAGTCGATTCCTGGCAACCACATGAGCGCCGTCACCCGGCCCGAATTGGGTGCTGCGATCGCAGGCTTCCTTCAAATTTGAGGCGCTTGACGGCGGGTGGGGTTCCGTCACACCCCCTACCCAAGAACTTTTACGCATAAGGCAGACCGCCACCATGAAACGTCTCGCTTTCACCTCTTTGCTGGCGATCGCCTGCGCCACCCCCGCTCTCGCCGCGCCGCCCTCCCAAGCTGGAAAGTCCGTCGCCTCCACTGCGCCGACCGTCGCCGAAGCCGATGCCTTCGTCGCCGCCGCAGAGCGCGAGCAGAGTGACGCCGAGCTGTTCGATGCCCGTATCGCCTGGATCAACGCTACCTATCTGACGGACGATACGAACGCGGTCGCAGCCGAGGTCGGCGGCCGTGCCACGGAGCGGATGGTGCGGTTGGCCAAGGGAGCCGCCCGCTTCGACGGGGTATCCGGTCTCTCCTACGATACCGCCCGCAAGCTGGCGATCCTGAAGCAGTTCGTCACGTTGCCCGCCCCCTCCACCCCCGGCGCGGCAGCGGAGCTTGCCACCGTCTCGACCCGGATGGAGGCGCGCTATGGCAAGGGGCGCGGCACGCTCGGCGGCAAGGAGATCAACGGATCGGACATCGAGGCCGCGATGGGCACCGTCCGCGATCCCGCACAGCTGAAGGAGATGTGGACAAGCTGGCACGATAATGTCGGCGCGCCGCAGAAAGCCGATTATGCCCGGCTGGTCGAGATCGCTAACAAGGGGGCGATCGAGCTGGGATATGCCGATCTCGGGGCGATGTGGCGGGCCGGATACGATATGCCGGCGGACGATTTCGCCAAGCTGACCGACCAGCTCTGGACGCAGATGAAGCCGCTGTACGAACAGCTCCATTGCTACACCCGCGCCAGGCTCAACGAGAAATATGGCGCGGCGGTGCAGCCGGCCACCGGCCCGATCCGCGCGGACCTGCTGGGCAACATGTGGGCGCAGGAGTGGGGCAATATCTACGACGTGGTGGCGCCGAATGGCCCTGGCGTCGGCTATGACGTGACCGCGCTGTTGCTGGCGAAGAAATATGACCCGGTGAAGATGGTGCGGACGGGCGAGCGCTTTTATTCCTCGCTCGGTTTCCAGCCGCTGCCGGCGACCTTCTACAAACGATCGCAGATCGTGAAGCCGCGCGATCGCGAGGTCATCTGCCACGCCTCGGCATGGGATCTCGACGCGAAGGACGATGTGCGCATCAAGATGTGCACCAAGGTGAACGGCGACGATTTCGTGACCATCCATCACGAGCTTGGCCACAATTATTATCAGCGCGCCTATAAGGGACAGCCCTACCTCTACCGCAACGGCGCGAACGACGGCTTCCACGAGGCGATCGGCGATTTCGTCGCGCTGTCGATCACGCCGGATTATCTGGTGAAGATCGGCCTGCTTGATGCGGCCAAAGTGCCAGGGGCCGCCAGCGATACGGGGCTGCTGCTGCGGCAGGCGATGGACAAGGTGGCGTTCCTGCCGTTCGGCCTTTTGATCGATAAGTGGCGTTGGGGCGTGTTCAACGGCACGATCAAGCCGGCCATGTACAATCAGGCCTGGAACGATCTGCGCGAGCAATATCAGGGCATCGTGCCGCCGGTGACGCGCGGGCCGGATGCTTTCGATCCCGGCGCGAAATATCATGTGCCGGCATCGACGCCCTACATGCGCTATTTCCTAGCCCGCATCCTGCAATTCCAGTTCTACAAGGCCGCTTGCGATCAGGCGGGCTGGACGGGGCCGCTGCACCGCTGCTCCTTCTTCGGAGACAAGGCGGTCGGCGCGAAGCTGAACGCGATGTTGGCAATGGGGTCGTCCAAGCCGTGGCCCGATGCCCTGGAGGCCTTTACCGGGCAGCGCCGCATCGATGGGTCTGCCATGCTCGCCTATTTCGCGCCGCTGGCGGACTGGCTCAAGCAGCAGAACAAGGGGCGGCAGTGCGGATGGTGAGATCGTCGTTCCGTCGATAACGGCGGCATGATTCGAAGATCAGGCAGCGGATCAGCCCGGCTTTCATCCGGTCTGTCGTTGAATCACATCTTTCATGCCGTGATTTTTATTCGAACTCGACTTATCGACACCATGACTCAGCCGCCGTCTCTCGCGCAGGCCGATGACGAGGGACGTTGATGAACGAAGGCCTGTCGGTGCTGGTGACGCTGACGTTGCTCAGCGCCCTGCTGTCGATGATTCTGCTGATCGTATGGGGGACCATGGGCCGGGCGCGTCACGCGTTGACCTGGGCCGTGGCGTTCGGCGTTGCCACGCTGCAATGGGCCTTCAATATCTGCGACTATCTCGTCGGCGGCCGCATCACCCTGTTTCTGACGGTGAATGCGCTGGCGGTGCTGGTGGCGGGGCTCATCGCGCTCGGCTTTCGCCAGCGCGCGGGGCGGGGCGATCATTGGCGGGGGCTACTGTCCGGCGGGATGGTGACGATCGCGGTGATCGTCGTGGCGACGCTGGTCTATCCGCACGCCGGGGTCACGCGCAGCATGCCGCTCCTGTATCGGGCGATCGTGCTGGCGATGGCGGCGGCGGTGGTGGTGCCGCCCGGCCAGCGCGCCAATGCGGCGGAACGTTCTGTCGTGGCGATGCTGTGGATGTTCGTCATCTTCAATATTCTTGTAGCGGCGGTGGCGTTGTCGCTCGAGGGGACCGAGAATTTCGGCGATCTCGATCGCTGGATCCTTCTCCTCGGCTTGCCGGCCGCTTTTACGGGGACGGGCCTGTTCGCCGTGCTGCTGCTGGCGTCCGATCTCTCCGGAAAGATGCGCCGGCTCGCCTCGCGCGATCCGCTGACGGGGGTGCTGAACCGGCGCGGCTTCGAGGAGCAGGCGACACTGTTGATCGCCAATGCCGTTCGCCACCGGCAGCCGCTGGCGCTGGCGCTGGCCGACCTCGACCGGTTCAAGGCGGTGAACGATCGGCATGGCCATGCGGCGGGCGATATGCTGCTCTCCCGCTTTGCCCAGCAGATAGACGGCGCGGTTCGGCAAGGCGATATATTCGCTCGGCTGGGGGGAGAGGAATTCGTCCTTCTGCTCGTCAATACGACCGGCGAGGCGGCTGTCGCGGTGATCGACCGGCTTCGCTGCGAGGTCGCGACGCAGACGCTGCCGACGACGCCTCCGATCGTGGTGACGACGAGCTTCGGCGTAGCCGAACTGCGGCCGGGGGAAACCTCGCTAGACACCCTTGTCGCGCGTGCGGACCGGGCACTCTACCTATCCAAGAGTAACGGTCGAGACCGGGTCACGCTGGCGCCGGTCGACTGAGGGGCGCTTGGCCAGTCAACGCCCCCCGCCGCCGCTATAGCCTTGCGAGCAGATAGTCTGCGGAACTGACCTTGAACTCGCCCGGCTCCTCGACGTGCAATTGCTCCACCACGCCGTCGTTCACGACCATCGAGAAGCGCTGGCCGCGCGTGCCCATGCCGAATTTGCTGCCGTCCATCTCCAGCCCGGCGGCACGAACGAAATCGCCGTTGCCGTCGGCCAGCAGGGTCACCTTGTCGCCCACGCCGGCACTCTTGCCCCAGGCTCCCATCACGAAGGCGTCGTTCACGGCAGTGCCGGCGATCTCGTCGATTCCTTTTGCTTTCAGCGCGTCCGCCTGCTCGACGAAGCCCGGCAGATGCTTGGCCGAACAGGTCGGCGTGAACGCGCCGGGCACGGAGAACAGCGCGATGCGGCGGCCGGCGAAATAGCTCGCCGAGTCCACAGGCTCGGGGCCGTTGGCCGTCATCTTGACGAAGCCCGTATCCGGAACGCGGTCGCCGATCTTGATCGTCATGGCGGTATCCTCGGTAATGTTGAAACGGAGAGTGGCGGGGACGCTCAGCCGGCCTCGTTGTTCCGATGGCGGCCACGCAACAGCGGGGGGGCGAGGGAGGGAG
>CAJYJW010000285.1 GCA_913775025.1 uncultured Sphingomonas sp. | reverse complement strand
CCCGCTTTCGAGGTGCGGATCGAGGATGCGCCGGTGAAGATCAGCCTCGGCAAGAAGAAGCACGGCCTGCTCACCCGGTGAAGCCGCAAGCGTATGACGCGATCATAGTGGGCGCGGGGGCGGCGGGGCTGATGGCCGCCGCTACCGCCGGCCAGCGCGGGCGGCGGGTGCTGCTGCTCGATCATGCGGAGAAGGCGGGGAAGAAGATCCTCATTTCCGGCGGCGGGCGGTGCAACTTCACCAACCTTGGCACCGCGCCCGATCGCTTTCTGTCGGCCAATCCGCATTTCGCGCGATCGGCGCTCGGGCGGTACACCGCCGCCGATTTCATCGCACTGGTCGAACGGCACGGCATCGCCTGGCACGAAAAGACGCTGGGGCAATTGTTCTGCGACGGCTCGGCGCGGCAGATCGTCGCGATGCTGCTGGGCGAATGCGAGATGGGCGGGGTGGATCTGCGGCTGGACCATGCCGTCACCGCCATCGACCGGCCGGCCGATTATCGGGTGGAAACGAACCGGGGCACCTTCATCGCCCCATCTCTCGTCATCGCGACAGGCGGGCCGTCCATCCCGAAGATGGGCGCGAGCGGCTTTGCCTACGATGTCGCGCGGCGCTTCGGCTTGAAGGTTATCGAGCCGCGCCCCGCGCTGGTGCCGCTGACGCTCGGAGAAGATGACACGGCCTTCCGTGCGTTGTCCGGCGTGGCGGTGCAGGCGGTGGCGCGGTGCGGACGCGCCGCCTTTCCTGAAGCGGCGCTGTTCACCCATCGCGGCCTTTCCGGCCCGGCGATCCTGCAGATCTCGTCCTACTGGCGGCGCGGCGACACGATCGCGCTGGATATGACGCCGGGACGCGATGCCGGCGCCGATCTGGTCGCCGCAAAACGCGCCCGCCCCCGCGCGCAGGCCCGCACCATCCTGGCCGAGATGGTGCCGGCCAGGCTGGCGGAACTGATCGCGCCGCCGGGTGAACTCGCTAATATGCCGGACAAGACGCTGGCGGCGCTTGGTGCGAAGCTGAACCGCTGGCCGTTCGTCCCGAACGGATCGGAAGGATTCGCCAAGGCGGAGGTTACGGTCGGCGGGGTCGATACGGCGACGCTGCACCAGAAAACGCTGGAGGCGAAGGCCGTTCCAGGTCTCCACTTCGTAGGCGAGGCGGTGGATGTGACAGGCTGGCTTGGCGGTTATAATTTCCAATGGGCCTGGGCCAGTGGATGGAGCGCCGGACAAGTGCTATAGGGCGCCGCAACTTGCAGGCCGGACAGGCCGCTCCCCCGGTCGCATTGGAATAGACATGCCATTCTCCGCTCTCCCCGCCGCCATCGGCGAGGCGCTCGCCGCTCGCGGCTATGAAGCCCCGACTGATGTACAGGCCGCCATCCTCGCCCCCGAAACACTGGGCCGCGATCTTCTCGTCTCGGCGCAGACGGGCTCAGGCAAGACGGTGGCCTACGGTCTCGCCATGGCCTCGACCCTGATCGGCGAAAGCGGCAAGTTCGGCTTCGCCCGCGAACCGGAGGCGCTGATCATCGCCCCCACGCGGGAGTTGGCGATGCAGGTGCAGCGCGAATTGGCGTGGCTATATGCCCCCGCCGGCGCGCGTGTCGCCTCCTGCGTGGGGGGCATGAACGTGCGGGCCGAGCAGCGCGCGTTGCAGAACGGCGCGCATATCGTCGTCGGCACACCCGGCCGTCTGCGCGATCACCTGGAGCGCGGCAGCCTCGTCACCTCGTCGCTGAAAGTCGTGGTGCTCGACGAGGCGGACGAAATGCTCGACCTCGGCTTTCGCGAGGATATCGAGGAAATCCTCGACGTCACCCCGCCCGAGCGGCGGACGTTGCTATTTTCCGCCACCCTGCCGAAGCCGATCGCGATTCTCGCGCGCACCTATCAGAAGGATGCGCTGCGGATCGAGACGACCTCGGCCGGCAAGGCCCACGCCGACATCGATTATCGCGCCATCGCCGTCGCGCCCGCCGATATCGAGCATGCCGTAGTCAATACGCTACGATTCTATGAGGCGAACGGCGCGATGGTATTCTGCGCCACGCGCGAAAACGTCCGCCGCCTGCATGCCAGCCTCGTCGAGCGGGGGTTCGCCGCGGTCGCCCTGTCGGGCGAACTCAGCCAGAATGAGCGCACCCATGCTTTGCAAGCGCTGCGCGACAAGCGCGCTCGGGTGTGCGTTGCGACCGATGTGGCGGCGCGCGGCATCGATCTTCCCGATCTCGGCCTCGTCGTGCATGCCGAATTGCCGATCGACCCCGAGACCTTGCAGCACCGATCCGGCCGCACGGGCCGCGCGGGGCGCAAGGGCACCTGTGTGCTGATCGTGCCCTATCCCCGCCGCCGCCGCGCCGAGGGGATGCTGCGCGCGGCGAACGTGCGCGCCAACTGGGTGCCGGCCCCGACGGTGGACGATATCCGCCAGCAGGATCAGGCGCGTCTGCTTGAAACGATCACCCCCGGCGAAACCGCCGAGGAGGATCTGGCTGTCGCCCGCCTGCTGTTGGAGCGTCACTCCGCCGAGGAGATCGCCGCCGCCTTCGTTCGCGCGCGCCGGCAGACCCTGCCCGAGCCCGAGGAGATGTTCGCCGGCGGACCGGACGAGCGCCCCGCCCGCCCCGACGGCCCGCGCCCCGGCTTCGAGGATACGGTGTGGTTCCGCATGAACATCGGCCGCAGCGCCAACGCCGATCCACGCTGGCTGCTGCCGTTGCTCTGCCGCCGCGGGCACATCACCAAGAGCGACGTGGGCGCGATCCGCATCGGAGACCGCGAGACCTTCTTCCAGATCCCCCGCAACGTGGCCGATCGCTTCGCCGAATCCCTGCGCCGCACGGCCGGCGCGGACGACGACGTGACGATCGAGCCGGCAGGCGACGGG
>CAJYJW010000284.1 GCA_913775025.1 uncultured Sphingomonas sp. | reverse complement strand
GTCCGCCGCGAGGTTATCCTCCGGCGGCGGCGCATCGTTCGATCCCGAACAGCCCGCCAACAGCAGCAGGCCCAACGCGCACCCTGCCAATCCCCGACGCACCATAGCCTTCTCCCCCTCGTTCATTGCGCGACCCCCGCCGCCGATGCCGTCACGACCGGGCTGCGCTTCGCCCGCGCCGCCACCTTGCCGGCCAGCATGTCATCCCAGCCGTAAGGATCGGCGCGGAAACTCACCTGGCCGTTCGCATTGGCGAAGGCCGTCCAGTAGAGCAGATAGACCGAAACCGGCTTGGGCAGCCGCACGCGCACGGTATCGCCCTTGTCGATCGCCGCCTGCACCGCGCCGCCTTGCCACTTGTCGCTCCCCTTCAGCACGAGATCGGCCAGATCGACCGGCCGCTCAAGCCGAACGCATCCATGGCTCACCATTCGCGCGTATCGCGAGAAAGTCGCGCGGGAGGAGGTGTCGTGCAGATAGACGCCGTAGGGATTGTCGAAATCGAACTTGATCCGCCCCAGCGAATTTCCCTCGCCCGGCTTCTGCTGCAATCGGGTGCCGCCCCCATCCAGCGGGATGATTTTGAAACCCGCGCGTTTCAGATAGGCCGTGCCCTTGGGCATCAACTCCTTTTTCGCGATCGACTGCGGCACATTCCACGGAGGATTGATGACGATGCTGTGGATCTGCGATTGCAGCATCGGCGTCTCGTCGCCCGGCCGGCCGGTCACCGCGCGCATCGACACGACGGGGCTGTCCCCCTCGAACATCGTCAGCACGGCGGCGGCGATGTTCACCTGAATGCGATCGGCGGGGAGCGTGGCGGGCAGCCAGCGCCACCGCTCCATATTCGCGACGATTTGCCGCACGCGCTGCGAGGCGGGCACGTTCAATGCCGCTAGCGTCTGCGCGCCCACCGTGCCGGTCGGCTCCAGCCCATAGCGTTTCTGCGCGCGCCGAACGCGTTCACCCAGCGCGACGTCATAGCGCTCGCTCGTGCCGGCCTTTTCGCCATCCTCGACCGAGAGGCGCTTGCGCAGCGCCAGCACACGCGGCCCGGTGGAGCCGAGGCCCATGTCCGGCCCGGCGGCAATCGCCTGCCAGCCGCCGTCCGCCTCGATCTTGCGATAGGCGGTCAGGCCCCGGCGCAATGCATCATAGCCGGCGTAGGGCGGCGGCAGCGCTGCGATCCAGCTCGCCAGCCTGTCCTGCTGCACGGCGGCGATGAAGCCGGGCCGCGGATCATAGGTCGATGGCCGCAGGCCCCATGCGGGGAGATAATCTGCGTTACTCAGACGGCCGTTGTGCAGCGCCCGCGCGTAATCCAGCGCCGCCGCCACCAGGGCGGGATCGTTGCCATCCAGCGACACGGATTGAACAGCCCCCTCCGTGGGATCCGCGGTCAGGCCATGGGCGGCGGCTCCCTCCAGCATCTGGCGCAGATCCTTCGTCTGCGATTCGCTGAGCGGTGGCACGGGCACCGGCGTGATCGCAGGCTGCGGCACCGCCGGCGGCACCGCATCGGGATTGGGCACCTGCGATTCGACGGGCCCTAACGCCACCCCGAGCAAGGCCGCGACTCCACCTGCGGTCGCCCAGCCCGCAAGACCGCGCTTTGCCCGTTGACTGAGTTTCTTCATCCCTGACGATCCTACGCTTCGTCATGCCGCAGGCATGACATTACTTATACCCGCAACCATGCGGATCCTGCCAAACCGTCCCTTCCGGGGTGGTGGCGCTTGGATACCGGTTGTTCCATAGCCCCAACGAACAGGAGGCCCCTTCGCTCCCCATGACCGAGATGCCGACTCGCCGAACCATATTGTCCGCAGGGGTACTGGCGGCGCTACCCGCACCGCTGCTCGCCACCCCACAGGAAGGACTGGCCGCGCTTGCGGCCGGCATACGCCCCGATCTGGTCGCCCGCACGCTGGCGGCGATGGCGCAGCACGATGAGCGGATATGGTCGCGCGACGTGGTGGTGATCGTCGACTTCGCGCTTCCCTCCTCCCAGCCACGGCTTTTCCTGATCGATCTCCTTGCCGGGCGCACTACGGCGATGCTGGTGGCGCATGGCAAGGGATCCGATCCAGATCATAGCGGCCGTCTGGTCCGCTTTTCGAACGTCGAGGGCTCCGGCGCCACGTCCGAAGGCGCCTACCTGACGGGCGAGGCTTATGACGGCGTGCACGGCGCGGCCCGGCGGCTGATCGGGCTCGACCCCACCAACGACCTTGCCGATCCGCGCGCGATCGTGATCCACGCCGCCTGGTATGTCGGGCCGGATATCGTCGCGCGTCAGGGGATGCTGGGCCGCAGCGACGGCTGCTTCGCCGTATCGCCCGCCGACATCACGCCGCTGCTCGCGCGTCTCGGTCAGGGACGGCTGCTCTACGCGGGCTGACATCCTCACGATTGTTGCGCGCCCGCGAACGAGACGACCGCACGGGTGACGTTCTGCATCAACTGCATCCGCGCCCAGATAGGCTGGCGCGTGCTGGCGATCATCACCGCCACCGCGAAGGTGCGGCCATCGGGCGCGGTCAGCAGGCCGACATCGTTATAGCCGGTGGCGAGGCTGCCGAGTTCCTGCCCGGTGCCCGTCTTGTGGGCGAACGCCCAATTTTCGCCGAGACCGCCTTTCAAACGTTGCGGGCCGGTCTTGCTCGCCGCCATGATCGACAGCAGGGTCTGCGTCGAGGAGGGCGAGAGAAGCTCGCCCTTGCGCAGCCGCGCCAGCCCGGCGACCATCCCCTCGGGCTGCGCGCCATCCATCGGATCGGCAAGATAGCGCTCCAGCGCAGCGCGGCGCACCTCAAACGGCAGGGCCGCCCGCGCCGCCAGCCAGGCTTGCCCGCCGGCATATTCGGGTTTCCATTCGAGGCCGGCGGTGCGGCTTTGTAACAGCTTCTCGCCCGGTCCGAAAGCGATGCCAGCGATACCGTTTCGGGCAAGGAAGCGCCGTACCGCCTCCGGCCCGCCCGCACGGCGCAGCAGCACGTCGTTGGCGGTATTGTCGCTCTGCGTCATCGCGATGGTGAGCAGTTCGCGGATCGTGGTGGAAAAGCCGTTCGGCCCCATCATCGCGCGCACCGGCTGATGGAACAGCGTCAGGTCCGCGCGGGTGACGGTGATGGGATCGCTCAACCGCAAGCGCCCCTCATCGACGGCGTCGAGCAACGTCATCGCCACCCACAGCTTGCTCACGCTCTGCTGCGGGAAGCGCCCGGTGCCGTTATAGGA
>CAJYJW010000283.1 GCA_913775025.1 uncultured Sphingomonas sp. | reverse complement strand
TATATCCCGATCACGTACGTCGTGCCGTTATGAGGCGCATCGCGACGCGGAATGCCTCGGACTGTTCGAAGTCTCGGGTCGTCGTGACGAACGCCGGTATCGCGAGAGGCGCCGAGCGGGGTGTCGCTCTCGCCCAAATCTTGAGGGAGTTCGCCCGATCCGCCACGCCCTATCGCTACGGTGCGCCCGTGCCCGTCACAGGTGTGCGAATGACGTAGTGCAGGTGGGTTACGGCCGCGATCCGATCACCGGCCTTGCATATGAAAAAAGCCCGGCGCGATCAGGATCGCGCCGGGCTTTTGATTGTGTATATCAGCGTGCGGAGGCGAGCTGAATCGCCGACTTTTGCGATGCGGCCGCGACGCGCGCCTCGATCTGGCTGCGAACCTGCTCGGCGACATCGGCGCGGCAGGCGCGCGAACGCGTCTCGAGGTCGATATGCACGTTGGCGAGCTTGTCGCCGCAAACGGCGCGTGCGGCCTGATCGACGCGGATCGCGAGACGCTGCTGGCCATCCGCGCTGGCGAGGTTAAGGCCCTTCAGCGTTAGAACGGCGCTGTCATTGGCGAACTGGTTGTCAACGGTGCCGGCGAACGCGGCGCTACCCAAGGTGACGGCGGCCAGAGCCGCAAGGACGATCTTCATGGCCTTCTCCTGCAAATCCCCCCTCTCGATGGGCGGGAGCGCAGGATCTAGGGAGAACATCAGCAAAGGACAATTGCATAGAGCGTTATCGCGCGAAAAAGTACGGCCAGTATTACGTACGGGCCATACAGATACTTTTAGTAATACTTTCGCGGCGGTCAGCCCCTTTTGCGTGTCTCCAATATCATCGTGCCCGTACGATCAGCGAAGCAAGTTCGATCGGGCGGGCAAGCATGCCGATCGGCAGGCGCATGCTCATGTCGCTCGCGGTATCCGAGTCGGGCTCGGCCACGGCGACGTGCAGTGCCTGTGCAGAGGGGGCGGACCATGCGCGTATCGTCTCGACCGGCAGAGCGATGCGCCATGCCGTCCCGCCACGCACCTCGACAGGGCGGCCGTTGATGCGGACCTCCGCCTGCGGCGAGGCGCGATGGCCGCGCACGAGCAGACAATCGCCAGCGCCACAATTCACCAGCCGCGTGTCATAGGGCCGTGCTGAGCCGGGTGCTGCCGCTATAAGAACGGCGAGGGCGGCGACGATGCGGAACGGGTGAACCATGCCCTTACAGCTGATCGCCAATGCCCCGACCCGCCATGGGTCGTTTGACGTAGCGCGATCAATCGGGCGCGATGCCGTGATCCTCGAAGAAGGCCCGCACCTCCGCCAGAGCGGCCTCATGCCTGCGCCACCGCGCGACCGAATGGCCGTAGATCGGCCGACGCACCTGCGCCGCGCTAGGCGTAGCGACCGCGCCGGCATTCTCGTGAAAGGCGAGGCAGCGATCCGACCAATCCAGCCCGCAATGCGCGAGCAGCCGCCGCGTCTCCCCCGCCTGATCCGCCACCAGCGCTTCGTAGCGCAGTTCGAGAATGCGGCCGGGCAGCACCGCGCGCCAATAGGCCATCAGCCGATCGAAGCGGTGGTAATAGCGCGCGATGTCGAGCAGGTCGTAGCTATAGTCGTAATACCGCGAGCCGACCGCGAACAGATTGCGGAAGTTGGCGAGCACGGTGTCCATCGGGCTGCGGCGCAGGCAGACGATCGCGGCATTGGGCAGCGCGCGCGCGGCGATGCCGGCGTAGAGGATGTTGCCGGGAAACTTGTCGACCAGCCGTAGCTTGGGATCGCGCCGGTGGTGGGCCGCGCGCGCAAGATAATCATGGCCGATCGCGGCAAGATGGGCATGGGCGACGGCGGCGATCGTCTCGGGATCGAGCACGGTGCGGCTGCGCGTTCCCGCCGCCGCCTTCACCGCCAGCGGCAGGGCCTGAAGCTCCCCCACGCTTTCGACCTGAGGGTGGGAGGCCAGGATCCGGTCGACCAGCGTGGTGCCGGTGCGCGGCATGCCGACGATCAGGATCGGCGCATCGGCGGGCGGCGTCCCGATGGGGCCGCCCGCCATCGCCGGCCATGCCGCCTCCATACCATCGAACAAGGCAGCGTCTGTTCGGGGATCATAGGGAAGCGTGGCGCGGTGCGCGGCGTTGACCGCGGACAGCCGTGCCAACGCCTCGTCCGCCTCGCCGATGTCCTCCAGCTCCTTGGCGAGCGCATAGCCCGTCAGCAGGCGATCGCGGCCGGCATGTGCGCGATCGTGCGCGGCGCGCAGGCGTTTGATATGGTTGCGCGCCGCCGTCTGCGTGCGCAGGCCGGACAGCATGTGGTGCGCGCGGGCATCGTCAGGCGCGCGCGAGAGGATGGCCTCGAGCGCCGTTTCCGCCTCCTCCATCCGTCCGAGGAAGCTGAGCGTCGCCGCCAGATTGTAGCGGAACCGGTCATTCTCCGGCGCGAGCGCCGTCGCGGCAAGAAAGTGCGGCAGTGCTGCCGCATGATCGCCCAGCCGCGCATACACGCACCCCATTGTATCGCGGCCGAGCGCATCCTCCGGCAGCTCCCCCTCGGCGTCGCGCAGCACGGCGGCGGCATCGCCGTCGCGGCGGACCAGCGCGTAGAGGCGGGCGAGCTGCGCGCGATATTCGCCCAGCGGTGCTGTGGCGATCGCCTGCCCGATCAGCCGAATGCCGTCTTGGATCCGCCCCGCCTCGGCGGCGGCGATTCCAGCGAGGAAGGTCTGGCGGGCACGGTTGGGGGCGGCCGTGGGGGCGGGCATCGGCGTGGATCCGGGCGATGACACTCACAGGCTCCTTTTAACTGGCCTGCCGTTACGTCGATTACCGTGTAACCGCGAGGCTGGCGTGTTCCCTACCGGCCTTGGCCATGGCCTATCGCATCAGCGTCTGGACGGCGATCGCGGTGGCGGAGGCGCGATTCTCCACCCCCATCTTCTCGAACACCTGCTCCAGATGCTTGTTCACGGTGCGCGGACTGATCTTCAATATGGCGCTGATGTCGCGATTCTGTTTGCCGCGGCTGATCCAGAACAGCACTTCCGCCTCGCGCGATGTCAGGCCGTGACGTTCGGCGAGCAGGCGTTCGGCATCGCCCTCGCGGCTTTCGGTCAGGCGGAACAGGCGGTCGCCGCCTTCCGCATGGCGCAGGAAGGTGCATTCGATTGCGACATCGCCGATCTCCAAGGAGGTCTGCGTCCCCTCCGGCGCGTCGCCCGCGATCAACCGCCGGATGGCGGTGGCGAGCGGCGGCGGCAGATCGGCGTCATGCGCGTGCCAGCCGGGGAACAGCCGCTCGATCATGCCGGCGGCAAGCGGCGTCAGCCACCGCGTCTCACCATCCGGGCCGACCGCGAAGGAGGGGCGGCCGGAGGTATCGAGCGCCAGCTGGCCGCCCCGCGCGATACGGGCGTTGGCGAGGTGGACCGTGACCCGCGCCAGCAATTCCTCCACCGCGATCGGCTTGCGCACATAATCGACGGCACCCGCCTGGAACCCGCGCACGACATGCTCGATCTCGGTCAGCCCGGTCATGAAGATCACGGGCAGATGGCGCAGCCGCCCGTCTGACTTGATCTGCCGGGTGACGGCGAACCCGTCCGGCCCCGGCATCATCGCATCCATCAGCACCAGATCGGGCATGGCATGTTCGAGCAGCGCCAGCGCCGCCTGTCCGTCGATCGCGACGAGCACGGTCATGCCGGCCTCCTCCAGCGTCGCGCGCAGGAAGCGCAGCGAGTCGACCGTATCGTCGACGACGAGGATCGTCGCGCCGGCGCGGGCGGGTTCAGCCGCCATCGTCGAGCATCCGGGCAAGCGCGCGCAGATCGAACGTATCGAGGTGTCGCCGCATCTCGCCCAACAAGGCGTCACACCCCGGCGCGGCCTGCTCCAGCGCGGTCAGGGCCGCCTCGATCGCGCGCACGTGGCCCGTCCTGACATGATCGCGCAGCGCGGCGAGGAGGGGGGCAGCCGCATCGGGGAAGGCCTCGCATGGCGGCGCGTCCGCCGTCGGCGCGCCGCCGACGATCCAATCGAGCCCAAGCTGCCGGCCGATCATGTCGAGCAACGCATCCAGCTCCACCGG
>CAJYJW010000282.1 GCA_913775025.1 uncultured Sphingomonas sp. | reverse complement strand
ACGTGAAGCTGATCGCGGGCGGGCTGGTGGACTGCGAGTTCACCGTCCACATCCTTCAGCTATCGACCGGCATCGGCCTCGATCCGCGCCTGCGGGTGGCGCTGGCCGCGCTGGCTAAGGCGGGGCTGGTGGCGGCGGACCTGCCCGGTGCCTATGCGCTGCTCGTGCGGATGCTCGTGACGTTGCGGCTGGTTTCGCCGCGCCTGGCGGAACCGCCCGCCCCCTCGCTGGCGTTGGTGGCGGGCGCGTGCGGTCATGCCGACTGGCCCGCGCTTCTTGCCGCCTATGCCGCTGCGCGCGCGATCGTGGCGGCGGAATGGGCGCGCGTATCGGAACAGGAGAATGACGATGCTGAACGAGGGTGACATGGCCCCGCAGGTGACGCTGGAAACGCCGGAGGGCGGCGCGCTCTCGCTTTCGGATATGCGGGGGGCGCCGCTGGTGCTGTTTTTCTACCCCAAGGACGATACGAGCGGCTGCACCGCAGAGGCGCTGGACTTTTCGGCCTTGAAGGCGGCGTTCGAGATGGAGGGCGTGGGCCTGCTCGGCGTGTCCAAGGGCACGTCGGCCGGCAAGACCAAGTTCATCGACAAGCATCAGCTTCGCGTCCCGCTGGCGACCGATACGAGCGGCGATGCCTGCGAGGCGTTCGGCGTGTGGGGCGAGAAGAAGCTGTACGGCAAGGCCTATATGGGCATCGATCGCGCCACATTCCTGATCGATGCGGACGGCACGGTGGCGAAGGCATGGCGCAAGGTGAAGGTGCCGGGCCATGCGGAGGCGGTGCTGGCGGCGGCGCGGGCGTTGAAGGGCCATCACGAACCCCATGCCGGCTGAAATCACGCTGGCGGCGGCCGCGCGTGCCGTGCTGCTGACCGCCGATCCCGCCGCCAAGGTGAAAGCGGCGAGGGCGGCGGCGCGAGCATGGCGATCCGGCCGGCTGGCGTGGATATTCGATGTCCCGATGCCGGGGCGCCCGGCGCGGGGCGCACGGCCGGAACTGCTGCCGCCGTCGCGCATGCCCAAGCGCGGCCGGGCGGGAAGCCCGCGGACGCGGGTCGCCATGCTCCATGCGGTCGCGCATATCGAATATGTCGCGATCGATCTGGCGTTCGATATGGTCGGCCGCTTCGGCGACCGCTTCCCCCGCGCCTTTGCTGACGACTGGGTGCGCGTGGGAAGCGAGGAGGCGATGCATTTCGCGATCGTGCGGCGGCGTCTGCAGGCATTTGGCGCGGACTATGGCGATCTGCCCGCGCATGACGGGCTGTGGCAATCGGCCGAGGCCACCGCGCACAATGCGCTGGCGAGGCTGGCGATCGTGCCGATGGTGCTGGAGGCGCGCGGCCTGGATGTGACGCCCGCGATGATCGCCCGGTTCGAGGCGGCGGGGGATGTCACCTCAGGTCGGGTGCTGCGACGGATCCTCTCCGATGAGGTCGGGCATGTCGGGGCGGGCGTCCGCTGGTTCGAATCGGCCTGCTGGGGCGCGGGCAGGGAGCCGGTGCCGACATGGCGGACCATGATTGCCGCCGGTTTCTGTGGGGCCGTTAAGCCACCGTTCAACGACTCGTCGCGGTCCGCTGCCGGTTTGACCCGTCAATTTTACGACGGGCTTGCGGCGAACGGGGATTGTCAGCACCAGCAACCGGCGTCGACGGGGGAAGGGCAAATCCCGCGATCGACCTGACAGATACTCGACGTGATCGCCTCGGCGGACCGTTGAACACCCGGTCGCTTGGGGGATTTGATGACGGTCGAAACGCTTGGAATAAAAGCCGTTGTGGCGGAAAAGTTCCGCCAGTTCTTCCGTCCTGCGCTGCTCGCCGTCGCCGTTCTCGCTGCTCCGATCTTCGTCGCTGCCCCGGCCGAGGCCGGCGGGCGCGCCGCCGCCAAGGTGGCTGAGGGTGGGCCGTACGAGCCGCTGTCCGCGACGGGCGTGGGCAAGGCCGATCCGCAGTTTCGCTCGCTGTTTCTGACTTGGAAGAAGCAGGATGAATTCCAGCCTGGCATGGCCCAGCCGGGCACCATTTCCATCCCGTCCGCCAAGCCGATCCGCACCAGCGTCTCCTTTACCAGCGGTTTCGGCGTGCGGTCCGATCCGTTCCGCGGCGGTGCCGCGATGCATGCGGGCATCGATCTCGCCGGCCCGATCGGCACGCCGATCTACGCCACCGCCGATGGCGTGGTGGCGCGGGGCGAGTGGGCGAACGGCTACGGCAATCTGGTCGAACTGGATCACGGTCGCGGCATCGCGACGCGATACGGCCACCTTTCCAAGATCATCGTGCATGCGGGGGAGCATGTGAAGCGCGGCGATCTGATCGCGCTGATGGGCTCCACCGGCCGGTCGACCGGCAGCCATTTGCATTATGAAGTCCGTCTGGACGGTCGCGCGGTCAATCCGGTGCCGTATCTCCAATCCTCCGATTATCTGGTCGCGATGCAGAACCGCATCACCGGCCCTCGTCTGGTCGCCCCGATCGCGCTGGGCGGCCCGGAAAGCTGATAGCGCCTACCCGGCAAACGGGAGAGGATGGGGCCGCCGGCTGTTGCCGGCGGCCTTTTCGCTGCCTATCTTCGAGGGTATGACCCAGCCCATGCTCGATATCACATCCTCCGCCGCCAAGCGGGTCGCGTTCATCGCGCAGAAGCAGGGCAAGCCCGCGATCCTGCGGCTGGCGGTGGACGGAGGCGGATGCGCTGGTTTCCAGTATCGCTTCGGGCTGGCGGATGCGGTGGAGGCCGACGATGCCGTCGCCGAGCGGGACGGGGTGTCGCTGGTGGTGGATCCGGTCAGCCTTGATCTGGTGCAGGGGGCGGCCGTCGATTTCGTGGAATCGCTGGGTGGGGCCGCCTTTCGGGTGACCAATCCGAACGCAGCCTCCGGCTGCGGCTGCGGGACGAGCTTTTCCGTCTGACGGTTCCGGTTTCGCGGTCGTGAAAACCGCTTTAGGGTCACGCGATGAAGATCGCGACATTCAACGTGAACGGCATCCGTTCGCGCCTGCCCCGTCTGCTGGAATGGCTGGACGAGACAAAGCCCGACGTGGCCTGCCTGCAGGAAACCAAGATCACCGACGATATCTTTCCCGAAGGGGAGATCGCGTCCGCCGGCTATGGCGCGGTTTGGCATGGGCAGAAAGGGTTCAACGGCGTCGCCATCCTCGCGCGCGGCTGCCAGCCGGAAGAGACGGTGCGTGGCCTGCCTGGCGATGCCGAGGATGTGCAGAGCCGCTATATAGAGGCCGTGGTGAACGGCGTGACGATCGCCTCGCTCTATCTCCCCAACGGCAACCCGCAACCCGGCCCCAAGTTCGACTATAAGCTTAGCTGGATGGAGCGGCTGTCGGCCCGCGCCGCCGATCTTTATCGATCGGAGCGGCCGGTCGTGCTGGCGGGAGACTATAATGTGATCCCGACCGACGAGGACACCTTCTCCGTCGGCGCGATGGCGGGGGATGCGCTGACCCAGCCGGAAAGCCGTAGCGCTTTTCGCAGGTTGGTGGCGGCGGGGTGGACCGACGCGATCCGCGCCCGCCATCCGACCGGGCGGCATTATACGTTTTGGGATTATCAGGCGGGTGCCTGGGCACGCGACGCGGGCTTCCGCATCGATCATCTGCTGCTGACCCCCGCCGCCGCCGACAGACTGATCGATGCCGGCGTCGACAAGGCGACGCGCGGTAAGGAGAAAGCCAGCGACCATGCGCCGACGTGGGCGATGTTAAAGTAAAGAGCGTGGAATTGAACATGGGTTAACCCTTTTATATGGGTCCAATCGCTTTCCTCGGCCGTTGTGATCTTGGTCTTCGAGAGGAAATGTCATGATCAAGGCTCTTCTGGTTTCGGCGGCGCTGCTCGGTTCGACGGCGGCGATCGCACAGGTCGGTGGCGCGGGCGCCGCCGGCAGCGCAGGCGTGAGCGGCAGCGCCACGACGATGGGCGGCCCGGGCACGGCGGGCACCATGGGCGCGACGGGTGGCGCGAGCACGATGGATAGCGGCGCGACGATGGGCGGCACCGGCACCGGCAGCACCACCATGTCCGGGCCGAGCGGCGGCACGGCCGGCATGAACACCACCGGGCGTAGCACTGCCGGCAAGGGGATGCGCTCCAAGTCCGGCAAGTCGAGCAAGGCCGGCGGCATGGGCATGTCCGGCCACGGCGGCATGTCGCATGGGGGCATGTCGCATTCCTCAGGCACGATGGGCGGCACGGCTGCGGGTACGACGCCAAGCATGTAACGCCTCCCTCGCCGTCATGCGGCAAGTTGGCGATGCAACCGGGCGGGTGAGCGATCACCCGCCCGGTTCGTATCTGGCGTGGAATGCAGCCTTACCAACACGGAAATGACAGGCGACGCTTGGCCGCGCGTGGATTCACCGCCATATCCCAGGCATGCGCCACGCCCCGTTCGTTCCCTTACGCATCTATTCCGCCTTCACGATGCTGGAGGGGGCGATCGACCCGAAGGCCGTGTCGAAGCAGGCGCGCAAGCTAGGGTTTCCCGCCGCTGCGATTACGGATCGTAACGGCCTTTACGGTGCGATGGCGTTTTCCGACGCAGCGAAGAAAGACGGCGTGCAGCCGTTGATTGCGACGATGCTGGCCGTCGCCCGCCCGACGCGTGATGGCGAGCGGGGGGCAGCCACGCTCGACTGGCTTTCGCTCTATGCGCAGGATGCGACGGGCTACGACAACCTTTGCGCGCTCGTCTCCGAAGCGCATCTCGGTCGGCCGGTGCAGGAGGAGGCGCATGTCCGGTTGGAGGCGCTGGAGGGGCGCACCGAGGGCCTGATCGCGCTGACCTGCGCGGGCGATGGCGCGGTCGCCCGTCTGCTTGCGGCGGGGCAGGCAGACGCGGCGGGCGCATATCTGGCGAAGCTGGAGGCGCTTTTTCCCGATCGGCTCTATATCGAGCTGGCCCGCCGCGGCGACGCGATCGAGGAGGCGGCCGAGGCGGACCTGATCGATCTTGCCTACGCACGCGATCTGCCGCTGGTCGCGACCAACCCCGCCTGCTTCGCCGAGCCTGATTTTCATGCCGCGCACGACATTATGCTGTGCATCGCCAGCAGCAGCTATCTGGAGACGGAGGGACGCACCTGCTCATCGCCAGAGGCATGGCTAAAGCCGGCGGACGTGATGGTCGACTTGTTCGGCGACCTGCCCGAAGCGATCGCCAACACGCTGGTGGTGGCGCAACGCTGCGCCTTTGCAGCGCCCAGCCGCAAGCCGATCCTGCCCAGCCTTGCCGGTGATCGCGAGGGCGAGGCGGCGGCGCTCAGGCGGGATGCGACGGCGGGGCTGGAGGCGCGGCTGGCGAAGATGACCGGCCCGGTCGACCGCGAGGCCTATTTCAAGCGGCTGGAATTCGAGTGCGACGTGATCGTCGGCATGGGTTTTCCAGGCTATTTCCTGATCGTCGCCGATTTCATCAAATGGGCTAAGGATCACGACATTCCGGTCGGCCCGGGCCGTGGTTCGGGTGCCGGATCGGTCGTCGCCTGGGCACTGACGATCACCAATCTCGATCCGTTGAAGCTGGGCCTGCTGTTCGAGCGGTTCCTCAATCCCGAGCGCGTCTCGATGCCGGATTTCGATATCGATTTCTGCGAAACGCGGCGCGGCGAGGTAATTCGCTACGTGCAGGAGAAATACGGCCGCGATCAGGTGGCGCAGATCATCACCTTCGG
>CAJYJW010000281.1 GCA_913775025.1 uncultured Sphingomonas sp. | reverse complement strand
TTACCGCGCCGCTCGCGGTGGATGGCGTGCTATATTTCGCAGTCGGCAACAGCGTGGTGACGGCGATGGACGCCGCGACCGGCCGGCAGCTCTGGCAATATGATCCAGAGGTCGCGAAGGTCGCTGGGCACAAGATGCGCGCTGGCTGGGGCACGCGCGGCATCGCCTATGCGGGCGGCCGTATCTTTACCGCAACGCGCGACGGGCGGCTGATCGCCATCGATGCGCGAACGGGCAAGCCGGTCTGGTCGGCGATGACGCTCGATCCGAAGGACGACGCCTATATCAGCGGCCCGCCGTGGGTGGCGGGCGACAAGGTTGTGATCGGTTTCGGCGGCGGCGATTACGGCCCGGTGCGCGGCTATGTGACCGCCTATGATATCGCCACCGGCAAGCAGGCCTGGCGTTTCTACACGGTGCCGGGCGACCCAGCAAAGGGGCCGGACGGCGCGGCATCCGACGACGTGATGCCGATGGCCGCCAAGACGTGGACCGGCGAATGGTGGACATATGGCGGCGGCGGCAACGTGTGGCATGCCATGGCCTATGATCAAAAGTACGACCGGCTGTACATCGGTACCGGCAACGGCTTTCCGTGGAACCAGAAGATCCGCAGCCCCGGCGGCGGCGACAATCTGTTCCTCGCCTCGATCGTGGCGTTGGACCGTAAGACCGGCAAGCACGTGTGGCACTATCAGGTCAATCCGGGCAACACCTGGGACTTCAACGATGCGATGGACATTCAGCTGACCACGCTGACCATCGACGGCCGCCCGCGCGACGTGATGCTGCACGCGCCTAAGAACGGCTTCGTCTATGTGATCGACCGGAAAAGCGGCAAGCCGATCTCCGCCGGGCAGTTCGCGCCGCTGAACTGGGCGAGCGGGATCGACCTGAAGACGGGCCGCCCGATCGAAAATCCGAAGGCGCGCTATCCGAACGGCGAGGCGTTCATCATGGCGCCGTCGCCCACCGGGGCGCATGCGATCTCCACCATGGCGTATAATCGCAAGACGGGGCTGCTCTACATTCCCGAGATCGAGCAGCAGCGCGTCGTCACCGATCCGCCGAACCTTGCCCAGTGGAAATATCGGCCCGGCATGTTCGTCAATACCGGGCTCGGGCCGGTGCCGCCGGGCATCACGCTGCCGCCGGGCAAGAGCAACCTCGTTGCCTATGATCCGGTGACGGCGAAGGTGCGCTGGAAGGTACCGCAGAACGGCATGCTGAACGGCGGCGCGATTACCACCGCCGGCAACCTCATCTTCCAGGGGCAGAATACGGGCCGGTTCGTCGCCTATGCGGCGGACACGGGCAGGGAGGTCTGGTCGTTCGATGCGCAGAACGGCATCCTCGGCAACGCGATCACCTATACGGTGCGCGGGCGGCAATATGTCACCGTCATCACGGGCTTCCGCTCGAGCTTTGCGGGAACCCCGAACTGGGACTATCGCGAGCAGAAGCGCCGCGTGCTCACCTTCGCGCTCGACGGCAAGGCGGCGCTGCCGCCGGTCGAGCGGATCGATCAGCCGATCCAGGACGATCCCGCCTTCGTGGTGGACGAGGCGAAGGCGAAGGTGGGCGCCGGCGTGTTTAATCAGAGCTGCGTCATCTGCCATGGCGCGGGGATGATCGCGGGCGGCGCCGCGCCCGATCTGCGCAAGGCGGGCACCCCGCTGGACGCCGAGGCGTTCCGCTCGGTCGTGCATGACGGGGCGCTGATGGAACGCGGCATGGGGCGGTTCGACAATCTGTCCGATGCGGAGCTTGAGGGCCTGCGCCACTACATCCGCCAGCGCGCCCGCCAGACGGCCGGAGCAGGCGGCCCCACGCCGGCGGCGACCACCACGGCGTCACCCGCTGCGAAATGAGGCGGCGGGGCTGACCAAACGACGAACGGACAGGGCCCGCCGCCTCCCGCGCGGCGCACGGGCATCATGGAGACGACATGCAGATCAATGAGGTGACGCAGCTTGACCGGGATGGCGACGTCGCGATCGTCACGATCGATTCGCCGCCGGTCAATGCGCTCTCCGCCGCGGTGCGACGCGGGATCGCCGATGCCTTCCGCGAGGCGATGGACGATGCGGCGGTGCGCGCGATCGTGCTGATGTGCGCCGGGCGGACATTCTTCGCCGGGGCCGACATCACCGAATTCGGCAAGCCGCCGGTCGAGCCGACACTCCTTCAACTGCAGGCGATCGTCGAGGATTCGCCGAAGCCCGTCATCGCCGCGATCCACGGCACCGCACTCGGCGGCGGGCTGGAGCTTGCGCTTGTCGCGCATGCCCGCGTGGCGGTGCCCTCGGCGAAGCTGGGCCTGCCCGAGGTGAAGCTCGGCCTGCTGCCGGGTGCCGGCGGCACGCAGCGCCTGCCACGCGTCGTGGGTGTCGCGCGTGCGCTCGATATGATGACGATCGGCGATCCGATCACGGCGGAGGCGGCGGCACGGATCGGCCTCGTCGATCGCGTGACCGAGGGGGATCTGAAGGCCGCCGCCGTCGCCTTCGCGCGCGAGATGATCGGCGCGCCGCTCGCAAAGATCCGCGACCGGCCGGTTGCGGTCGAGCCGGGGCAGTTCGCGGCATTCCGCGCGACCAATGCCAAGCGGTTTCGCAACCTCGACGCGCCCGAAGCGATCATCCGTGCGGTGGAAGAGGGGGCGTCGCTCCCGTTTGACGAGGCGTTGCAAAATGAGCGCGCGCTTTTCAGGGGGTTGGTCAGCGGACCGCAATCGGCGGCCTTGCGCCATGTCTTCTTCGCCGAACGGCAGGCGGCGAAGGTGAATGGCCTTGCCAAGGACGTGGCGACCCGTGGCATCGGGCGTGTCGGCGTGATCGGCGCGGGCACGATGGGCGGCGGCATCGCGATGAATTTCGCCAATGCGGGTATTCCGGTGCGCCTTATTGAGACGTCACAGGAAGCGCTGGATCGCGGCCTCGGCATCATCCGCCGCAATTATGAGACGAGCGCGCGCAAGGGCAAGCTCACCGCCGCCGATGTCGAGACGCGGATGGGGCTGATCGAAGGCACGCTCGCGCTGGAGGACGTGGCCGACTGCGATCTCGTGATCGAGGCGGTGTTCGAACAGATGGCCATCAAGCAGGATCTGTTCCGCCGTCTGGACGCCATCGTCCGGCCCGATGCGATCCTCGCCTCCAACACCTCCTATCTCGATCTCGACGCCATCGCCGCCGTGAGCAGCCGGCCCGATCGCGTGATCGGCCTGCACTTCTTTTCGCCCGCCAACGTGATGCGGCTGCTGGAGATCGTGCGCGGGGCGAAGACCGCGGACGACGTGCTGGCGACCGCGATGGCGCTCGGCAAGACGATCGGCAAGGTCGCGGTCGTCGTCGGCAACTGCCATGGCTTCGTCGGTAATCGCATGCTGGCCAAACGGCATGCGCAGGCCGAGGCGCTGGTCAACGAAGGGGCGCTGCCGTGGGATGTGGATCGCGTGATCCATGACTTCGGCTTCGGCATGGGGCCGTTCGCGATGCGCGATCTCGTCGGGCTCGATGTCGGCTGGTCGCGCGAGGCGTCCTCCTCGTCCACCGTGCGCGAGATACTAAACGAGACGGGACGCCACGGGCAAAAGAGCGGCGGCGGCTATTATGACTATGACGCGCAGCGCAATGCCACCCCCTCGCCCGTCGCCGAGCAGATCGTGCGGGACTTCTCGGCACGGCAGGGCATCGCGCGCCGCGTCGTATCGGATGGGGAGATCCTTGACCGCTGCCTGCTGGCGATGGTGAACGAGGGCGCGAAGATCCTCGATGAAGGGATCGCGCAGCGCGCCTCCGACATCGATACGGTGTGGATCAACGGCTACGGCTTTCCCCCCTATCTCGGCGGGCCGATGTTCTGGGCGGATGCGCAAGGGCTGCCCGTGATCCTCGAAAAGCTGCGGGCGCTGGAGGCGGCGCACGGCGAGGCGTTCACGCCCTCGCCGTTGATCGAGCGGCTGGCGGCGGACGGCAAGGGCCTCGCCACGGCATGATGCGGCCCGGACGAATCGCGATCACCGGCGTCGGCGAGACGCCGTTCGTACGCGCCAGCAAGCAATCGCTGCTGGAGATGACGGTCGAGGCTTCCGCCGCGGCGATCGCCGATGCGGGCCTGCGGCCAAAGGATATCGACGGCTTCGTGGTCAACCGCAACAGCCATGCAGCGGACGAGATCGGTTTCGCGTTGGGCATCGATCGCCGCCCTTTCAGCGCCGTCACCGATACGGTGGGCGGCACCGGCCCCACGGGATCGGCGCTCACGCTGGCGCTGCTCGCGATCGAGGCGGGGCTGTGCCGCCACGTGCTGGTGCCCTACGGTTTTCAGGCAACGCGGCCCGGCGGCCCATATGGCTTCCATTCGCGCGAGCCGCTGAAGGCCGATTTGGAAATGCCGGTCGGCTATTTCGGGCAGGCCGCTTATTTCGCCGCGATGGCGAACCGCTATGCGTACGAATATGGGCTGAGCGAGGAGGAACTGGCCGCCGTCTCGATCACCTTTCGGAAATGGGCGGTGCTGACGCCGGGTGCGCAGAAGCGCGATCCGATGGACCTCGACGGCTATCGCCGCAGCCCGATGATCGCGACGCCGTTCCGCGTCGCCGACTGTTGCCTGATGACGGATGCGGGGGCCGCCTATGTCGTCAGCCGCGCGGAGGCCGCCGCCGACGCGCCGCACCCCCGTGTGCTGGTGCAGGGGCTGGGGCTCGGCACCAGCGGCCATCCGCAATCGATGATGTTCACGCAGGCGCCTTCGATCATCGACTATCCGGGCCGTGAATCGGCGCGGGCGGCGTTCGCCATGGCGGGCGTCGGCCCGGCGGATCTCGATCTGGCGCAGATATACGATGGGTTCAGCATCAGCGCGCTGATCCAGACCGAGCAGCTTGGCCTGTGCCAGGAGGGGGAGGGCGGCCGCTTCTATGCCGACGGCCACGCCATGCCCGGCGGGCGGATGCCGGTGAACACCAGCGGTGGGCACATGTCGGGCGGCTATCTGCCCGGCATCACGCTTCTGATCGAGGCCGTGCGCCAGTTGCGCGGCGGGCGTGGCGAGGCGCAGGTGCCGGATGCGCGGCTGTGCGCGGTCACCGGCCTCGGCGGCAATTCGCACGCCACCACCATCTTGGCGAGGGATTGACGATGGGCGTGCCGAACTTCCCGCCCCGGCTGGAAAGCGATCTGCTGCGGCCCTTCTACGACGGGCTGGCGAAGGGCGAACTCTGGCTGACGACCGTCGCCGACACCGGCGAATGGATCTGGTATCCGCCGGAGATGGTGCCCGGCCGCCCGCACGCCACCCTTTCTTGGGCCCGCGCGAGCGATACGGGCACGGTCTACAGCTTCACCCGCATCGAGCGCAGCCTGCTGCCTGGCGATCACAAGGCGGAGGTGCCGTTCACCGTCGTCCTCGTCGAGCCGGACGACGCGCCGGGCTGCCGGGTGCCCGGCCTTTTCGTGTCGGACGAAGCGGAGCCGGCCTGCGGGCAGGCGGTGCGCCTTAGCCCGGTACGGGCAGGGGACCATATGGTCGCCGGTTTCTCGCCCATAGGATAAGCCGCCCGGATAGCGTTACCGTTGACCGATTATCCGGCGATTGGCGCGATCGAAGTCGTCCGGCTGCATCGTCGCCGCCCAGCCTTTGATCAGGTCGTTGTCCCACCAGATGCGGCCGTTTTCGTACCAGGCGGGAAACTCGCGCACATCGATGCGGCCGTCGTCCAAATAATAATGGTTGGTCTGGCGATATTCCTCATGGCCCGGCTCGCCGATCATGCGGCAGAACAGACGGGAGCGATGCTGGTCAGTCAGTTCGCCGGTCTTCGCGTCATAATAGCGATACCAGCCTTCCCACACGCCTTCGTTGCTTGCCAACAACGGCATCGCCTCGCGGATGCCCGGTTGCGAAACCCTGTCCGCCATATCGCTTTCTCCCCAACCGGCGGGGCCGTTCTTGATCGGCGCCGCCATGCCCGTTGACCACCGAACGGCGGTCGTTCCGCAGGACGGTAAGAGACCGGCGGAACGGGAAAGGGGGTTTTGCGAAAACTGTTCGCGACGCGATTAATGGCCGAACAGGCATCGCCGGTATAAGGCCGGGGCAACATGGAGGGAATGACGCGCCGCCCCGGCCAGAATGCCCCTAGACGGGGAAGCCGAGACCGCCGGGATTGAACTGGCGGTCGGGATCGACGAAGCCCTTGATCGTATCAAGCAGCGCCAGGAACGCCGGATCACGGTTGTCGCGATAGGGGTAGGCGCGGCCGATCTGGAAATGCGCCGCGCCATATTTGAGCGAAATCTTTTTCACCCCGTCCCGCGCCTTGGCGACGACGGCGGTGGCGGCAGGGTTCGGATCGAGCTTGGGTAGGCCCTTTATATAGCCCGGCTCCATGATCGAGGCATGGAACGGGCGGTAGCCGTGCGGCCAGAAGAAGACCGGTTCCAGCGTGATCGCGTTCGTGGACAGCGAGGTGAAGAGGAAGCCGGTGCTGATGCCGTGGGCCTCGAATTCCGGCGCCATGTCGGCGAACAGCGCCTGAATGTCGGTGAACATGTCCGGCGCGTTCGAAAGCGAGGCGTGGCCATGCACCGGCACCCAGCTCTCCCCATCCGGCCCGAGGATCGAGTTGGGCGCGGGGAAGGGCTGGGCCCGGATCACCTTGGCGATGCTGTTCTCGATCTCGACGCCGTCGAATTTCTTCGCGATCGCGCGCGCGGTCGCCATGTCCTGCGCGACGCCTTCCTTGCTGCGTCCTTCCGCGATCACGTGCAGCGGATATTCGTCGGCCTCGATGAAGTTGCGGCCGCCCAGCGCCAGCTTGGCGGCGGAGAGCAGGCCCTTGCCGATGTTCTTCTGCTTGCCGATCACCGCGCCGAGCGTCTTGATGTCCCCCATCAGCGACATGCGGCGCATGCGGACCTTCGTCAGCCCGGGGTCGAAGCCGCAGGTTTCGCAGGCGATGCCGGCGCGAGCCACCTCCGCCAGCGCCTTCAGCAGATCCTGCCCGCTCTTGAACGAGAAGGAGGCGTAATCCTCATGCGCGGGGATGCG
>CAJYJW010000280.1 GCA_913775025.1 uncultured Sphingomonas sp. | reverse complement strand
GCATGTCCAGCACGGTGCGATAGGCCCGGCGCTTGGGCGCATCCGCCGCATCGCAATAGAGGCTGTCCTTGCGGATATCGAAGAAGAAGGCGCTGAGATCGGTGTTGGCGAACGTCGTCAGCTCGGTGACGTAGCGGGTGAACTCGAAATCGGCGACCGCCTGGGCGAGCTTCTCGTCCAGCTTCGCCAGAAGATGGAGGATGTAGCGCTCAAGCTCCGGCATGTCGGCCACGGGCACCCGCTCCGCCTCGCTGAAGCCGTCCAGCGCGCCGAGCAGATAGCGGAAGGTGTTGCGCAGCTTGCGATAGGTGTCCGACGTGCCGGACAGCACCTCTTTGCCGATCCGCACGTCATCGAAATAATCGGTGGAGGCGACCCACAGGCGCAGGATGTCCGCGCCGCTCTCCCCTACGATCTTCAGCGGATCGACGACGTTGCCGATCGACTTGCTCATCTTGCGGCCCTGCCCGTCGAGGGCGAAGCCGTGCGTCAGCACCGCATCGTAGGGCGCACGGCCGCGAGTGCCGCAGCTTTCCAGCAGCGAGGACTGGAACCAGCCGCGATGCTGATCCGACCCCTCCAGATACAGGTCCGCCCGTGTGCCGGCGCCATAGCGGGCCTCGATCACGAAGGCGTGGGTGCTGCCGCTATCGAACCACACATCGAGAATATCGGTGACGGGTTCATAATCGGCGGCGGGGTAGGCATCGCCCAGCAGCGCCTGATGGTCAGCGGTGAACCATGCGTCGGCACCACCTGCCTTGAAGGCGTCGACGATGCGGGCGTTGACGGCCTCGTCGCGCAGATAGTCGCCGGTGGCGCGGTTCACATAAAGCGCGATCGGCACGCCCCATGCGCGCTGGCGGGAGATCACCCAGTCCGGACGCCCGGCGACCATCGCATGGATGCGGTTGCGCGCGCGTTCGGGCACCCAGCGCGTCCGCTCGATCGCGTCGAGCGCGGTTTCCCGCAACGTGGCGTCGTTGCCGGCGGCACCGTCGTTCGCGGCGGTCGGGCGATCCATCGGGATGAACCACTGCGGCGTCGCGCGAAAGATCAGCTTTGCCTTCGAGCGCCACGAATGGGGGTAGCTATGCTTATAATCCGCCGATGCGGCGAGCAGCGCCCCTGCCTCGCGCAGCGCGGAGCAGATCGGCCCGTCAGGCGCGTTGAATTTCGGATTGATGACGGATCCTTGCCCGCCAAGCCATGCCCAGTCCGCGCGATATTTGCCGTCCCCCTCCACCGCAAACACGGGGTCGAGGCCGTGCGCCTTGCAAAGGTCAAAATCATCCTCGCCATGGTCCGGGGCCATGTGGACGAGGCCGGTGCCGGCATCCGTGGTGACGAAATCGCCGGGGAGGAAAGGGCGGGGCTTGGCGAAGAAGCCACCAAGGGCGTGCATCGGGTGGCGCGCGAAGGTGCCGGCGAGGTTGCCAGATACCGTCTGAATCACGTTAGCCCGCACATTCAGAGCTGCGCTGCTCTGCTGCCCGCCAATTGCATTGAGGTAGTTTTTTACGCGGCCTTCAAATGCTGAAATAAGAGAAGATGCGATCAGAAAGCGCATGTCCCAAAGATCGCGCAGAACACCAGTGTTCAATTCGACGTCAAGGCGATCACTGCCTTCGACGCCTGCCTGTACGCTGAAATCAACTAGAGCGTACTCTACATCCGGCCCGTAGGCGATCGCCTGATTGACCGGGATCGTCCACGGCGTCGTCGTCCAGATCACCGCGTGCGCGCCGATCAGCTCCTCTATCGGCGAGTCCGTGATCTCGAACGCCACGTCGATCTGGGTGGAGGTGATGTCCTCATATTCCACCTCCGCCTCGGCCAGCGCGGTCCGCTCGACGGGGCTCCACATCACGGGTTTCGCGCCGCGATAGAGCTGGCCGCTCTCCGCGAACTTCAGAAGCTCGGCCACGATCGCGGCCTCCGCTTCATATTTCATCGTAAGATAGGGGTCGGCCCAGTCGCCCTGTATGCCCAGCCGCTCGAACTGCTGGCGCTGCACCGCCACCCATTTTTCGGCATAGGCGCGGCATTCGGCGCGGAACTGGACGGGATCGACCTCATCCTTGTTCAGCTTTTTCGCGCGATACTGCTCCTCAACTTTCCATTCGATCGGCAGGCCGTGGCAATCCCAGCCGGGCACGTAGGGCGCATCCTTGCCCAGCAGCGACTGGCTGCGGACGATGATGTCCTTCAGCACCTTGTTCATCGCGTGGCCCATGTGGATGTCGCCGTTGGCGTAGGGCGGGCCATCGTGCAGGATGAAGCGCTCGCGGCCCGCGCGCTCGCGGCGCAGCGTGCCGTACAGATCGTCCGCCGCCCACTTCGCCAGAATCGCCGGCTCCTTTGCGGCAAGCCCCGCCTTCATCGGGAAAGGCGTCTGCGGCAGGAAGACGGTGTCGCGCCAATCTTTCTTGGAGCCGGGCGTGCTGTCGGGGGGCGTATCGGACATGCCCCGCGCCTTAGGCGAGCGGCGGAGCCTCGGCAAGCAGCGCCCGCGCCCTCTCGCAATCGAGCGCCATCTGCGCCTTCAGCGGTTCGAGCCCATCGAACTTCGCCTCGCCACGTAGCCGCTCGATCAGCGACACCTCGATCGTGCGACCATAGAGATCACCCGAGAAGTCGAAGAAATAGGGTTCGAGCAATTCGACTGGCGGCCCTTCGATCGTCGGGCGGATGCCGAGGTTGGCGGCCCCATCCAGTATCCGGCCATCGTCAAGCCGGGCGCGCACCGCGTAGATGCCGTAGGCCGGGCGCAGATAATCGCCAAGGGTGAGGTTGGCCGTCGGATAACCCAATTGACGGCCGAGCTTCGCGCCATGCTCCACCACCCCCTCGATCGCGAATGGCCGGGTGAGCAATGCGGTGGCTGTCGCGCAATCGCCGGCGGCAAGTGCCGCCCGGATACGGCTTGAGGAAACCGCCGCCGTTCCGTCCTGCACCGGGGGCATGCAATGCGCGGTGAACCCCAGCGTTTCTCCATAGCGGCCTAGATCGGCGGCGGTGCCGGTGCGTCCGCGCCCATAGGTATAATCATACCCGACCACGACCTGCCGCGCGCCGGCCTGTTCGACGACGCGGCGGCGCACGAATTCCTCGGACGTTTCGTCCGCCAGCGCGCGATCGAACCGGAAGACCAGCATCGCATCCGCCCCGGCCGCCTTGAGCAGACGTGCGCGCTGGGCGAGGGTGGTAAGGCCGAACGGCGGCGCATCGGGGCGGAACAGCCGCACCGGATGCGGATCGAAGGTGGCGACGATCAACGGTTGCCCGGTCGCCTGTGCAAGATCACGCGCGTGACCCACCACGGCCTGATGCCCCTGGTGAAAACCGTCGAAATTACCCAGCACCAGCACGCCGCCGCGCAGGCGCGCGGGCACGGGTTGATCGCTCGTCAGCCGCTCCATGACGGCGCGCTATAGGGAAGGCTAAGCGATCTGCCAATCACGCGGCGGGCGGGGGAAGCAGCGTGACGAAACTATAGGCCGGGCGGCCACCTTCCGCCGGGTGGTCGACGCGCATCGTTTCCCGCCAGCCGGTGAAGGGCGGGAGGATGGTGTCGCCGGCTGGCGTGTCATGCACCTCGGTCAGCAGGACGCGATCGGCATGAGGGAGAAATAGCGCGAATATCTCCGCCCCGCCGATCACTGCGATGCGATCGCCGCCGGCCAGCGAAAGGGCGGACAGCACGTCCCGCACCGGCTCCGCGCCCTTTGCCTGCCATCGCGGATCTCGGGTCAGTACGATGTGGCGGCGGCCCGGAAGCAGGCCCGGAAGGCTTTCGAAGGTGCGGCGACCCATCACCATCGGCAAACCCGCCGTCACCGCCTTGAAATGGCGCAGGTCCGCCGGCAGCCGCCATGGCAAATCGCCGTCACGCCCGATTACGCCATTATCGGCGCGCGCCACGACGAACAGAATTTCGGGCCGGGCTAGCTCGCTGTTAGGAGCGGTAGAGGGAGCGCGCGCGATCATCACGTCCGATTTAGACGCGGCCGGGGAGGAGCGGCAAGCGGTGTGCAAACATGTACGTACGATAACGGGGGCGTTCAGGCGGCAGACGCGTTCAGCCTTCTACCGCAATTCGATCAGCCCAATGGGCACTATAGGAGACATGCCATGAAGATGCCTGCCTTTGCCGTTGCCGCCGGCCTAGTCGTCGCCAGCCTCGGGTTCGGCACCGCCGTCGAGGCCGCGCCGCCCCATCACGACCGGCATTATGATCGGGGGCATGACCGGGGCCATCATCGCGGATGGGATCGCCACGATCGCCGGGGGGATCGTCGTTATCATAATCGCCGGTATCGCGGGCAGCATGCCTATGGTTACGGTGCCCGGCGGTGCTGGGTGGAATGGCATCGCGGAAACCGGGTGCGGGTCTGCCGCTGAACTACGATCGTCACCGTATGCCGTCCTGCCTTCCGCTTGCCGGATAGGGACGGAAGCATTGCGAATTTGTTCGCAACTGAAACGACGCCG
>CAJYJW010000279.1 GCA_913775025.1 uncultured Sphingomonas sp. | reverse complement strand
CCGCCCAATAGGCGAGCGCGGCCGCGAGCGGCGCCGCGCGATCCAGCGCGTGCATGTCGTTCGCCAGCGCCACGCCCCCGATCCGCGTCACCGTGCCGGCGGCGGGGCGCAGCAGGCCGGCGGCGATGCGCAGCAGGCTCGACTTGCCGATCCCGTTCGGCCCCGTCACCAGCCCCGCCTCGCCTGCCTCCAGCGCGAAATCGACTCCCTCGAACAGCAGGCGCTGGCCGCGCAGGCACGCCACCCGATCGAATGCCAGCCGCGCGGGCGCGCTCATCCGGCGGCATCTTCCAGCGAATGCATATCGGCATCGGACAGGCCGAAATGGTGGCCCACCTCATGCACCAGCACATGCCGCACCAGCGCCTCCAGCGTCACGCCCGTCTCGATCCACTCGTCCAGCAGGGGGCGGCGGTAGAGGTGGATCATGTCGGGCAGGCCCCCCGTATCGAACGCCGATTTCTCCCCCACCGGGCGGCCGGTGTAGAGGCCGGTCAGCTCGAACGGATCGTCACACCCCATCTCCGCCAATACGGCGGCGTCGGCGAACTCCTCCACGCGCAGCACCACGTCGACCAGATGGACGCGGAACACGTCTGGCAGCCCCGCCAGCGCGGCGCGCGCCAGCCGTTCGATCGTGGCGGCATCGGGGGCAAGCATATCCATGTCCGTCCTTCCCTCGGGGACGCGCCATGCTGTAGGCATTGCCGCCGGACTATGCCAGCGACGGAGACGCCCATGATCGAAGCCTTGAGCGAGGAGGAGCGCCGGGACGCCCTCGACGGCCTGGAGGAGTGGGATCATGACGAGGCGCGCGATGCGATCACCCGCCGCTTCAGCTTCGCCGATTTTTCTGAAGCCTTCGCCTTCATGGCGCGGGTGGCGCTGCTAGCGGAGAAGATGGATCATCACCCCGAATGGTCGAACGTGTACAATCGAGTCGATATCCTGCTGACCACGCATGATGCGGGCGGCCTTTCGACCCGCGATATCGTGATGGCCGAGGCGATCGACGGGATCGCCGGCTGACAGGCCCCGCCCTAGCCTTCGAGGCGGTGAGCAAGCGCTACGGCAATGCGCCACCCGCCGTGGATGGCGTCTCGTCGACCATCGCGGGCGGCGCGTTCGTGGCGCTGGTCGGCGCGTCGGGCTCCGGCAAGTCCACGCTGCTCAAGATGGTGAACCGGCTGGTGCCCCCCGATAGCGGCCGCGTGACCATCGACGGACGCGACGTCGCGGCGGAGCCTGCCCCCTTGCTGCGCCGCCGGATCGGCTACGTCTTTCAGCATGTCGGCCTGTTCCCGCATATGACGATCGCCCGTAACATCGCGATCGGCCCGCGCATCGCGGGCGGCCCGCCGCCGGATGCCGCGGCTCTGCTCGAACAGGTCGGGCTGCCCACCGATTATGCGGCTCGCATGCCGGCCGCGCTATCGGGCGGGCAACGCCAGCGCGTAGGGGTGGCGCGCGCGCTGGCGGGCGGCGCACGGCTGATGCTGCTGGATGAACCGTTCGGCGCGCTCGATCCGGTGACGCGCGATCGGCTGTGCGACACCTACCGCGCGCTGCACGACCGCCTCGGCCTCACGACGCTGATGGTGACGCACGACATGGCCGAGGCGCTGCTGATGGCGGACCGCATCCTGGTGATGGCCGCCGGCCGCCTCGTCGCCGATGCCACCCCTGCCGAAATGCTGGCCGATGCCGCCGGGCCGGAGGCGGCGGCGCTGGTCGCCGTGCCCCGCCGGCAGACGGAACGGTTGCAGGCGCTTGCGCCGTTAGGCGACCAGCCATGACGGAGGGCCGTCGCAGTGCCGCCTTTCCGCGATCGCATTCCCTGACGTCACGATCGTCCCCGCACCTTACCTGCCGGGACTCGGTATGATCCCCCCCGCCTATGCGGATGCGCTGGCGCAGGTGCCGGCGCTTCTCGCGAGCCACGTGCTCCTCTCCGCCGCCGCATTGGGGGCGGCGCTGGCGATCGGCCTTCCGCTGGCGCTGATCGTCGCGCGCCGGCCCGCGGCGGCGCGCATCGTGCTGGGCGCGGCCAGCCTCGTGCAGACGATTCCCGGCCTGGCGCTGCTCGCGCTTTTCTATCCCTTGCTGCGCGGGCTGTCCGCGCTGATCGGCGGGGGCGTGCCGGCGCTCGGCTTCCTGCCGTCCTGGGCGGCGCTGGCCTTATACGCGTTGCTGCCGATCCTGCGTACCGCGATCACCGGACTGAACGGCATCGATCCGGCGGTGATCGAGGCGGCGGACGGCATCGGCATGACGGCCGGCCAGAGGCTGCGGTTGGTTGAGGCGCCGCTTGCCGCCCCCGTCGCCATGGCCGGCATCCGCACCGCCGCCGTCTGGACGATCGGCGCCGCGACCCTCTCCACCACGGTCGGCCAGCCCAGCCTCGGCAACCTGATCTTCGCCGGCTTGCAGACGGAGGCGATCGCGCTCGTCCTCACCGGCTGCATCGCCGCCGCCGTGCTGGCACTGGTGGTGGACGGAGTGCTCGCGATGGTCGAGAACGGTTTGTCCCGCGGGCGACCACGCCGCATCGTCGGGCCGCTCGTGGCGGTGCTGCTGGGGCTTGGAGTGGCCGGCTGGCCGCTGCTGACGCCCCGCGCCCCCGTCATCACCATCGGGGCGAAGAATTTTTCCGAGCAGTATATCCTCGCCCGGCTGATCGGGCAGCGCCTCGCCGATGCAGGCTATGCCGTGCGCTACAAGGAAGGGCTTGGCTCCACCGTCGCCTATCGTGCGCTCTCGACCGGCGACGTGGATGTCTATGTCGATTATTCCGGCACCCTGTGGACGACGCTGATGGCGCGGACCGACAATCCCCCACGCTCCGCTATGATCGCCGCGATCGGCCGCTGGATGGCCCGCGATGCGGGCACCGCGCTGATCGGCCCGCTCGGCTTCGAGAATGCCTATGCCCTGGCGATGCGCGGGGATGCCGGCGTCACCTCGATCGCCGACCTGAGCGCCCGTGCGCCCGGCCTGCGCCTTGCCGCCGATCTCGAATTTCTGGACCGGCCGGAGTGGAGGGCGGTGCGCGATACGTATCGCCTGCGCTTCGCCGAGACGCGCGCCTACAGCCCCACCTTCATGTACCGCGCGCTCGCCTCCGGCCGGGCGGACGTTATCTCCGCGTTCTCCTCCGATGGGCGGATCGCGGCGGATCGGCTGACCGTGCTGGCGGATCCGGCGCATGCGCTGCCCGGCTACGACGCATTGCTGCTGGTCAGCCCGGCGCATGCCGGGGACAGGCGTTTCCGCGCCGCGCTTGCCCCACTCATCGGCGCGATCCCTGTCGCCGCGATGCGGGAGGCGAATTATATGGTCGATCGCGATACGAACAAAGCGACGCCGGAAGCGGCGGCGCGCTGGTTGGCGAGGCGCACCGGACGCTAGGGCTTTGTTAACCGGAAGCCCGCGATACTGGGACCGTGCAATCCACGCGGATCAGCAGCGGGCGGACCGAAGAGGCGCGCGGCGCGGTGCGGCTGGCGATCGCCGATGCCGCCTCGCGCACGGGCGCGAGCTTCAGCTATCTGCTTAATCAGGCCAAGAGCGAAAGCGGGCTCGATCCGAACGCCAAGGCGGGCAACAGCAGCGCGACCGGCCTGTACCAGTTCATCGACCAGAGCTGGCTCGGCATCCTCAAACAGCATGGCGCGGAGCATGGCTATGGCTGGGCGGCGGACGCGATCCAGCGCAAGCCGGGCGGCGGCTGGTCCATCGCTGATCCGCAGGCGAAGGCGGCGGTGTTCGCGCTGCGCCGCGATCCAACCGCATCGGCGCTGATGGCCGGCGAATATGCGCAGGACAATGCCGCCGGCCTGTCCCAATCGCTTGGCCGCGACGTGAACGCGACCGATCTTTACTTCGGCCATTTCCTCGGGCTCGCGGGCGCGAAGAAGTTCCTGAAGGCGGCGGCGGCCAGCCCGGATGCACCCGCCGCCTCGCTGTTCCCGCGTGAGGCGGCGGCCAATCGCGGCCTTTTCTACACCAAGGCGGGTACGCCGCGCAGCTTTGCCGGACTCTATGCCTTGATGGGGCGCAAGATCGATGCGCCGCCGGGGAACGACGCCGTGACCCGGCCGATCCAAATGGCCGGTCTCGCCGCCGACCTGACCCTTACCTCCACGCCGCTGAGTGATACGCCGCCGTCCGAGGTGCTGCTGGCGGACGTGCCCGCCTCCACCGCGACGCAGGCCCCGTCCGATACAATGCTGGCACTGGGCGGGCGGGCCGAGGCCGGCAGCATGCTGCGCCCCAACCCGAAGAATGCGATGCTGGCCTATATGATGATCTCCGCCCCCCGCTCCGCTTGAGCGAGGGGCGGAGGCGCGATCAGTCGAGCATCGAGGCGGGCACCTTGCCGCCGTTCGCCTGCAGCTGCTTCATCACCGCCTTATAGAGCGCGATATTCTGCTCGGCCGATCCATGCTCGCCGGCGTGGACGTTCAGCTCGGTCGCCAGTTCCTTGCGGGCTGACAGGCTGCTGTCGAGGCCGAGAAGGGTCAGCAGATCGACGATCGAGACTTTCCAATTGCCGCCGCCACCCGGCTTCTTCGCGGCCATTTCGGCCAGGATCTGTTCGACATCGACAGGCGTGGCGGCTTGGGGCGCGGCGGGTGGCACCGGGGCGGCGGGGGCCTGTGCTGCCGGGGCGGCGGGTGCGGCGGGGCGCGGCGCCGCCTGCGGCGCGACCGGAGCGGCCTGCGGAGCCGGCGCGGCATTCCCTTGTTTCTTCTTCTCCGCGATCCCCCACGGATCGTTGATCTTGTCCCAGATCTTGCTGAAGATGCTCATCGTCCAAGGCTCCTTTGGAATACCCTGGCCAAACGCATCGGTTGCGTAACGGTTCAGTCGCGCGTCCAGCGGGCAAAGATGGCGGTGGGCAGGAGCAGGCCGCGCGCCTCCTCGCGCACAGCCATCTCGCCGGCCTCCACCCGCCCGCCGAGATCGGCGGTGGCCTGCCGCACCAACTCCGCGATCGCCAGCGCGGACATGCGGACGGCGTACACCGTCAGCACGAGAAAGCGCGAATTCGTGTCCAGCAGATTGCGGCAGTGGGTAATGAGACCCGGAAGATGCTCCTCCAGCCGCCACACCTCACCGTCCGGTCCGCGCCCGAACTTCGGCGGATCCAGCATGATGCCGTCGTAGCGGCGACCGCGCCGCACCTCGCGCGCGGCGAACTTCACCGCATCGTCCACCATCCACCGGATCGGCCTGTCGCCCATGTCGGAGAGGAAGGCGTTGGCCTTGCCTGCCTCGACCGACTTCTTCGACGCATCGACATGGGTGACGCGCGCGCCCTTGCCCGCCAAAGCGAGGCTGCCGACGCCGGTGTAGCCGAACAGGTTGAGCATCTCGCTCCCCTCGTCCGTCCGCTCGCGCATCCACGCCCATTGCGGCGCCATGTCCGGAAAGAAGGCGAGGTGGCGGAAGGGAGTGTTCTGGCCGAGGAAGCGTAGCTCTTCCCAGCGCAGATGCCAGCCGCCGCGCGGCACGTCGCGGGAGAGGTGCCACTTGCCGCCGCCATCCTCGTCGGAGGCGGCGATGAAGTCGCCGTCCGCCTCCCACGAGGATGA
>CAJYJW010000278.1 GCA_913775025.1 uncultured Sphingomonas sp. | reverse complement strand
ATCAGGCGATCCCGGTACTGGCATCGGCGCGCCGGATCGATCTGATGGTATCCGACGTGGGCCTGCCCGGCATGAACGGACGCCAGCTGGCCGAGATCGCCCGCCAGCATCGGCCGGATCTGCCGATCCTGTTCGTGACGGGCTATGCCGAGAATGCGGCGATCCGCGCCGGCTTCCTCGGCACCAACATGGCGATGATCACCAAGCCCTTCGCGCTGGATGCGCTGGCGGACAAGATCTCGACGATGCTTGCCCAGCAACCGGAAGGCTGATCGTCCCGCCAGCATACATTTGATACACGGGATTGGTACATTCGACCCCTTGGCCGTTCGTTACGCCCATGGCAGGACAGGGCGTGACATCGCCGCCCCGCCAATCCGCGCTGGCCCCGTTCGGGGCGGAGGCGATCGCGACATTCGACACCACCGTCGTGCTCACGATCGGCGCATGCCTGATCTTCGGCATTGTCGCGCTGCTGTTTTTTGTGGCGGTGCGCTCGCCCGGGGATCGGCTGAGCCACACGCAGGGCATGCGGCTGGTGCTGGTCGCCGGCGCAGCGCTGCCGACGCTGATCCTCGCGGCGCTGCTGGTCTATGTTCTGCCGCAGATGCGGCCGCTGCCGGTGCCGCCGCGCGCGCTTGGCGTATCGGCGGTGGGCGAGCAGTTCTGGTGGCGCACCGTCTACCGCGCGCCCGGCCAGCCGGTGCTGGAGACGGCGAACGAGCTGCGCCTGCCGGTGGGGCAAACCGTTACGATCGAACTGTCCTCGCCGGATGTGATCCACAGCTTCTGGGTGCCGGGCCTTGCCGGCAAGATGGATATGATCCCCGGCCGGATAAACCGGTTGATCGTGCGGGCGGACAAGCCGGGCCTCTATCGCGGGCAATGCGCGGAATTCTGCGGGCTCGGCCATGCGGTGATGGCGTTCGACGTGATCGCGATGTCGCCTGCCGACTATGATCGCTGGCTCGCCGACGAGCGCCGCCCCGCCGTGCCCGCCGCCGATCCGGCGGGGGCCGCCACCTTCGCCGAATATGGCTGCGGCGGCTGCCATGCGATCCGCGACACGCAGGCGGCGGGGCGGATCGGCCCCGATCTGACCCACCTCGCCGCCCGCCGCCATATCGCGGCGGGCATGTTGCCCATGACCGTCGATGCGATCGCCCGCTTCACGCGCGACGCCCCCTCGCTGAAACCCGGAGTGCGGATGCCCGCCTATCCGCATATGCCGCCGGCCGACGCGCAGGCGATCGGCCGCTATCTGGCGGCGCTGAAATGAGCCTGCACGATCAGGACGATCCCGCGCTGCGCGCTGCCCAGGAGGACAGGCTTCGCAAGGTGTGGGAGCCGCCCTCCGGCCTGTTTTTCCGCTGGACGGACACCAACAACAACCGCGTCGGCATCTGGTATGTGCTGACGGCCTTCTGTTTCATGCTGTTCGCCGGCGTACTGGCGCTCGTGATGCGCACTCAGCTTGCCATCCCGGCCAACGCCCTCGTCAGCGCGAACCTGTTCAACCAGCTGTTCACTCTTCACGGCTCGGTGATGATGTTCCTGTTCGCGGTGCCGATGTTCGAGGCGGTCTCGATCATCCTGCTGCCGCAGCTGCTGGCCGCGCGCGATCTGCCGTTCCCGCGCCTGTCCGCCTTCGGCTACTGGTCGTTCCTGATCGGCGGCGTATTCGTCTCGGGCTCGATCTTCTTCGATGCCGCCCCCGATGGCGGTTGGTTCATGTACCCGCCCTACACCACCCGCACCGACATGACCGGCCTCGGCGCGGACATCTGGATGCTGGGGCTAAGCTTCATCGAGGTATCCTCGGTGGCAGCGGCGGTGGAGCTGATCGTCGGCGTGCTGAAGTGTCGCCCGCCGGGGATGCGGCTCAACCTGATGCCGCTTTATGCGTGGTACATCCTCGTCGTGGCGGTGATGATCCTGTTCGCCTTCCCGCCGCTGATCGCGGGCGACATATTGTTCGAAATGGAGCGGCTGCTGAACTGGCCCTTCTTCGATCCCACGCGCGGCGGCGATCCGCTGCTCTGGCAGCACCTGTTCTGGATCTTCGGGCATCCGGAGGTCTATATCGTCTTCCTGCCGTCGATCGCACTGTTCGCGATGATGATCCCCACCTTCTCGCAGCGCCATCTGCTCGGCTATCCGTGGATCGTGCTGGCGGCGGTCGGCACCGCCTTCCTTTCGTTCGGCCTGTGGGTCCACCACATGTTCGCGACCGGACTGCCCAAGATCAGCCTCGCGCTGTTCTCCGCCGCGTCCGAAGCGGTGGCGATCCCGACGGGGGTGCAGATCTTCGTCTTCATTGCGACTTTGTGGGCGGGCCGCGTGGTGTGGTCGACGCCGCTGCTCTATGCGCTCGGTTCGATCGCGATGTTCGTGATCGGCGGCCTCACCGGCGTGATGGTCGCGGTCGCGCCGTTCGACTGGCAGGCGCATGATACCTACTTCATCGTGGCGCATCTGCATTATGTGCTGATCGGCGGCACGCTGATCCCGCTGTTCGGCGGGCTCTATTATTATTGGCCGCTGATAACCGGCAAGAAGCTGTCGGACAGGTTGGGCCGGATCGCCTTCTGGGTGCTGTTCGCGGGCGCCAACCTCACCTTCTTCCCGATGCATTTCACCGGGCTGATGGGGATGCCGCGCCGCGTGTTCACCTATCCGGCGGAGCTGGGCGTATCGGGGCTGAACCTTGCTTCGACGATCGGATCATTCCTCACGGCGGCGGGCGTCGCGCTGATCTGCCTCGATCTCGCCCTTTCCCCCCGGCGGCAGAAGGCGAAGCGCAACCCGTGGCACGGCGGCACGCTCGAATGGTTGGCGCATCCCGACGACGAGAATTGGGGCGTCCGCTCGGTCCCGCTGATCGAAAGCCGCTATCCCATCTGGGATCAGAAGGATTTCGTGAAGAAGGTGGACGAGGGCCGCTTCTTCCTGCCCGACGCGGAGGAGGGCCGGCGCGAGACGATCATCACCACCGTGCTCGATGCACGCCCGCTCGCGGTGCAGCGGCTGGGCGGCCCAAGTGTGAAGCCGATGATTACCGCGGTGGCGCTCGGCAGCGTATTCATCCTGACGACGTATCACATGTACTGGGCGGCGCTCGTCGGCTCGGTCGCCACGCTCGCCGCGATCCTCTGGTGGCTGTGGACGGGCACCGCCGAGATACCGGAAAAGGACGAGAAACCGATCGGCCATGGCATCGTGCTGCCGCTCTATCTGTCCGGCAGCGCATCGCCCGGCTGGTGGGCGATGTTCATCACGATGATGGCGGATGCGACCGCCTTTTCCGGCCTCGTCTTCGGCTACTTCTTCTTCTGGACCACGCATCCCGTCTTCCCGCCGCACGGCGCGGGCATGGAGGGGCCGGGGGTGTTCTGGCCGATGGTCGCGATGACGCTGATGCTGGCGGCATGGGGGCTGACGGTCGCGGCGCGCACCGCCAACCGGCGCGGCGGCGTGGGCGCGGCGCGCGGGCTGCTGGGCCTCGGCATCGTCCTGTCGCTGGCGGCGATCGGCGCGGGGCTGGCGGGGCCGTGGACGACGGCGCTCGCGCCCTCGCTGCATGTCTACCCCGCGATGGTCTGGACGCTGGTGATCTGGACGACGGCGCATTCGGGGGTGGCGGCGATCATGCAGGGCTATACGCTCGCCCGTAGCCTCGCCGGACGCATGACGCCGAAGCATGACGCCGACTTGCGCAACATAACCGTCTACATGCACTTCATGGCGCTGACCGCGATCGTCACTTACGCCACGATCGGCCTTTTCCCAGGTGTGGCATGAGCAAGCGGCGTCCACGCGGCCGGATGCTGCACGGGCTGCACTCGCGTATCGTGACGGCGCGTGTCACCCTCTGGACGCTGATCGTGCCGCCGACCGTGTGGGCGGTGCATTTCCTGTTCGCCTATCTTTGGGCGGCCGTCTCCTGCGAGAAGGCGGGGCGGTTCGCTTCCTTCCCGGTGCTGTTCTGGGCGGGCACGGCGCTGGCGCTGGCGCTGATCGTCGCCTCGGCGCTGGTGGCGATGGTGCAGAAGGAGACGCCGGGCGACCCGCCCCCGCACGACGCGGGCACGGATACGGACCGCAACCGCTTCCTCGCGACGGCGACGTGGCTGCTGGCGGGGCTGAGCTTTGCCGGCGTGGTGTTCACCGCGCTGCCCGTACTGTTCCTGCTGGACTGCCGATGAGCCTGCCGCTTGCCCCCGTCCGGTCCCGGTCCGCGCTCGGCGGCGGCGTGGCGATCGCGCTCGGTGCGACCGCGCTGGCGGTGGCGGGCCTCGGCATGACCACGCACATGATCGCGCATATGGCGGCGGTGGCGGTCGCGCCGCCGCTGCTGGCGTTCGCCTTGCGCGGGGGGCCATATGACCTCGCCCTCATGCGGCAGCCGTTCGCGACGCCGCTCGCCGCCTTGCTCCTCGAACTCGCGCTCGTCTGGGGCTGGCACCTGCCGGCCTTTCGCGCCGCCGCCGATCACAGCCTTGCGCTCGCGCTCGTCGAGCAGGCGATGTTTCTCGGCGCGGGGTGGCTGCTGTGGTCGGCGGCGCTGGCGCATCGCGCGGGCGGGGTGGCGGCGCTCCTCCTCACCTCGATGCACATGACGTTGCTCGGCGTGCTGATCGCGCTCGCCCCGCGCGTGCTGTACGCGGGCATGGCGATGCATCATGCCGGGCCGCTCGATCCGCTGGCCGACCAGCAGCTCGGCGGCGTGGCGATGCTGGCGATCGGCGGGGCGAGTTATATGGCGGGCGGCCTCGCGCTGCTCGCCTCGCTCATATCGGGGCGGGAGGCGCGGGCATGACGATCCGGCTGACATGGCCGCGCGTGCTGCTGGTGGCGGGCGCGGGCGCGGTGCTGCTGTTCCTGTACCTGTGGTCCGGCGCGTTTAACGTCGCCGCCTCCTCGGGCCATTGGAAGATTACCGAGATCGTGCTGCACTGGGTGATGCGTAACTCGGTCAAGACGCGCGCCTGGATCAGCGAGCCCGAGCAGGTGGCCGACGGCGGCGGTCTCGTCAGCGCGGCGGGGCATTTCGCCAACGCCTGCGCGGTGTGCCACGGCGCGCCGGGGGTGAAGCCGTCGCCGGTGATGCAGGCGGCGATGCCCCCCGCGCCCGACCTCGCCGTCAATGCGCGGCAGTGGCGTGATCGCGAGCTGTACTGGATCCTCGATCACGGCGTGAAATACAGCGGCATGCCCGCCTGGGGATCGCGCGAGGAGCGGCCCGACGAGATCCGCCGCATGGTGGCCTTCGTCCGCCGCCTGCCGATCCTGTCGCCCGCCGAATATGCCGCGTTGACCGGCGGGGCGGGCGGGCTGGGCGTGGAGGCGGACGCTGCCTTCACCGGCTGCGCGCGTTGCCACGGGATGGACGGGCGCGGGCGCGGGCAGCCCGACATCCCCGTGCTGGGCGGGCAGAAACCCGAATATCTCATGGCCGCCCTTACGGCCTACGCGGCCAACCGCCGGTCTAGCGCGGTGATGCAGACGGCGGTGACCGGGCTGACGCCGACGCAACTTCGCGCGCTGGCCATCCGCTTCGCCGCCATGCCGGGGCTCGCCGCCCGCCCCACGGTTTCGCCCGACGCCAAGGCGGAGGCGATCATTCGCGCGGGGCTTCCGGCCGAACAGCTCCCCGCCTGCAACAGTTGCCATACGCCGGGCGCGCGCCGCGCGGCCCCCCTGCTCGACGGGCAGCGCGCAACCTATCTCGCCGGGCGGCTGGAAGGCTGGCGCGCGAGCGACGAGACGATCGACGCGCGCCGCCCGCAGGCGGTGATGCCGGTAATCGCCCGGCGGATTCCCCAAGAGATGATCGGGCCCCTCGCGCGGGCGTACGCCGCGCGATAGGGCGCGAGGCTACCGGCCTCTAACGTTTCGGCATTACCGTCAGCGCGGCGGTGGTCATCGCTTCCACGGCTGTGGCGATCGTCGGATCGGGGTCGGGCGCCCAGAAGCCGCTGTGGATCGAGGCGAGCTTGGCGGTATCGCCGCCCGCCGCATCCCATTTCGATTGCGGCACCCCGCCCACCCAGAACAGCAGGCTCTGGATCTTCGGATCGGCGAGCGAGTAGCGGCTGAAATCCTCACCCCCCATCTGCGCGCGCATCAGCTTCACCCGATCCGTGCCGAAACGGGCGCGAAAGGCATCGGTCAGCGTGCCGGTGAGTGGCTGGGTGTTGCGCGTCGCGGGGGTGAAGGTGGCGTTCCGTTCGTTCACCACCACGGGCATCCTGTCTTCGGGCATGCCCGCCGCGATCGCCTCGCCCCGCGCGATCCGCGCGATCCCATCGAGCAACAGCTTGCGCACCTCAGGGGTGTAGCTGCGCACGGTCAGCTGCAGATCCACCTCGTCGGGAATGATGTTGTGCTTCGATCCCCCATGAATGCTGCCGACCGTCACCACCCCGCTTTCCAGCGGATCGACCTCGCGCGAGACGAGCGTCTGGAGCGCGACCACGATCCGCGCCGCCAGCACCACCGGATCCTTGGCGAGTTGCGGATAGGCGCCGTGCCCGCCGATGCCCTTTACCGCGACATCCACCGTATCGACGTTCGCCATCGTATAGCCGTCCGCATAGCCGATCGTGCCCGCCGGCATCGCCGCCGAATCATGGAAGGCGATGGCGATGTCGGGCTTGGGGAAGCGGGTGTAGAGGCC
>CAJYJW010000277.1 GCA_913775025.1 uncultured Sphingomonas sp. | reverse complement strand
GCGGTCAGCCGGCTCCATTCCTCCTCGGATCCATCGCACCAGACGATGGCATCCGGCTTGGTCAGCGCCGCGACATCTTCGACCCATTCGGCCAGCGCGCGATGCTGGGTCGGGGCGGTCGATTTCGGGGCGGCTTGAAGAAGGGAATCGGTCATGGACATCCTGTTCGATACCGGTACGCGCCCGACGGGCACGCGGGCGCGCGCGACGGACATGCCAAGATAAGCCGACCGCGAACGATCGGCGACGCGACACGCATGGCACGAAACCGACAGCGCGCGCGACTATTATCTGCTATGTCAACGGTGTCTTATGGCTGTCAGCGACGCCTATTACGCTGATTTCGGATCAAAGCGTACGGTAGGCGCGTCTTCGACGTGGATCGACCGACCCCATTTCGTTTCGTCGGCCGGTTGGGCCTAATCGAGCGGCAACACCGCGTATGGCTGGCACGGCGAAGATAGCTGCGCACCCGTCCCCGCCTCACGGGCGCGTGGCGATCCAGGTCCCGGTCAGCAGCGCGACGCCGGCGGGCAGGTAGGCCCAGGGCGGATCGATCAGCAGCAGGCCGGCGGCGGCGCTGGCGCCCAGCATGGCGATCGCGGCGATCTTGCCACGACGGCTGATGGCGCCGCGCTCCCGCCATGCACGAATGTGGGGACCGAACCGGGGATGCTCCAGCAGCCGTCGTTCGAATGCCGGGTTGCCTTTGCCGAACAGGAAGGCGGCAAGGATATAGAATGGCACCGTGGGCAGCAGCGGCACCACGATGCCGATGGTGCCCGTTGCCAAAGCCATGAGGCCGAGCATGTTCCACAGGCGGCGAAAGGTGTGCGGTTTCTCAGCCGGAAGCGTCATCTCCCTCGCCATGCCGCAGCAGGCGGGAGAAGGCAAAGGCGGCATCGCGGGATCGCGCATCTTTGAACGCGTCGCGGGGATCGGGCGGATCGCCCAGCACCGCCAGCAAGGACCATAAGGCAAAGCGACGCCCGACATCCCGTTCCAGCCCGAAATCCAGAGCGATCCTCCGGCTTGCCTCCGCAAGCGCGTCTGGTGTGGCGCCCGAAGGGTCTGCCGTGCCGAGATAATGGCGGAGCAGATTATCGAGATCCATGCCCTCAGCCTGCCGCGCGTTCGCGCAACGACGCAAGATCGGCGCACGCCCGCTCCATCGTGGCGATCATGCCGAGCAGATCGGGCAATGCGAGATTCACCTCATCGGGCGTGCCATGCCGGACGAGCCCGGGGGAGCAGCGGATCACCGGCTCCGTACCCTCCATCGCGGCCGAAACGAAGCCGGTGGCGACCAGATTGCGCATGCGGCAGAGATCCTGGACACGCTCCGCCAGAAGATCGACCGCCGCATCATGCTCGGCATTGCGACGCCGGCCGCGGCCGAGGAGAGCGCGCCATTCCCCAAGCCGCTCGTTCATGGTGCGTGCCCGCCCTGGCCCGACGGCGATATTGCCCGCCGCGCGGCGAAGCGCCAGCACCTCTTCGTCAAGCGTTCGCTCGACCTCGCTCCATTGGAACAGAAGATAGCCGACACCGGCCATCAGATCGTGAAACGAGGTCGGAGCAGTCGGGGCGGCGGCGGGCGCAAGCTCTGATCGTGCGGTCATTCGTTACTCCGGTGGACGACCCCGGTTAATCAATATTGCTTGCGCCCGCCATGACCGGCCATCGGGTTTTGCCAACGGACGGTCGCAAGCAGCGCGTAGGTTTTCAGGGCATCAAGGCGAATGACGCCGGCGAAGCCTCACGATCATGTCGACACATGCCTCTCGTCCGCAAGAGCCTGACCCTTCATTCGAAGCGGCGTTAGACAACGGGGTCTTGAAGCACGAAAACAGTTTGGCAGACCGCCAAAAGCGAAGCTGAATTCCATACGGTGACTATCTGCGTTTACCAAATCTCCTATTGTTGTCCGGAACTGCGTGTTCCTTGTCCGAATTTGCGTTTCACTGGACTTGGCGGCGGGTGGCGTGCATCGGTTGATTGCCTTACAGGCGAGGCATCACGGCGGTGCCCAATGCCGGCGTACATAAAAAGAAAGGTCGCAGATCCATGCCATCCGAAGCTCAGTCCGTAGAGCTGCTCTCCTTGACGGCCGACATCGTCGCAGCGCATGTCGGTAATAATGATGTCGCCATCGGCGACGTGCCGGCACTGATCGCCACGGTTCATGAGTCCCTGACCCGGCTGGGTTCGCCAGAGGAGACGCCTGCGCCGAAGCAGGAGCCTGCGGTTTCGGTCCGTTCCTCGGTCAAGCCAGACTATCTGATCTCGCTCGAGTCCGGCCGTAAGCTGAAGATGCTCAAGCGTTACTTGCTCACAAGCTATGGGATGACACCCGAGGATTATCGCCGGAAGTGGGATCTGCCTGCGGACTATCCGATGGTCGCACCCAATTATGCGGCCCAGCGCAAGGAGCTTGCGCACCGTATCGGGCTCGGTCACCGTCGCACGCCGGAGGTGACAGTCGCCCCTGCGCCAAAGAAACGAACGGCCCGCCGCACCGCTGACGCCGCCGAATAGATCCATCCCGACCGCGCACATCGCCAGGATCGAAATTTGTTCTTCGGCGGTGTGGCGGGATATTTGTCATTCGCAGTTGCGAAAGGTTTTGGGTCTAGCAACAGGCCGGCAGCGTGAAGCAGCGGGTTGAGTGATGATCGCAGGGCAATCGAGGCGAATGACCGCATATGCATCTCAACCTGAGGAAGGGCGGGAGAAGGGGGCGGCGCAAGCCGACTTATATTGCTTGATTGGCGACTTTCTGAAATGCCACCGGCTTGAGCCCACCCCGAGTAATTATGGGGTGGCCTATCACTTTCTCTTGCGCTCCGATGCCGAGCTGGTGGCGGCGGTGGAGGCGGCGACCTTCGGTGACGTACGCCTGTCTCAACTGCAGGCCGATCAGCTTTCGGCGCAGATCGCCGGCCGTGGGCCTCTCGCTGTCGTTCAATCCGCGATGGCCGATATGGTATCCTCGATCGATGAAGCCCGTGCCCGGTTCGAGCGATATGCCGGGATCGTCGATGCGTCGCATAGCGATGCGCAAGCCTATGGTATCGCGCTCGCCGATGGCGCGGCGCGACTGGCGCCGGCGCAACCCCTCGGCAAAAGCGAGGCGGTCGCCACGCTGATCGCCGTAACCGAGACGATGATCGAGAAGACCCGGTCCGCCGAAAGCCAGTTGCGAACCGCTTCGCAGGAGATGACCGATCTGCGCGCCAGCCTCGCCGCCGCGCGGCAGGATGCGGAAACCGATGCCCTGACCGGCCTGCCAAACCGGCGCGCCTTCGAAGCACAGCTTGGGGAGCGTATCGCCAACCTGGCGATGCGGCCGATCTCGCTCGCCATGTGCGATATCGATCGGTTCAAAACGATAAACGATCGGCACGGACATGATGTCGGGGATCGCGTGATCCGGCTGATCGCACGCGAGCTTGCCGATGGCTGTGGGGAGGCCGTCGTCGCGCGATATGGTGGCGAGGAGTTCGTGATCCTGTTCGATGGCCATGATGTCGCAAGGGCCGCACGGCTGCTGGACGCCACGCGCGCGGCGATCGCGCGGCGCTCCTTTCGGGTGAAGGGTACGGATGCCGTGCTTGAGGATCTATCCTTTTCGGGCGGTGTCGTGTCGATTCGCCCTGACGAGCCCGCGCGAGAAGCGGTGCGGCGGGCGGACGCCGCCCTCTATCGTGCGAAACAGGCGGGTCGCAACCGTATCGCGTTGGGCGACTGATCGCCGCCGTCAGGGTAGGCGGGTCAGAATGACACGCACGGCGGCAATTCGCTCGACATCGGCATAGGCCGGTGCGTCCAGTTCTTCCCCGAAGATGTCGGGATCGACTTCGGTATGATCGAGGTGGCAGCTCAGTGCGGCTGCTGCCTCCACAAGATGCTTTCGCATCATGTCCCGACCGTCGACGATGGCGCTGCCGCTATACATCAGCAGCCGTCCGCCGGGCGCCAGTCGCCGGGCGGCTGCCTCCGCCCAGGCGATCGACAGGCGTGCGCCGTGCATGCCGCCCCCGTCCCGATAAGCGCGTGCGGCGGGATCGACGATGAACGGCGGGTTCGCGAGGACGAGATCGAACGGACCCGCGAGATCATCGAGTCCGCTGCCCTTAAACGGCCTGACGGGAAGGCCGGCATGGGCGGCGTTGATCGACGAAAGGAAGAGGGCGTCGGAATTGATGTCGACCAGCGTCACGTCCGTGCCGGGCTGGCCGATGCCGGCCAGGATACCCCCCACGCCCGCGCCCGTGCCGATATCTACGATGCGGGCACCACCCGGGAGGCGACCTATGCTGCTACGGATGAAGTCCGCGAATCGATAGGTGTCCGGCCCGAGAAAGACGGCGCGCTGGTCTCTTGTCGGATAGGCCGAATGCAGGAACAGCATGCCGCCGACGCGGGACACGCGTATCCTCGCCTTATATCCTTCGGCTGCCGGCTCTATCGCTTCGGCTGCCTCAAGCGCGTCTCGCATGTCGATCGGTAGTAGATCCGGGGCGAAGGGAAGGCTCCAGCCGAAAACATCCCTGAGCGATCGGGCGACGGCCTTGTCCCTCCTGGCCACGACGCGCGCGTGGGTAGCTGGTGTCGGCGTGACGAACTGATAATCCGCCATTTCCAGAAGGTTGAGCAGGCGGCGCAGGGCAGCGCGGGCACTGTCGGTCTTTAACATCGGTCGGTCCCGTATGGCATTTCGGTGCGGTGATCGAGCCGTAATGCGTTTGCCACCATTCGTCGCAGTTTGGGGAAAGTGCAGGAACGCCAGATTTGCCGAGGAGTTTTCCCATCTCCCGAATGGCTCGGGAATCGAAGATATGCGGCAGTCGGGCGTGTGTGACAGAAACGCTCCGGACTGCTAAATGGAAACAGCCATCGCCTCCAAAAGAGCGGCGAGGTTTGAGGATAGCCCAATGATTACCGAGATGTTTTCACCAGCCGCCGTCGCCTGTCTTGTCGACGGTCGCGGCCCCCGACCTGACGAAATCGCCGAATTGGCCAGCAAGATATGGCACGACGTCTATGCGCATGATCGGAAGATTGCATGGAGCGACGTCGATCCCGGGTCCGAGCTCTATATCACCACGCATGCCGCAGCGATCGCGTCTCTCGGCGGCTAGCATTCATATCCTCCGGGTGAGCCCATATACCGTGCCAGCCAAGCCGGTCGTGATGGGCGAATCGTAATTCCTTCGAACTGCGTTGAGAGGTCCCTTGCATCGTGACCGGCACACGTCCCATGTTGGGCCTGTGCTGAGGCAATATGAACTGATCGACCGGGTGCTGGGCTACGACCCAGACGCCGACGAGGCGTTGCTGAACCGCGCCTATGTCTTCTCCATGCAGGCGCACGGCTCGCAAAAGCGCGCCTCGGGCGATCCCTATTTTAGCCACCCGATTGAGGTGGCGGGGATCCTGACCGACCTGCGACTGGACGACGAGACGATCGCCACCGCGATTCTGCATGACACGATCGAGGATACGGTCGCCACGCAGGAGGATATCGAACGCAAGTTCGGCGGCAACGTCGCAAGGTTGGTCGATGGCGTTACCAAGCTCTCGAAGATCGAGGCGCAGACCGAGAACGAGCGAGCGGCGGAAAATCTTCGCAAGTTCCTGCTCGCCATGTCCGGCGACATTCGCGTTCTGCTGGTCAAGCTGGCGGACCGTCTGCACAACATGCGGACGCTGCATCACATTCCAAAGCCCGAGAAGCGCCGCCGCATCGCGCGCGAAACGATGGATATCTACGCCCCGCTCGCCGAGCGGATCGGCATGTATGAGTTTATGAAGGAGATGCAGACGCTCGCCTTCCGCGAACTCGAGCCCGAGGCGTACGAGTCGATCACCCGCCGGCTGGATCAGATGCGGGAGGGCGGGGGCGACCAGATCAGCCGCATCGCCTCCGGCATCACGCTGCACCTCGGTCGCCACGGCATCCGGGCCGAGGTATCCGGGCGCGAAAAGCATCCCTATTCGATCTGGCGCAAGATGGCGGAGCGCCACATCAGCTTCGAGCAGCTGTCAGATATCATGGCCTTCCGTGTCATCGTGGCGGACCCGGACCAATGCTATCGTGCGCTCGGGCTGATCCACCGGCGGTGGCCGATGGTGCCGGGGCGGTTCAAGGATTATATCTCCACCCCTCGCCGCAACGGCTATCGGTCGCTCCACACCGCCGTGATCCATTCGGAGCGGATGCGCGTCGAGATACAGATCCGCGACGCCGAGATGCATGCGCAGGCCGAACATGGCCTCGCCGCGCACTGGGCCTACAAGCAGAAGGTCGGCGATCCGGATGGCCAGTCGAGCTGGATCCGCGATCTCGTCGAGATACTCGATCATGCCGACAGCCCTGAGGAGCTGCTCGAACATACGCGCATGGCGATGTATCAGGATCGCATCTTCGCCTTTACCCCCGGCGGCGAGCTGATTCAGTTGCCCAAGGGCGCGACGCCGGTCGACTTCGCCTATCTCGTCCATACCGACCTCGGCGATCAGACCGTCGGGGCGAAGGTGAACGGTCGGGTGGTACCGCTGCGGACGGTGCTGGAGAATGGCGATCAGGTGCAAATCCTCCGCTCCAAGGCGCAGGAGCCGCAGCCGGCGTGGATGAATTTCGTCGCCACCGGCAAGGCGCGCGCATCGATCCGCCGCTATGTGCGCCAGAAGGAGCGGGGGGAGCGGATCGCGCTCGGCACGAAATTCTACGAGGATATCGTCAAGCGCCTGCCGGCTCAGCTTGGCCCCAAGGCGATGGCGCAGGCGCTGCGGCGGCTGGCGCTGCCGGATCGTGACGCCTTGATGGAGGCGATCGCACTCAAGACGGTGGACGATGCCGCGGTCATGGAGGCGCTGATGCCGGGCGCGGGCGGCGGCGAGGCTGCCGCTCGCGCGGCGGAGGCGCCGCAGAGCGAGGCCATATCGATCCGGGGCCTGACCCCGGGGGTCGCCTTCACGCTGGCGTCCTGCTGCCATCCGGTACGCGGAGACCGTATCGTCGGCCTGCGGCGGCCGGAGGAGGCGGTGGAGGTCCATGCCATCGATTGCCCGCGCCTCGCCGACGGGATCGATGCGGATTGGGTCGATCTCTCCTGGGGCGACGCCAAGGATGGCGGCACTGCCCGCCTGGCTATCGTCATCCGCAACGAGGCCGGCGCTTTGGGTGTCATGTCCAGCATATTGGGTGCGCAGAAGGCGAACATCGTCAACCTGCTGCTGGTCCACCGCGATGCCGGCTTCCACACCTTCCACCTAGCGGTGGAGGTGCGCGATGTGCAGCATCTGATGCGCATCCTTGCCGCCTTGCGCGCGGCCGACGCCGTGTCCTCCGCCGAGCGACTTTAGCGTAGCCGGTACGGCACCACGTCGCGCACGTCCTGATCCACCACGATCGCGCGATCGGCGGGAGGAAAGGCGCGCTGATCGCAATCCGGGCGCGGGCACAGGCGGCAGGATATTCCGATCGGCGTCGGCGCGCCGGCGCTCGCCAGATCGAGCCCGTCGGCATAGATGAAGTCTCGGGCATGCTCCACCTCGCACCCCAGCGCCACGGCATAGCGGCGGGCCATGCGCGTGTAGCTGCCGCTGGGCTTCACCAGGCCTTTCGCCATCGAAACATAGCGCACCCCGTCCGGCGTTTCCGCGAGCTGCACCAGGATGCGGTCGGGGATCGCCACCGCCTCATGCACGATCCAGAGCGGACAGGCCCCGCCGAAGCGGGCGAAACGCAGGCGGGTGGCGGAATGGCGCTTGGTGATGTTGCCCGCCATGTCCACCCGGCAGAAAAAGAAGGGGATCCCCCGCGCGCCCGGCCGTTGCAGCGTGGAGAGGCGATGACATGCTTGCTCGAAACTGACGCCGAAGCGCTGGCACAGCCGGTCTATGTCATGCCGGCAGGTGCGCGCGCTCTCGCGAAAGCGCGCGTAAGGCATCAGCAACGCGCCCGCCGCATAGTTCGCCAGCCCGATCGACAGCAGCCGCCGCGTCTCCTCGCTGCGCGTTTCCGCCCCGTTGCCCACTTCCGCGATCACGTCGGCGAGCGACAATAGGACGAGTTGGTAGGCCAGGAAGAAACGCCGCGTCTGCGGCGGCATCGCCCGGTCCAACGCCAGCAGACCTCGCGCCGGGTCGAAGCGCCGCAACGGGCCTTGCCCCGCCTCGCTGCCGGATGCGACGACATCGATGTCGTGCGTCGCCTTCAGCCAATGCGTGAGGAGCCCGTCCGGTATCGGCTCGGCGTCGAGGTCCGCCGCCAATGCCTCCGCGGCGCGATCGATCGGGTCGATATAGTTGCCGGCGTCATGAAACCAGTCGCGTACCTCTTCCCACGGCAGGCGACCGCCGCCCGCCACACCATCGGCCATCGCCTCGTCAGCGATCAGCCGTTGCTCCTCGCTGCGCCTGTAGGCGCCATGCAGGCGGACGAGCCGTTCGACGAGGGCCGGCTGCTGCTCCGCCGCCCGCGAGAGGGAGGAGCCTTCGGCAGAGAGATTGGCGAACAGCGGATCGGCCAACACCTCGCGCAGCCCGGCAAGCGACGTCGCGGCATCGATCCCGCCCGCATCCCAATCCAGCGGAAAGGCGGTGGCGAGCGCCTCGGATACGGCGGGCGTGATGGGTCTGTCGTCATTCTCAAGCTGGGATAGGTAGCTGACGGACAGCCTCAGCCGTTGCGCCATCGCCGCCTGCCCCAGCGCGTGCCGCCGCCGCAGTGCGCGCAGCTGCGGCCCGGCGAACAGCCGGCGACGGGGCGGGGCGGGGGATGACATTCTGCAAACGTCCTTTTCGCAACTTCGCAAATTCACATTTGCACGGCGGGGCGATGGTTGAAAAGGGGAGGCCTGACGATCCAACGGACGGGACGCGATGCTGGCCATTTTGCAAAAGCTCGAAGAGAAGCGCGCGCAGGCGAAACTGGGCGGCGGCCAGGCGCGCATCGACGCTCAGCACAAGAAAGGCCGGCTGACGGCGCGCGAGCGGATCGACGTTCTGCTGGATCAGGGCTCGTTCGAGGAGATGGACACCTACGTCGAGCATAATTGCATCGATTTCGGCATGCAGGATCAGGTGTTTCCGGGCGACGGCGTGGTGACGGGATCCGGCACGATCAACGGCCGGCTGGTGTTCGTGTTCAGCCAGGATTTTACCGTATTTGGCGGATCGCTCTCCGAACGGCACGCGCAGAAGATCTGCAAGATTATGGACATGGCGATGAAGGTCGGCGCCCCCGTGATCGGCCTCAACGACAGCGGCGGCGCGCGCATTCAGGAAGGCGTCGCCAGCCTTGCCGGCTATGCCGAGGTGTTCCAGCGCAACGTGATGGCCTCGGGCGTAATCCCGCAGATCAGCGTTATCATGGGGCCGTGCGCGGGCGGCGCGGTCTATTCACCAGCGATGACCGACTTCATCTTCATGGTGAAGGATTCAAGCTACATGTTCGTGACCGGGCCGGACGTGGTGAAGACCGTCACCAACGAGGTCGTGACGCAGGAGGAACTGGGCGGCGCCGTCACCCACACCACCAAGTCGGGCGTGGCCGACGTGGCGTTCGAGAACGATATCGAGGCGCTGCTTGCGGTGCGCGATTTCTTCGACTTCCTGCCTCTGTCGAACCGGCAGGACGTGCCCGAACGGCCGACCGCCGATGCGTGGAGCCGCGAGGAATCGAGCCTCGACACGCTGATTCCGGACAATGCGAACAAGCCCTACGACATGAAGGAGCTGATCGCGAAGGTCGTCGACGAAGGCGACTTCTTCGAGGTGCAGCCGACGCACGCGCCCAACATCATCACCTGCTTCGCCCGGATCGAGGGACGGACGATCGGTATCGTCGCCAATCAGCCGCTGGCGCTGGCGGGCGTGCTGGATATCAACTCGTCGAAAAAGGCGGGGCGGTTCGTCCGGTTCTGCGATGCGTTCGACATTCCGATCATCACCTTCGTCGACGTGCCCGGCTTCCTGCCAGGGACCGCGCAAGAGCATAACGGCATCATCAAGCATGGCGCTAAGCTGCTGTTCGCCTACGCCGAGGCGACCGTGCCGAAGATTACCGTCATCACCCGCAAGGCCTATGGCGGCGCCTATGACGTGATGAGCAGCAAGCATCTGCGCGGCGACCTCAATTACGCCTGGCCCACCGCCGAGATTGCGGTGATGGGCGCCAAGGGCGCAGTCGAGATCATCTTCCGCAAGGACATCGGCGACAAGGAGAAGATCGCCGACCGGACCGCCGAATATGAAGCGCGTTTCGCCAACCCCTTCGTTGCCGCGTCCAAGGGCTTCATCGATGAAGTGATCATGCCGCATTCCACCCGCCGACGCATCGCGATGGGGCTGCGCAAGCTGCGCAACAAGCAGCTCGAAAACCCGTGGAAGAAGCACGACAACATTCCGTTGTAACATTGCCGGCGGCTTTGCATGACATTATCATGTGATGTGAAGGAGCATGAGATGCACACCGAGCGCGTGACATTCCTGACCACCCCCCAGGGCAAGATCGCGCTTGCGGCGCGGGCCGCCGCACGCGGCATCTCGACCGGCGAGTATGTCCGCCGCCGGGTCGAGGCGGATGAGGACACGACCGCCGGGGAGGAAGCGGAGTTGGCTGCGCTGGTCGCGCAGGCCAATGAGGCAATCCCCCGTATGCGCGACAGCCTCGACCGTTCGATCGCGCTGGTCGCCAGCACCAGCCGCGAAATCGATGCGATGTTGCGTGAGGCAGGCTTGCGATGAGTGCATTCGGCGATGCGATGAAGGCGGTACGCGACGTCGTCGTCATGCAGACCCGGATCGATGCGTTGTACAAGGCGCTGGAGGATCAATCCCGCGAGGCAAAGGCGCTGGCCGGCATCATCATCGACGTCGACAAGCGCCTTTCAAGGCTGGAAGGCATGATCGAGGGGGCGGCGCTGGCGCGCCGGTCGCTACCGAAGGAATGAACGCATGAAGCTCGGCCGCCTGAACCATATCGGCATCGCGACCCCCTCGATCGAGGCGTCGGTGGCCTATTATCGCGACATCATGGGCGCGACGAGGATACACGAACCGTTCGACCTGCCGGCGCAGGGAGTGAAGGTCTGTTTCGTCGACACGCCGGGGGAAAGCGGAACGGACGGCACGCAGATCGAACTGATCGAGCCGTTGGGGGAGGCATCGCCGATCCATGGCTTCATCGCCAAGAACCCCGCCGGTGGCCAGCATCACATGTGTTACGAAGTGCCCGACATCATGCAGGCCAAGGCCTGGTTCGAAGGCAAGGGCAAGAAGGTGCTCGGCGAGCCGCGCATCGGTGCGCACGGAACACCGATCTTCTTCGTCCATCCCAAGGACATGAACGGCGTGCTGACCGAGATCATGGAGACGCCCAAAGGAGCGGACGGTCATGGCCAACATTGAACTGAACACCGGCGAGGACAGCGGCGCGGCCCCCAAGCCCGCCTCGACGCCGGAACCGTCCGCTGCCCCGACGCTCGACAGATGGGCGGCCGCGGCGGCGAAGGAGGTGAAGGGCAAGGACCTCACCTGGAACACGCCCGAGGGGATTGCTGTAAAGCCGCTCTACACGGCGGAGGATGTGACCGCCGACCCCGGGCTGCCCGGCTTCGCGCCGTTCACGCGCGGGGTGCGCGCCTCCATGTATGCCGGCCGCCCGTGGACCATCCGGCAATATGCCGGCTTCTCCACCGCCGAGGAATCGAACGCCTTCTACCATCGCAATCTGAAGGCGGGGCAGAAGGGCCTCTCGGTCGCTTTCGATCTCGCCACGCATCGCGGTTACGACAGCGATCATCCGCGCGTGACGGGTGATGTCGGCAAGGCAGGCGTCGCGATCGATACGATCGACGACATGAAGATCCTGTTCGACGGCATCCCGCTCGACAAGATGAGCGTCTCGATGACGATGAACGGCGCGGTGATCCCGGTCCTCGCCTTCTTCATCGTCGCGGGCGAGGAGCAGGGCGTGCCCCGCGCGCAGCTGGACGGAACGATTCAGAACGACATTCTGAAGGAGTTCATGGTCCGCAACACCTATATCTACCCGCCCGAACCCTCGATGCGGATCATCTCGGACATCTTCGGCTACACAAGCCGGGAAATGCCGAAGTTCAACAGCATCTCCATCTCCGGCTATCACATGCAGGAGGCCGGCGCCACGCAGGTGCAGGAACTGGCCTTCACCATCGCCGACGGCATGGACTATGTGCGCTACGGCGTGGCGAGCGGCCTCGATATCGACAAGTTCGCGGGCCGCCTCAGCTTCTTCTTCGCGATCGGCATGAATTTCTTCATGGAGGTCGCCAAGCTGCGCGCGGCGCGCGTCCTCTGGCATCGCGTGATGACGCGGCTGGGCGCGCAGGACGAGCGCAGCAAGATGCTGCGAACCCATTGCCAGACCTCCGGCGTGTCGCTGACGGAGAAGGATCCGTACAACAACGTGATGCGTACCACGATCGAGGCGATGGCCGCGATGCTGGGGGGCACCCAGTCGCTCCACACCAACGCGCTCGACGAGGCGATCGCGCTGCCGACCGACTTCTCCGCCCGGATAGCGCGCAATACGCAGCTGGTGATCCAGGAGGAGACCGGCATGTGCAACGTCGTCGATCCGCTGGGCGGAAGCTATTATGTCGAGAGTCTGACAAGCCAGCTGGTCGATGCCGCCTGGGCGATCATCGAAAAGGTGGAGGCCGAGGGCGGCATGGCCAAGGCGGTCGCGGCCGGCTGGCCCAAGGCGATGATCGAGGAGGCGTCCGCCGCGAAGGCCGCGCGCGTCGACCGCGTCGAGGAGGTCGTCGTCGGCGTCAATAAATACGCCAAGGACAAGGAAGACCCGATCGACATCCTCGATGTGGACAACGTCGCGGTGCGCGAGGCGCAAATCCGTCGGATCGAAAAGGTCAAGGCCGGCCGCGATCAGGCGGCGTGCGAGGCGGCTCTTGATGCGTTGCGCGAGGGTGCGCGGGGGAATGGCAATTTGCTGGAGCTGGCCGTGGAATGCGCCCGCAAGCGCGCCACGCTCGGCGAAATCTCCTCGGCGATGGAGGACGTGTTCGGCCGATACGGCACGAACCCGACACCGGTGAAGGGCATCTACGGCGGCGCCTTCGGTGAGGATGCCAAGTGGCAGGGGCTGATCGATGGCGTGACCTCGATCGGTCAGCGCATGGGCCGCAAGCCGAAGATGCTCGTCGCCAAGATGGGGCAGGACGGTCACGATCGCGGCGCGAACCTCGTGTCCTCCGCGTTCGGTGATCTGGGCTTCGAGATCGTCGCAGGGCCGCTGTTCCAGACGCCGCGCGAGGCGGCCGATCTGGCGATCAAGGCGGATGTAGACGTAGTGGGCGCATCCTCCCTCGCCGCCGGGCACAAGACGCTTATTCCCGAGCTGATCGGCCATCTGCGCGAGGCAGGCCGCAGCGACATCAAGGTGATCGCGGGCGGCGTGATTCCCGCGCAGGACTATCAGTTTCTCCGCGACTCTGGCGTGCAGGGCATCTTCGGCCCCGGCACAAATCTGGTCGATGCGGCGGGGCAGGTTCTGACGCTGCTAGGCCATAACGCCCCGCCGGAGGGCGTACCCGAGGCGGCCGAGTGACGCGGGCGGCGATCACCCTCTTGATAGCCTCCGTAGCTTCGCCTGCGCTCGCACAGACGCAGGTGGAGATGAACCGCTCCGCCATGGCGGCGTTCGTCCGCGCGGATAGCGCCATGAACCGCGAATGGTCCCGCACGACCGATGCGATGCGGCGGCTGGATGGGCAGGCTGGTGGCGCGCGCGCGGCCGCCCTGCTTGAAAGCCAGCGCGCCTGGCTGCGCTTCCGTGATGCGCAGTGCGTGGTAGAGGGGGGGCGTTACGCCGGCGGCTCGCTGCAGGGCATGACGATAACGAACTGCCGCACCCGGCTGACGGAAGACCGCCGCGTGCAGTTGCGCGATTTGACGAGGCAAGAATGACCGTTCCGAACACCTCCACCCCCCGCACCGACTGGACGCGGGACGAGATCGCCGCATTGTTCGATCTGCCGTTCGCCGATCTGATGTGGCAGGCGCAGGGCGTCCATCGCGCATACCATGACGCCAATACCGTTCAGCTCTCGACCCTGCTGTCGATCAAGACGGGGGGATGCGCCGAGGATTGCGGCTATTGCAGCCAGTCCGCGCATAGCGACAGCGGGCTAAAGGCCGGCAAGCTGATGGACACGGAGGCGGTCGTCGCAGCCGCGCGCGAGGCGGCGGCGGGTGGCTCCGACCGTTTCTGCATGGGCGCGGCGTGGCGCTCCCCCAAGGAGCGGGACATGCCCGCACTGCTCGATATGGTATCGCGCGTGAAGGCGCTGGGGCTCGAAACCTGCATGACGCTGGGCATGCTGGAGGGTGATCAGGCGGAGCGGCTCAAGACCGCCGGCCTCGACTATTATAATCACAACCTCGACACCTCACCGGAATATTATGGCGAGGTGATCACTACCCGCACCTATGCCGACCGGCTGGATACGCTGGAAAAGGTGCGCGCGGCCGGCATGTCCGTATGTTGCGGCGGCATCATGGGGATGGGTGAGACGCGCACCGATCGCGTCGGCTTCATCCATGCGCTCGCAACGCTGCCGGCGCATCCCGAAAGCGTGCCGATCAACGCGCTGGTGCCGATCGCCGGCACGGTGCTGGGCGACATGCTGAAGGACGTACCGCCGGCGGTGGACGATGTGGAGTTCGTCCGCACGGTGGCCGTGGCGCGCATCACCATGCCGGGGTCGATCGTTCGCCTTTCGGCGGGGCGCGAGAGCATGAGCCAGTCGACCCAGGCGCTTTGCTTTCTTGCCGGCGCGAATTCGATCTTCACAGGCGACCGGCTGCTGACGACGGGGAATGCGGGCGATGATGCTGATGGCCGCCTGTTCGCAACGCTCGGCCTGACGCCGATGCGCTCCGCCGAGCCGGAGCGGATCGCCGCGGAATAGCCGAAGGGGCGGCAGGCCCCGATCCGATACAGAAAGGCCGTCCTGTTGGGGCCGGCTGCCAAGGGGTGGAATGATGTTCAAAAAGATCCTGATCGCCAACCGGGGCGAGATCGCCTGCCGCGTGATCCGCACCTGTCGCAAGATGGGCATCAAGACGGTGGCGGTCTATTCGGATGCCGACGCGCGCGCCAAGCATGTCGAGATGGCGGACGAGAAGGTTCGCCTCGGGCCGCCGCCCGCCTCCGAAAGCTATTTGCTGGCCGATGCCATCATCCTCGCCTGCAAGGAGACGGGGGCCGAGGCGGTGCATCCCGGCTACGGCTTCCTTTCCGAACGGACCTCTTTCGCCAAGGCGCTGGAGGATGCCGGCATCGCCTTCATCGGCCCGCCGGCCAATGCGATCGCCGCGATGGGCGACAAGATCGAATCGAAGAAGCTGGCCAAGGAAGCCGGCGTCAACGTCGTGCCTGGCTACCTCGGCGAGATCGCGGATACCGATGAGGCGGTGAAGATCGCCGGCGACATCGGCTATCCGGTAATGATGAAGGCGTCCGCCGGCGGCGGCGGCAAGGGCATGCGCCTCGCCTGGTCCGAAAAGGACGTGCGGGAGGGCTTCGAGGCGACGAAGCGCGAGGGGCTTGCGAGCTTCGGCGACGATCGCGTGTTTATCGAGAAGTTCATCGAAAGCCCGCGCCACATCGAGATCCAGCTTATCGGCGACAAGCACGGCAACATCCTCTATCTCAACGAGCGTGAATGCTCGGTGCAGCGCCGCCACCAGAAGGTGGTGGAGGAAGCGCCGTCGCCGTTCGTCACGCCCGAGATGCGCCGCGCCATGGGCGAGCAGGCCGTGGCGCTCGCACGGGCCGTCGGCTATTATAGCGCGGGCACCGTGGAGCTGATCGTCTCCGGCGCGGACAAGACGGGGAAGGGTTTCTACTTCCTCGAAATGAACACCCGCCTGCAGGTGGAGCATCCGGTCACCGAATATATTACCGGCCTCGATCTGGTCGAACAGATGATCCGCGTGGCTTATGGCGAGAAACTGGCGTTCACCCAGGATGAGGTGAAGCTGGAAGGCTGGGCGATCGAGAACCGCGTCTATGCCGAGGATCCCTATCGCGGCTTCCTGCCCTCCACCGGCCGCCTCTCGCGCTACCGGCCGCCCGCCGAAAGCGAGGGCGTGCGGGTGGATGACGGAGTGTACGAAGGCTCGGAAATCTCGATGTTCTACGATCCGATGATCGCCAAGCTCGTCACGTATGGCGAAACGCGCGAGCAGGCGATCGACCGGCAGATCGGCGCACTCGACAATTTCGAGATCGACGGGATCGGCCACAACGTCGATTTCCTGTCGGCGCTGATGCAGCATCCGCGTTTCCGCTCTGGTGAACTGACGACCGGCTTCATCGCCGAGGAATATCCTGAGGGCTTTCAGGGCGCACCCGCGTCAGACACGCTGACGGTCAGGCTGGCGGCGGTGGCGGGCGTGATCGCCAGCGCCGAGGCCGCGCGTGCCACGCTGATCGACGGGCAGCTGCATCCGGCGGCGCCGGGCGAAGATGTCGCGGTCGTGGCCGAATGGGTGGTCACGATGGACGGCGCCGAGCATCACGTCACGATCGCGGGCGAGGCGGTGACGGTGGACGGTACCGCGGTCGTCGTCGATGCGCCCTACGTGCCCGGCCAGCGTCTGGTCGAGGCGCGGGTGGACAATGAACCGCTCGGTTTGCGCGTGGAGCGTCGTCGTGACGGCTGGCGCTTCACGACGCGCGGCGCAACCCATGCCTTGCGGGTGCTGCACCCCCGCGTGGCCGAACTGGCGCATCACATGATCGAGAAGGTGCCGCCGGATCTGTCGCGCTTCCTGCTGTGCCCGATGCCAGGCCTCGTCACCGCAATTCATGTGGCGGAGGGCGATCGCGTCGAGGCGGGCCAGCCTCTCGCGGTGGTGGAAGCGATGAAGATGGAAAACATCCTGCGCGCCGAGAAGGCCGGCACCGTCAAGGCCGTATCGGCGAAGGCGGGCGAGAGCCTCGCCGTGGATGCGGTGATCCTCGAATTCGAGTGATCGCTCGATCGGACTGACCTAAAGGGGCCGCCTGCGAAGGGCGGCCCCTTTCTTTATCCGCTGTTGCGAAGCGCGGTCGCAATTGCGTTGATCGAAAGCTGAATGCCCTCACGGATGCGGGGATCGTCCTCGCCGGCACGATGGCGCTTCAAAAGCTCGATCTGGAGGTGGTTCAGCGGCTCGATATAGGGCAGGCGCAGCCGAATCGAATTGTCGAGCGAGGGATTCTTCTCCAGCAGCCGCGTCTGCCGCGTGATCGACAGCAGGCAGTCATGGGTCATCCGCCAACCGTCGCGGATGCGCGCGAAGGTGGCTTT